>JAJDTQ010000036.1 GCA_022827045.1 Candidatus Binatia bacterium
TCGTCGGCGCCATCGTGGTGGTGCTGCTGTTCCCGCCCGTCCGGCCGTTCTTCGTGGTGGGCGAGTGGCAGCAGTCCATCGTCACCCAGTTCGGAAAGTTCAAGCGCGCCGTGCGTGAGCCGGGACTTCACTGGAAGACGCCGCTGGTGGAAGACGTCACCATGTACGAACGGCGCATCCTCGCCAGCGACGCGCAGCCCAGGGACTACCTGACCCTGGACAAGAAACGCGTGGTGGTGGACCACGTGACGCGGTGGCAGATCAGCGATCCTTTCCAGTTCTTCAAGACTGCCCTGACCGAGCAGCGCGGACGGCTCCTGCTGGACGATATCGTGTTCTCCGAACTGAGGCAGGAGCTGGCGTCGCGAAATTTCGCCGATATCATCGCGGGCCAGCGTGAAGCCGCCATGGAGGCGGTGGCCAAACGGTCCGCCGAGAAGGCCAAGAGCGAGTACGGCGTCACGGTGGTGGACGTCCGGGTCAAACGTGCGGACCTCCCCTCCGAGGTTCAGACGAGCGTCTTCGAGCGCATGCGCGCGGAACGCGAGCGCATCGCCAAGCGCTACCGCTCCGAGGGCGAGGAAGAGTCCAAGAAGATCCGCGCCCGGACCGACAAGGAAAAGACGATTCTGCTGGCGGAAGCGTACCGCCAGAGCCAGAAGCTGCGCGGCGAGGGTGACGGCGAAGCCACGGCCATCTACGCCGCTTCCTACGGACAGGACCCGGAGTTCTACAGCTTCACCCGGAGCCTGGAGGCCTACGAAAAGTTCCTGCCGGAGAAGAGCACCGCCATCCTGTCGGAGGAATCGCGGCTGTTCCGGCACCTGGGCAGCGCCCAACTCGGCGATCTCCCGGAGTTGCCGGCCGCGGCTGCGCCCGCTCCTACCCCGGACACCGGGATGAAGGCCACGGAAGCCCAAACCACGGAAGCCAAAGGCATGGAGGCCAAGGCCATGGAAGCCGGGGCCACGGAAACCAAGGGCATGTAAGCCCGGCCTTGAACTCGGAGGACGAACTGAATGAAGATCGAGAGCCTGGGCAACTTCGAGCGCGTGGACCGCAACGCCGAGGTGATGGACACGCCCTATGACCGCTGGGTGGAATCCCAGGGGGTGGACGTGGTCAGGGGCTACTTCGTCCAGGACCTCAAGGAAGTGCCCATGAAGTGGTGGGACCGCAAGGGCGGCCACGGCGTCTACATCAACCTGGAAGGAGCCGGGTACCTCGATGACGCCTTCGTGGTAGCGATTCCCCCGGGGAAGAGCCTCAACCCGGAGAAGCACATCTACGACGAGCTCGTCTACGTGCTGTCCGGCCGGGGCGCCACCACCCTGTGGCAGGGCGACGGCAAGGGGCAGAGCTTCGAGTGGCAGGAGGGCAGCCTGTTCGCCATCCCGGTGAACGCCACCTACCAGCACTTCAACGGCTCGGGCGACCGGGAAGCGAAGCTCCTGGGAGTCACCAACGCGCCGCTGGTACACAACATCTTCCACAACGTGGACTTCGTGATGGGCAATTCCTACGTGTTCAGGGACCGCCTCGGCGACGACCAGGACTTCCGCGGCCACGCCCGCCTCTACAACGACCGCGTGCTGGAGACCAACTTCGTCCCCGACGTCGCCAACATCGAGCCCATCGCCTGGGAGGCCCGCGGCAAGGGCAGCCGCACGGTGTTCTTCGAGCTGGTGAACAGCCACATGGGCGCACACGTCTCCGAGTTCCCGGTGGGCCGCTACAAGAAAGCGCACCGCCACGGCCCCGGTGCACACGTCATGATCCTTTCAGGGGAGGGCTATTCGCTCATGTGGCCCGAGGGCGAGGAGAAGCAGCAGTTCATCTGGAAGCCCGGCTCCCTGGTGGTGCCGCCCGAGGGCTGGTTCCACCAGCACTTCAACTCGGGCCCCCAGCCGGCCCGTTATCTCGCCTTGAAGATGTTGAGCCGCATGTTCAAGCTGGTGCCCGGCCCCATCCAGTCCGACGTCCCCCTGAACCAGGGCGGCTGGCAGATCGAGCACGAGGACGAGGACGACGACGTCATCCAGCTCTTCGTCGATGCCTGCGGCGCCTCCGGCGCCACGGTGGACATGCCCCACATCCTGGAGCGGCAGGGGGCGGCGTAGGCCGCTTCTTCCTGAAAGAAGCCCCCAATCCCCTCTTCCAGACGGAGATGGCCAATTGCCAGGACCCTCACCCCGACCCTCTCCCAGAGGGAGAGGGGGTCGGAGGGCTACGAGACGCTGGCCGAAAGCCACAAACCAACCCCTCTCCCTCTGGGAGAGGGTGGCCGGAGGCCGGGTGAGGGCCTACTGCGGCCGCAGCCGTTCGATGGTGGCGATGTAATCCTTGATACCCGCTTCGAGGTCGTAGGCCGGGGTGAAGCCCAGGTGCTCCCTGGCCTTGCTGATGTCGAAGATGCAGTAGCTCTTCTTCTCGGTCATGCGGAACTCCAGCCCCGAGCTGATCTCGATCTTGCTGTCCGGATAGAGTCCGCCGAGGATGCGCTTGAAATCGTGGAGCGTGACGCCCACGCCGGTGCCGATGTTAAAGGTGCGCTCGGCGGGGTCCTTGACCTGCAGGCCCAGGATGATGGAGCGGGCCACGTCGCCCACGTAGAGGGCCTCGTTGGACTGGTCCCCGCCCTCCGCCGCGAAGCCCTCGCCCGACATGACCTTCTCGATCATCTGGCCATAGAGCGACAGCGCGCCGTGGCGCACTTCCTTGCCCGGACCGTAGATTGAGCCGAAGCGCAGCACCACCGAGCTCACGCCGTACTTCTTCTGGTAGTAGGTGCACAGGGTTTCACAGCACACCTTGATGGTGCCGTAGAGGTCCGCCGGGTTCTGGGGGTGCTCCTCGTTCACCGGCACGTACTCGGGGTAGGCATGCTTCCCGAAGATCTCGCCGTACACCGCCTTGGAGCTGGTGAACACCACCCGCTCCAGGCCCCGGTGCCGTGCGATCTCCAACACGTTGAGGGTCCCGTCCACGCCGACCTTGATGCCCAGGGCCGGGTCCGTCTCCGCCGGAATGGGCATCAGCGCCGCCAGATGGGCCACGTGGGTGATGCCGTTGTCGACGATGATCTTGTCCAAGCCCTCGGGATCCAGGATGTCCCCGACCACCAGGTCCACGTCCTTCTCGATGTCCGAGATCAGCGAAGTGTCCATCCGGTTGTCCATCAACACCGGTCTTATGCCGTCTCGGATCAGGTGTCGCGCGGTGACCGCGCCGTTCACGCCCATGCCGCCCGTGATCAGAATCTTCATCTTTGCCTCCGTGCTTCTTGCCAAACTTTCGCAGTGTTCATGTGGCCCTCACCCCAACCCTCTCCCGGAGGGAGAGGGGGTTTGACCGCGCGTCTCAGGGAAGGCGCGTGAGATCGAGATTGCCCTCCGGGTCGACGCGTAGCGTCCAGCCCGGTTCCACCACGGTGGTGGACGTCTTCTCCTCGATGATGACGGGGCCGCTCAACTCCGCGCCCAGTGCCAGGTCGTTCCGGCGAAACACCGGCGCCTCGTGCGGCCCGTCGAGCATGAGGGCCCGGCGGTGCTCGGCGGGTTGCTGCCGCCCGGTGCGCTCATCCCGCGACAGCTCCGGCTTGCCCAGCGAGGCGTAGGCCGACGCCCGCAGGTTCACCACCTCGACCACCTCGTCGTCGGCACGGTGGCCGTAGCGCTGTTCGTGGGCCTGGCCGAACCGCTCGCAGATTTCCTCGACGTTGAGCTTCGCGGGATCCTTGGCGATGGGCACCGTCAACTCGTAGGCCTGCTCACGGTAACGCATGTCCAGCAGCCAATCAACACGGATCTGCTCGGGGGACGGTCCCTGTGAGGCGAGATCGCGCCGGACCCCGTCCTCGAGGTCGCGGAGAGCCGCCACCGCATCGTTGAGGCTGTCCGGGTCGAGGGCCACCACCCGAGTGGTGACCGCGTCCGTCCGCAGGTCCGACAGCAGCATGCCGAAAGCGCTGAAGTTGCCCGGGTCCGCTGGAACCAGTATCCGACCGATGCCCAGGGAGGAGGCCACCGCCGTGGCCAACGTCGGTCCCATGCCGCCGAAAGGCGCGAGCACGAAGTCCGCGGGATTGAAGCCCCGCTCGATGGTGATGGTGCGCATGGAGGACACGATGTTGGCCACCAGCACCCGCAGGATCCCCAACGCCGCATCGTCCTCGGACATCCCCAGGGGCTCGGCCACCTCCCGGCGGATGGCGTCCGCCGACAACGCCGCATCGATTGGCATCTCGCCCTGGAGCAATACTCGGGGATTGAGGTGGCGCAACTGCACCAGCGCGTCCGTCAACGTCGGCCGGCCGCCGCCGCGCATGTAGCAGGCCGGCCCCGGCACCGCCCCGGCGCTCTGCGGCCCCACCTGGAGCACCTTGCCGTAGCGCACCTGGGCCAGGCTTCCGCCCCCCGCCCCCAGACTCTCCACCTCCACCGAATCGACCCGCACGGGATGCCGCCCGATGTGCCACTCGGTGCGGAACAGCGGCCGTCCCGGAATCAGCGACATGTCGCTGCTGGTGCCGCCGATGTCCAGCGAGATGAGGTTGGAAACCCCGGTGCGCTCTCCCAGCTCATGGGCCGCCACCACCCCCGCCACGGGACCGGACATCAGAGTCTGCACCGGGAATCGGGCCATGGCCCGAGGCGCGCCGATGCCGCCGTTGGACTTCATCAGGAAGGGATGCGCGCGCGGGAAATGCCGCCGCACGGTCTCCTCCATGCCGGAGAAGTACTGCTCCATGCGCGGGCCGAGATAGGCGTTCAACACGGTGGTGGCGGTGCGCTCGTACTCACGCCACACCGGGTTCACTTCCGACGACAGCGCGAGGAAAAGGTCCGGATAACGCGAGCGGATGTGCTCCGCCGCCAACCGCTCGTGGGCCGGATTCACGTAGGAGAACAGGAACGCGACGGCCAGGGCGTCGATGCCCTGCTCCATGAGCTCTGCCATGGCCTCATCGATGGAATCCAGGTCCAGGGGCGCCAACACCTCTCCGGACTTGTCGAGACGTTCGGAAACCTCGGCGACCCGGCGCCGCGGCACGAACCGCTTGCCCCCGGGATAGAAGATGTTGAAGACCTCGTGCCCCTTCCACTGGCGGGCGATCTCGTAGACGTCGCGGAAACCGCGGGTGGTGAGTAGACCGGTGCGGCTGCCTTTCTCCTCGAGCACGGTGTTGAGCGCGTGGGTGGAGCCGTGGAGCAGGTAGGACAAGGCATCGGCGCCCCACTTGGCGCGCAGGTCCGCCAGCACTCCGTCGAGCACCTCCAGCGGCGCCGCGGGATTGGAGGGCACCTTGCGGACCTCCCGGATCTCCCCCGTCCCCTCCTCCAGGACCGTGATGTCCGTGAAGGTGCCGCCGACGTCCACGCCGACCATGTATCGACCTCGCGGATCACTCATAACTAGTTGATATATCTCTTTTATCTAGCAGTCATGGCTGTGGATCGATTAGGCGTCTTCATTCTTGCCGTAAGCGTACTGTAAGCAGATTCACTCCAATTTGTGCGCGTATCAGCGCGGCTCTGTCAGCAAATACTTCAACACCGATCCGTCGTCCCGTGCTTGTACTGCTCCCCTCCGTGACACGAAGAAGGTTTTCACCGGGGACCGACCCTGCTCACAGGTTATCTTCGACGGTGCGGCTCACTATAGCAATCGATCCCAATACCGTCATCCCATATGCCCGCAAACCCACCGCACGAAGAATTCGCAAGGACGGAAGGCGACTCCGCCCCCAACTCCGAGACTCGCCAGCACCGGAGGTCTGCTCCGTGATCTGGGTACATCCAACGTCAGCGCCGACCAGATGGTGCGTTCGTGGTTCACCCAGGACTATCTGATATAGTTAGTCAGTCGCGTCGACGTGTTCCGGCTCGCCCAGCTGTTGCCGGGCAGCGGCGACCTGCCTCCCGCTGAGCCCATACGGACTGACCTGGCTGCGTTTCTCCAGCAGGTCGCAACCGATCGGGACTTCGACTGCAAGGCGTTGAAGCCAGCGCTAGCGCTACCAGAGCGATGGCAATACTCGACGGATACTATCAGCTCGACACTTCTGCGTAGGTTCAAATGTCCAAACAACCTGCAAACAATCCGCGTCCTTACACAGAGACTTCCGCCCTACGGGACATCCTCCAATGGTCGAAAGCCAGACCCGATTGGTTGAGAGACGCGCTGCGCCGCCTGATGTTCGCCAGCGAGCTCTCAGATCTGGATATTGACGAACTGGAAGCGATTTGCCTTGGCACCAAGGACGATGCGTCACCCTTGAGCGACGAGCATATCGCGCCTCAGCGCCTCGCGGGCAAGCCGGTCGCAATCACAGGCCTCAGTGATCCGGTAGCTGTGAACGCATTGGCGCGCGGGCAAGGTTTAAGCTTCGCTCCGACGGGCCTCACAATCGTTTATGGAGACAACGGATCAGGAAAGTCCGGCTTTGTTCGTATTCTCAAGAGTGCGTGCCGGTCACGAGACGACAAGACATCCATCTTGTCGGACGTGACCGTTGCAGACGACGTCCCGCAATCTGCCCGAATCGAGTTTCAGGTAGCCGGCGAGGCCGACACATACCAATGGCAGCCTGAGCATGGGGATCATGCGGACTTGTCGGCTGTCAGCATTTTCGATTCCCGTAGTGCCAATACCCATGTGCAGAAGACGAACAACGTCGCTTACGTGCCTTTTCCGATGGCACTGCTCGATCGCCTCGGAGGAGTCTGCGATGACCTGCGGCGCCGCGTGACCGCGAGGATAGATGCACTCGGCGCTCGGACGCCGGTTGCGATCAAGACGCCGTCATTGAAAGAGGACACCGCTGCAGGCGCATTTCTTCATCGTCTGTCCGCTAAATCAAAACCGGCAGAACTGGACTTCCTGATCACCCTTGGCAATCAGGAAATGAGCCGACTGTCATCGCTCGATGTCGATCTCGCCCAAGATCCCGCGAAGGCCGCCGAAAAACTCATCGCCCGGGGTGCCCGAGTCAACGCATCGCTTCAGGCCCTAAGCCGGCTCGTAAGCGCCGCCGAAACCAAGAGATTCACCGAGCTACGTCAGCTTGAAGCGGATGCGAACGCCGCAGCGGCAGCTGCGCGGCTTGCGTCCGATAGCCTTTTCAGGGAAGCGCCTCTCCCTGGTGTCGGGAGCGACGCTTGGCGGTACCTGTGGGAGGCAGCCCGCACCTATTCCGACGAGTTTGCATATCCCGATCGCGCGTTCCCCGCGCCAGTCGAGGACGAGCTCTGTGTCCTTTGCCAGCAGCCACTCAAGGATGATGCCCAACGTCGCCAGGCAGCCTTCGAGACCTTTGTGAAGGGGGCCGCCCAAACGGCGGCGGAGAACGCCGCTCGAAAACTCGAAGATTATCGGCGGGGTCTGACTGACGCGCGAATGCCGGTGGGGGAAATCCGCAGACTTGTCACGCTTCTCAAGACGGAATGCGACCGACCCGGGACGGCAGCCACGGTACGGCACGCTGCCCTCACCGCGGCGTGGCGACTACGCGCACTGCTCTCTGGCAGGAAGGAACCGGCGGCGCAGGCACCGGTCCCGGTTGAAGACTTGGAAGCGCTCCGTGTGGATATTGCAGACCGGGCCAGAGCCTTGTCCGGCGATGCTGATAGCGAAGAGCGTAAAGCGTTGGTCTCAGAACACAAAGGGTTGAAGGACAGAGTGGCACTCGCCGGCATCGCCGGGGATGTCCGCGCCGAGATAACAAGACAGATCGAAATCGCTTCCCTGAAGAAAGCCGAAAAGACCTGCGGAACAGGCATAAAGCGGTTGATCACAACAAAGAACAAGGATCTTTCGGAAAAGCTCGTCACCGACGTGCTTCGGGGGCGGTTCGCGCGTGAACTGGAGAAGCTCCGTATTGGTTCGATGCCAATCGAGCTTCGGAAAGTGCACGACAGGGACGTACAGTCGTTTTTCAGGGTTGCCCTTGTCGACAAACCGGATGAGCCGATCGGAGACATCCTCAGCGAAGGAGAACACCGCTGCGTTGCGCTCGCCGCGTTCCTTGCCGAGCTTGTCACATCGAGAGACTATTCGGGAATCGTTTTCGACGATCCGATGTCGTCACTCGATCACAAGTATAGGCCGCGCGTTGCAAAGCGTCTGGTGGAGGAAGCGGCTCATAGACAAGTGATCGTTTTCACACACGACCTGACCTTCCTGTTCGATCTTCAACGCGAGGCCGAGGCGGTCGGACAACAGGTTCACTACCAGAATGTCCATCGCGTTGCATCAAGGCCTGGGCATGTCAGCAACGACTTACCGATTGATGCGAAGGCGGCCGGGCCCATGGCGGAGGCGCTCCGCTCCGAACTCAAGAAGATACGTCAGGATTTTGACAAATGGGAGGAGGCGCATCGCTCCGTATTTGCGGACGGTTTTATCGGAAAGCTCCGCAAGGCCTGGGAGCAGGGAATCGCCGATCTGGTTCGGCCGGTGATGTCGAGGTTCAACAGCCAGATCAAGGGCTCGTCACTCCACAAGCTCGCCGTCATCAATGACGATGACGTCGTCGCAGTGCACGCAGCGCGCGCACGTCTTTCGGAAGACCTGCACGCGTCACCCGAAACGATCAATCCGAGCGAAACAACCCATGCTGAACTGTTAAGGGAGCTTGAGAAGCTTGAGGCTTGGCTCAAGGATGTGAAGGAAAGGCAAAAAACGGCGCGGGAACCCGTCGTCTCCCATTCCGTATCATGAGCCGCATCGGTGGGGGCACCGATCAACGTTGGGGATCCTCTCGACCGGTGGCTCCCGTGGCAAATCGCAGTATCCGCCCCGCGGCTGCGGTGGAACCAGCTATTGTGAACATCGGGATGACCTGCCGGAGACCAAAGCCCTGATCGTCCTTGACGAGGCCGCAATTACGAACCGGCGTTATCTTTGGCGACCAGGGAATGCCTATGGACTCAATGAACTCTATTGCATCAAGCGCGCTCGCGGGTGTTATCGCAGCCCTGACGGCTACGGCCATTCTTGGGGCTGCTAGTTACCTTCGCCGGCGTGCGGCGAGACGCCAAGCCATCAGGCACCTTCAACACTTGTTCACTCAAGCGAGAGAAGGCGTGATGCAGGCGGAAGAAGAACGCATTGAATCGACAAACCACCGAATTCCTGCGAATGCCCTTCGCGCTGCTCGGTACAACGTGATGTTGAAGGAATTGGAAGTCGCTCTGGACAAATGGTCCACGGCTCTGTCGTATGATCAAAGGCAGGAGATCATCGAAGCCTTAGACTGGTACAATCTGAGGACCTTTTCGGTCGAAGAGGATTGGCCGGGAAGGGTGAAACTGAAAAAAATTCCCGATGGGGTCTGGATAGGGGATTTGTGCTCGGAAACCGCTCAGGAAAAATTCCAGAACCTCAGGTCGATAAAATGGCTGAAACTGACCCCGCCGCGCAAGGAGTTCCGGGACTAGCCGTCAGTTTCCTTGATCGCCACGCCGTTCAGCTCGATGGACACCTGGTTACCGACGACCAGGCCGCCGTTGTCCATCAGCCTGGAGTAGGAGACACCGTAGTCCTGGCGGTTCAGCTCGAGCCGCGCTTCAAAGCCGAGGCGGGTCTTGCCCGCCGACTTGACAATGCCTGTTATTCGAAAGGGAATGGCCACCTCCCTGGAAACGCCGCGCATGGTCAGGCGGCCGTGCAACACCGGCAAGTTGCTGTCCGCTTCGATGCGGGTGGTCTCGAATGTGATGTGTGGGTGATTCGCCGCATCGAAAAAGTCTCCGGAGCGCAAGTGCCGGTCGCGCCTCTGCTGTGCCGTATCGATGCTGGCAACGCTGATCGTGCCGCTCATCGAGGATTTGGTGATGTCAGCGGCGTCGTAGATGATCGTGCCGCTGAATTCGTTGAACGTGCCTCTGACCCGGTTGATCACCAGGTGGCTGACGCTGAAGCCGACGTAGGCGTGAGCGTTATCCACCACGTAGGTGTCGGCACTCCAGGAACGACTTGCAGAACTCATCATCAAGATGGCGATCAGACCGAGTGAAACACACATTTTGACCAGCATTTTTGTCTCCTTACATCATTGCGGATTCCAGACAAGGTCCCGAAGAAGGTTCCTGCTGCGCAGGTTCCACCTTCCTCTGAAGGCTAGGAAGGCGGAACGCGGGGGACTGTTCGGGCGTTCCCCAAGCCCCACTGTTTCTGCTTATCTCCTGTGTTCGTAGTGTCCACGGCCCCGGTAACCAAGCGGCCCGCCGTGGTGCAACCACCTATTGGACCAAAGGAGGTTCCCTTGCCGCGGCTCACTGGTGTCAGGGTGAAGGCGGCCCGTGGCCCAGGTGCCGCCGCCAGCCGTCGGCCTGGTCGAAACTTCTCCACGATGCGGTCGAACGTTTCAGGCGGCGGCGGGAACACGGTAGATTTCACTCTTTGTCGTCAGCGCCCAGACGATCCGGGCCATTCGGTTGGCCAAGCCACTGCGATCAGTACCCTCGGCTTGCGCGCCAGCATCCTGGCGAGCGAGAAGCGGTCGTCGCACCACGCCGAGCGGACCACGGCCATGATGCCCGTGATCAACAGCCGTCTGAGGTCGCGCTGAGCCATCTTCGATGTCTTGCCCAGCCTCGGCTTGCCGCCGGTCGTGTGCTGGCACGACACCATTGACAGGCAGGTTTGAAACTTGGCCGCGTAGAGTTTATCCTAACGCCAACCGCCCGTAACTACTTGAAAACTATGAAGTAAAATTCCTCTCTTGAAGGACCGGATGATGCCCTCACGAACAATCAACACATGGTCAACACGGCGTGTCCAGCACCTCTGCGCAAGCCTGGCATTGCCCGGCGCCTTGTGGCGCTGATGCGCCGATTCAGCACCATAGCCGATCTCGCACCGAGGGCGCCGAAATTCCATGCCGCCTGGGTTTCTGACCACAATAGGCGCCGGGTCACGCCCACGGCTGTGGCGCACAATCGGCAACCATCGCGTCCTCTGTCCGAACGAAGCAACCGTGCTCCCTTCCAGCCCGTCCGGGCCTACTCCGTCATGCGCTTGAGCCCGCTCAGGGGCTGAACCTTCACCGCCCGCGAGGCGGGCTTCGCGGCCACCGTGATCTCCTGGCCGGTGAAGGGCGACATCATCTTGCGCGCCTTTGTCGCGGGCTTTCGCACCACCTTGATCTTCAGCAGGCCGGGAAGCGTGAATGTTCCCACCGCGCGTCTCTTCAGTAGAGTCGAGGACTGGCGCGCCAACTTTAGGGTCCGGTG
>JAJDTQ010000055.1 GCA_022827045.1 Candidatus Binatia bacterium
AGGTGGGCCTGGGACAGGAGGCCGCCGTGGGTGTTGAGGGGGATCTCGCCGTTGATGCCGATGCGGCCGTCCTTGACGAAGTCCTTGCCCTCACCCTTCTCGCAGAAGCCGTAGTCCTCCAGGGTGATCATGGCGGTGATGGTGAAGCAGTCGTAGAGCTCGGCGAAGTCCATGTCCCTGGGTTCCAGTCCGGCCATGTCGTAGGCCATGCGCGAGGACTTGCGTCCGCCCAGGGTGGTGAGGGTGGGCGCGTCCAGCAGGCTGAAGTGGGGGTGGTGCTGCCCCATGCCGAGGATCACCACCGGCGGCTTGGGAAAGTCCTTGGCGCGCTCCAGGCTCGTGACCAGCACCGCGCCGCCGCCATCGGACTCGAGCGAGCAGTCGAGCAAGTGAAGCGGATCGACGATCATGCGGGACTGCTGGTGGTCCTCGATCGTGATGGGCTTCTTCATGGTGGCGTTGGCGTTCAACGACGCATGCCGGCGGGTGGAGACGGCGATCTCCGCCAAGTCCTCGCTACGGGTGCCGAACTCGTACATGTGGCGCTGGGCCGCCAGGGCGTGACCGGCGGCGGCCGCGAAGTGCCCCCAGGGCCGCTCCCAGTGCTCGTCCCCCCGGCGGATGGGGTATCCCGGGGTGGAGTCGCCGGTGGAGCGCTTGCGCGCGTGTACGCACAGCACCGTGTGGCACATCCCGGAGTCGATGGCCATGACCGCGTGCTGCACCATGGCGATGGGAGTGGCGCCGCCCAGGGCCAGGTCCGTGGCATAGACGGGCGTGATGCCCGCCATGTGCGCCAGCCGCACGGCGTAGCTCCGGTGGGCGTCGTTCAGCGGCTGGTTGGTAAGGAAGCCGTCCACCGCGTCGCCGCGGATGCCCGCGTCATCGAGACACTCCCGGATCGCCTCCAGATGAAGCGAGTGGGTGGTGGCTTCGGGACGCTTGCCCACCAGTGTCTCGCCCACGCCCACGATGGCGTATTTTCCACCGAGATTGGCCATGATTCCTCCTTGCCGGGGCTGTCTCCCCGCAGGTCCCAAGATGATCGGGGTGATTGCGAATCCGTAACAGCAAACGGCGGAGGGCGTCAAGAACGGAGCCTTGTCCATTGAGGCGGCGTGAGCGAAGACCGGTGCCGGACACGCACATCGCAGGTTCAACGCCTGGACCCCGGGTCAAGCCCGGGGTGACGGGAGGTGGAACCGGGTGGCGGCGGGACATTGGATTGCGGCACCCCGGCCTTTCTGTTACCTGCCGAAGAATGAGCTATGAACCGGTCATCGGGCTGGAGGTGCACGCGCAGATCCTCACCGAATCCAAGATCTTCTGCGGCTGCTCCACGCGTTTCGGCGAGGCGCCGAACCGCAACACCTGCCCGGTGTGCATGGGCTTTCCCGGGGTGCTGCCGGTGCTGAACCGGAAGGTTGTGGAACACACCATCCGCACCGGGTTGGCCACCCACTGCACCATCGCCCGGCAAAGCCGCTGGGCGCGCAAGAACTACTTCTATCCGGATCTGCCCAAGGGCTACCAGATCAGCCAGTACGAGTTGCCGCTCTGCACGGGCGGTCACGTGGACGTGAGCGTCGACGGCGCCTCGAAGCGGGTGCGCCTGACCCGCATTCACATGGAGGAGGATGCCGGCAAGAACATCCACGACGTCCGCGGCGACCACAGCCTGGTGGACCTGAACCGTGCGGGCGTCCCGCTCATGGAGATCGTGAGCGAACCCGACATGCGCAGCCCGGACGAGGCCGGCGACTACCTCCGGACCCTGCGTTCGATCCTCGAGTACCTCGAGGTGTGCGACGGCAACATGGAGGAGGGCAGCTTTCGCTGCGACGCCAACGTCTCGCTGCGCCCGGAGGGGGATGAGGAGCTGGGCGTCAAGGTGGAAATCAAGAACCTGAACTCGTTCAAAGCGGTGGAGAAGGCGCTGGAGCACGAAATCCGCCGCCAGGGACAGGTGCTGACCGAAGGCGACACGGTGGTGCAGGAGACGCGCCTGTGGGACCCCGACGCCGAGGTCACCCGCGCCATGCGCACCAAGGAGTCCGCCCACGACTACCGCTACTTCCCCGACCCGGACCTGCTGCCGCTGGAAATCGACGACGAGTGGATCGGCGAGATCCGGGCCACCCTGCCCGAGCTGGCCCGCGAGCGCCACGCCCGATTCATGGACGAGTACGGGCTACCCGCCTACGATGCCGACATCCTGACCCAGCGCCGCGACGTGGCCGACTACTTCGAGGACGCGGTCAAGGCCCACGCCAACCCCAAGGCCATCGCCAACTGGCTCATGAGCGACCTCTTCCGGGTTCTCAAGGAGCGCAAGCTCGACACCGCGCTGCGCATCGAGAGCTGGCCGGTCGCGGCAATGGACCTGGCCCGTATGGTGCGACTCGTGGACGAGGGCACCATCAGCGGCAAGCTCGCCAAGACAGTCTTCAACGAGATGCTGGAGACCGGCAAAGACCCGGACGCCATCGTGAAGGAGAAGGGGCTCGAGCAGGTGTCGGACACGGGCACGCTGGAAACCGCGGTGGACGAAGTGTTGTCCGCGTGCGAGGCGCAGGTGGCGGAGTATCGGGCCGGCAAGGAGAAGGTCCTGGGCTTCCTGGTGGGTCAGGTGATGAAGGCCACCCGCGGCAAGGCCAACCCGCAAATGGTGAACGAGATACTCCGGAGCAAGCTCGGGGTCTGACGAGCCTTGCGGAGACTCGGGACCGCTGCGAATCCTGGATTCCGGCCCCGTATCGGGGTACGGGGCATGCTTTCGCCGGAATGACGATGCAGGCGCCCCTGCCATTCCGTGTCCAACCGCAGTTTTGACACAGCCTGTTTCGCCGGAATGACGGATTCAGGGCGTCGCTGCCGGTCCCCTGACTTCAGGTGCGGTAGTCGGAGTTGATGCGGACGTACTCGTGACCGAGGTCCGAGGTCCACACGGAGGTCTTGGCCTCGCCCATGCCCAGGCTGATGCGGACGGTGAAGGCCGGGCGCTGCATGACCTTGGCGGCGGCGGACTCGCGGGTGCCCACGGCCAGGCCCCGGCGCACCACCTTGACGCCGCCCAGGGCGACGTCGATGGTCTCCTCCACCACGGGCACGCCGGCGTTGCCGATCGCCATCATGAAGCGGCCGATGTTGGGGTCCTGGCCGAAGAAGGCGGTCTTGACCAGCTTGGAGTTGGCCACGGTGAAAGCTACCTTGCGGGCCTCGGCCACGGTGCGGGCGCCGTCCACCCGGATCTCCACGAGCTTCGTGGTGCCCTCGCCGTCGGCCACGACCTTGAGCGCCAGTTCCTTCATCACCCGCGTCAGCGCCCGCTCCAGCACGTCCTCGCCCTCGCCACCGCGGGGGATGCGGGGGTTGCCGGCGACGCCGTTGGCGAGACACAGCACGGTGTCGTTGGTGCTGGTGTCGCCGTCCACGGTGATGGCGTGAAACGAGATGGCCGCGGCGCGGCGCAGCATGGGCCGGAGCGCGGCCGGGGCGACCGCCGCATCGGTGAGCACGTAGCACAGCATCGTGGCCATGTCGGGGGCGATCATGCCGGCGCCCTTGGCGATGCCGGCAACGTGGACGGTGCGGCCGCCGATGCGGCACGAGGCCGCGGCGGTCTTGGGGCCGTTGTCCGTGGTCATGATGGCCTGGGCCGCGTCCTGGAGAGCGTCGGGCGACAACGCCGCGGCGGCGGCAGCGATGCCCGGCCGGATCTTGTCCATGGGGAGCGGCACGCCGATGATGCCGGTGGAAGAAGGGAGCACTTGCCCCGCGTCGATACCCACGTGCCCGGCCGTCTCCGCGCACATGGCTTCGGCGTCCCGGAACCCGCCGGGGCCTGTGCAGGCGTTGGCGTTGCCACTGTTGACCACCACCGCCTGAAGGAGCCCCCGGCGCACGTGTTGCGCGCCCGCGGTCACGCTCGGGCTCTTGATGCGGTTCCGGGTGAACAGGGCGGCCGCGGTCGCCGGGCACTCGGACACGATCAGCGCCAGGTCCTTCCGGCCGCTCTCCTTGATGCCGCAGGCCACCCCGGCGAAGCGAAACCCCGGTACGCCCCGCGGGGGCTTCACTTGCCGCAGCATCGCTTGTACTTCTTGCCGCTGCCGCAGGGACACGGTGCGTTGCGGCCGACCTTGTCGCCGTCTCGCCGCACCGTGGACACGCGCTCCGGCCCCTCGCCGTCGCCGCGGCTCAACATCATCTGGCGGGGCGCCTGCCGCGCCTCCATCTCTTCGAGCTCCGCGGCCGTCCGCTCGTGGTCCACCTCCACGGTGAAGAGCTTGTTGACCACGTCCTCCTGGATCCGGTCGGACATCTCCTGGAACAGTTCGAACCCTTCCCGCTGGTATTCGTGCAGCGGGTTCTTCTGGCCGTACCCGCGCAGGCCGATGCCCTCCTTGAGGTGATCCATGTTGAGCAGGTGGTCCTTCCACAGGACGTCGATGGTCTGGAGCATGATGATCTTCTCGAGCTGCCGCAGAAGGTCCGCGCCAAGGCGCTCTTCCTTGGACTCGTAGCTGTCCTTGACCAGTTCGACGACCTTCTCCTCGATCTCGTCGGCGTTGAGGGTCTCCGTCTCCTCGGGGGTGAATTCCAGCCGGAGGTTCATGCGGCCGCGCAGGTTCTCGGCAAGCCCGGGGATGTCCCACTCCGAGGCCATGGCCTGCTTGTCCACGAAGCGGTCCACGGTTTCCTCGGCGAGTTGCGTGGCCATCTCCAGCACGTCGCTCTTGAGCTTCTCGCCTCCCAGCGCGTCGCGACGCTGGCCGTAGACCACCTCGCGTTGCTTGTTCATGACGTCGTCGTATTCCAGCAGATGCTTGCGGATGTCGAAGTTGTGCGCCTCCACCTTCTTCTGGGCGTTCTCGATGGCCCGGCTCACCATCCCGTGCTCGATGGGGACCCCTTCTTCCATGCCCAACCGGTTCATGATCCCCTGCATGCGGTCGGCGCCGAAGATCCGCATGAGGTCGTCTTCCAGCGACAGGAAGAACCGCGACGCTCCGGGGTCGCCCTGACGTCCGGCGCGGCCGCGCAACTGGTTGTCGATGCGGCGGCTCTCGTGGCGCTCGGTGCCGATGATGTGAAGCCCGCCGGCCGCCACCACCTTGTCCCGCTCCGTGACCGACGTATCCTGGTAGCCGGCGAGGATCTCGTCGTAACGGTGGCTGTAGGCCTCCGGCGCCTTCTCCAGCTCTTCCCGCACTTCCTCCACCGCCTGCACGTACTCAAGGCGCTTTGCCTCGTAGACCTCGTGGGCCTCCCGCGTCTCTTTTTCGTAGGGAACCCGCAACGCCTCGCAGTGGGCCTCCGCTTCCTCGAAGGCCGCACGGTTGGCCTCGAACTCCTTCACCAGCGCCGCGTCCTCGCCATGGGAAACCACGGACCGGGTGACCACGAACTCGTACTCCTCAAGGCGCTGCTCATAGAGCCGGCGGCTGTCGTCGACGGCCTCCAGCAGTTGTTGCCGCTGGCCGTCGGCGCCCTGCCAGCGCTCCACGAAAGCGCCGAATGCTTCGCACGCTTCGCGGAACTCGCGTCGGGCCGGAGACTTCACGTCCTCGTGGGCCAGCACCGCGGCGTCGAGACTGTCCTTGACCTCGATGTACGACTCCGGGATGGCGCGGAAGCTGTGCAGGGCGTCAATGAGCTCGGACGAGGACACCTCTTCGTACTCCTGGCGGAGGTCGCGGAACGGCGACAGCCCCATGAGGCGGCCCTGGATCTCGGTGAAGCTTCGCAAGGCGTCGCTGCGCTGCTGCTCGTAGGTTTCCGACGCCGCCTTGTAGCGTTCGTCGGCTTGGCGCACCTGCTGGTCGTACTTCTCCTTCAGCTCACGCAGCGCGTCCTCGTAGCGCTGCGCTCCCTGGAGCGGCAGCTTGGCGGCACGCGTGATCCACTCGTTCTCCATGTCGGAGCGCGCCAGGAACTCGGGATTGCCGCCGAGCAAGATGTCGGTGCCGCGACCGGCCATGTTGGTGGCGATGGTGACGGCGCCGAGCCGCCCCGCCTGGGCGATGATGGACGCCTCCGCCTCGTGGTTCACGGCGTTGAGCACGTTGTGCTTGACCTTCTTCTTCTTGAGCATCGAGGAGAGCAACTCCGACTTCTCCACCGACACGGTGCCCACCAGCACCGGCTGTCCCTTGGCGTTGCTCTCGGCGATCTCCTCCACCACCGCCTCGTATTTCTCCCGCTCGGTACGGTACACCACGTCGGCATAGTCCAGCCGGACCATGGGCCGGTGCGTGGGCACCACCACCACGTCGAGGTTGTAGATCTTCTTGAACTCGGGGGCCTCGGTATCGGCGGTGCCGGTCATGCCCGCGAGCTTCGTGTACATGCGAAAGTAGTTCTGGATGGTGATGGTGGCGAGGGTCTGGTTCTCCTCGCGGATGTGCACCCCCTCCTTGGCTTCCACCGCCTGGTGCAGCCCGTCGGACCAGCGCCGCCCCGGCATGAGCCGGCCGGTGAACTCGTCGACGATGATGATCTCGCCGTCCTTGATGACGTAGTCGACGTCGCGCTTGAAGATGTTGTGGGCCTTCAGCGCCTGGTTCACGTGGTGGAGCGTGTCGATGTGCCGCGGGTCATAGAGGTTGTGCACTCCCAGGAGCCGCTCCACCTTGGCCACGCCGCCCTCGGTGAGGGACACGGTCTTTGCCTTCTCGTCGATGGTGTAGTCGCCCTGGGCCTCGATGGCCGCCCGGTCCTCCTGACGCACATCGCCCTGGGTCACCGCGCCGCGCTGGAGCTTGGGGATGATGCGGTTGAGCGAGTAGTACTTGTCGGTGGACTCCTCCGCGGGGCCGGAGATGATCAGCGGAGTCCGCGCCTCGTCGATGAGGATGTTGTCCACCTCGTCCACCACCGCGAAGTGGAGCTCCCGCTGGACGTACTCCTCCAGCGCGAACTTCATGTTGTCGCGCAGGTAGTCGAAGCCGAACTCGTTGTTGGTGCCGTAGGTGATGTCCGCGCGGTAGGCCTCCTGGCGCGAGATCGGCCGCAGGTTGAGGTAACGGTAATCCTTGGTGATGTACGTGGGGTCGAACTGGTAGCTGTGGTCGTGCACGACGGACGCCACCGACAGCCCCAGGGCGTGGTAGATGGGCCCCATCCACTGCACGTCGCGTCGCGCCAGGTAGTCGTTGACCGTGATCAGGTGAACGCCCTTGCCGGTGAGCGCATTCAGGTAGAACGCCAGCGTGGCCACCAGGGTCTTGCCCTCGCCGGTCTTCATCTCGGCGATCTTGCCCTGGTGCAGCACCATGCCGCCGATGAGCTGGGCGTCGAAGTGCCGCAGGCCGATGGTGCGCCGGGAAGCCTCCCGGGTCGCCGCGAACGCCTCCGGCAAGAGATCGTCCAGGGTCTCCCCGTCGTCCAGCCGCTGCCGGAACTCGGCCGTCTTCTCCCTCAGCTCCGCGTCCGTCAGCTTCTCGAGCACAGGCTCGAACCCGTTGATCTCCTCCACCACGGGCATGAAGCGCTTGATCTCCCGGTCGTTCTTGGTGCCGAAGACCTTCTTGACGATGTTGCCGCCGAACATGGGTTCAGGATAGCGATTCAGGGGGCGGGATGCAATTTTCGGAGCAACGTCCCGACGAACTCAGATGCGCGGTTCCACCCCCACCAGCTCGTTGCCCAGTTCCTTGCCGCAGCTCGGGAAGTAGCCGAACACCTGGTCCCAGACCTCGCGGGTTTCCATGCAGAGGTAGATGGGGACAAGGGGGGCGGCCTCGCGGATCCACTGGCGCATCTTGCGGTACATGGCCACGCGCAGGGGCTGGAAGTAGCGCATCTTGCCGTCGGGGCACGGGACCTGCTCGCCGGAGAGGATGCGCGTGGCGGGGAAGCGCTGGCGCATCACGCGCTTGAGCGACGGGGTGGTGCGCAGGACGCCCATGCTGATCCAGGCCATGCGGCGGTGGTCCAGGCGGGTGAAGATCTGGTGCACCAAGTCGCGGTAGTCTTCTTCCCAGCCGGAGTACTCCACCATGGGGTCGAAGTGGAAACCGAGCTTGTAGCCGGCCTGTTGGCAGCGGTAGGCGGCGTCAAGCCGCTTTTCCAGCGAAGCGGTCAGGCCCTCATCAGCGTCGATGACGGCCTGGGGATTCATGGACCAGGAGACCACGACGCGGTCCTTGGGGTCGAGGCCGAGCAGGCCGTCGACGTGGTCGCTCTTGGTCTTGAGCTCCAGCAGCACGTTGGGCTGTTCGGCGAAGAACGGAACGGTGGCCTCGGCGAAGCCGATGAGCGGTTCCAGCGCCAGGCTGTCAGTGATCTCGCCGGTGCCGATGCGGAAGAAATAGTCCCGGTGCTTCGCCAACAGGTCGCGGGTCTCCGCCAAGAGGTCGTCGACATTGCTGAACACCTTGAGGGCCGGATTCTCGGCGAGGTAGTCCTGCAGGTAGCAGTAGCTGCAGTCCATGGGGCAGTTGCTGGCGAAGTTGATGATGAAGTAGTTGCAGCAGACTTGGCCGTCGCTGCCCGGGCAGACCTTCAGGAACTTCCCCTTGTGGCGCGTCAGCAGGAGGTCACGCTTGCCCCGGAAGATGGGGTCGGCGGCGCCGTCGCGTTCCGCCCAGTAGCGCTGGGGGTCCGGGACGGTGACGAACGGGACGTCGGGCAGCGCCTTCCTGAGGTTGTGGAAGATCACCGACCCCTCGGAGCCGCTCTCCACGATCACCCTTTCAGGCCGATACGCCCGCACCCTCTTTCCCCTCCATGAGTTCGAACACCTCTTTCGCCGTATCGTTCGCGGCCAGGGACTCCAGCTCGCACGCCAGCCGGGCCAGCGCCTCCGTGCTGCCAGCCTGCAACTCTACCTTGAGGCCGCCCTCGAGTCCCGGCGCCACGGTGATGCGGATGCGCGGGTCGAGCTTCAGACGGCGCAGCCGCGCGCGGACCTGGTCCTCGATACGGGTGAGACGGGGGTAGCGTAGCCGTCTCAGGGCCTCTTTCGCGTGCTTGAGCTTGTCGTTGCGACCGAGACGGCTGTCCGACAGCGTCGGCGCAAGCTCCTTCCGGTCGATGACGGATGCGATCGAGCAGCCGTCCCGCAGCGATATCTCCACGCACCAGTCAAGAAAGTCGTTGAAGTGGTTGCCGCCGAGACGCAGGTTGCGCGCGAGCCGCAGCATCGCGGCCTGATCCGCTTCGCCCAGCGTCAGCCAACGCTGCACGTCCTGGGCGCGAATGCCCCGCTCCCGGCCGTAGTCGGTGATCTCTTCGTGCAGTGCCATCTCAACCAACACTTGCGCGCGCCCGGCTCAGCCGCTCCTCGTACTCCCGCGCCATGGCCTCGTTGCCGCGCTTGCGGAACCCCCGAGCCAGAATCGTAACCTTTTTGGACATGGCCTCCAAGGCCCATCCGGTCTTCTCCGGGTCCAGACCCGCCTCGACGAGGTTGGCGATGGCCCGGACCCGGAAGCGGTCGAAACCCCAGGTGGAGCGGGAAAGCTGATCAACATGACCGCCCCGCTTGGTGACCAGGGCCTCGGGGATGAGCGGGACTTCAGTATCCTTGGAGATGCGCAGCCACAGGTCGTAGTCCTCGCACACGGGAAAGGACTCGTCGAAGCCGCCCACACGGTCGAACAGCTCGCGTCGCATCATCACCGCCGAAGGGCTCACCAGGCAGAGTTCGAGGCTGGGGCGAAAGATGTCACCCGAGGGCTTGCGGTGCTTGCGGCGGGGATTCACCCGCACGCCGTTGCGAATCCAGTTCTCCTCGGTCTGACAGATCTCGACATCCGGGTTGTCTCCCATGAAGTCGAGCTGCCGCTCAAGCTTGCGGGGGTGCCAGAGGTCGTCGGAGTCGAGGAAGGCCAGATACTTGCCCGAGGCCCCGGCGGCGCCGACGTTCCGGGCGGCCGCCACGCCCCGGCGGGTCTGGGCCAGCACCGTGAGCCGCTCGCCGTAGTCCCGCAGCCGGCGAGCGGTCTCGTCCGTGGATCCGTCGTCGACGACGATGATCTCGTACTCGCTAACGGTCTGTGCCAGGGCCGAGTCCACGGCCTCGCCGAGCATGGGCCAGCGGTTGTGGGTGGGGATGATGATGCTGACGAGCACGGCCGGGCCCTCACCCGGCCTTCGGCCACCCTCTCCCAGAGGGAGAGGGGTTGGATGCGCCGGCCTTCGGGTACTTTTTCACGGTGGGGGAGGGGTTGGATGCGTGGCTTGGCATGGAGTCCCTGGCGAACGATCAGCCGAGGTGGCGGGTCAGGAACAGCGACAGCTCCGGGATGTAGGTGACGATCAACAGCGCGGCGATGTTGATGACGATGAACGGCACCAGCCCGGGGTAGATGCTTTTAAGCGGCGCCTTGAACAGCGCCTGTGTTACGAAGATGTTCAGCCCAAAGGGGGGTGTGAACATGCCGACGGCGAGGTTCATGGTCATGATGATGCCGAAGTGGACCAGGTCCACGCCGACCGCCACCGCGATGGGTGCCAGCAGCGGCGTGAGCACGAGGATCGCGGAGGCGGGATCGAGCAGGCAGCCCACGAACAGCAGGAAGACGTTGATGGCCAGGAGCGCCATCCACGGCGCGAGGTCCAGGTCCCGGATCATCCCGACGATGCTCTGCGGCGCCCCACTGATGGTCAGAAGCTTCGAGAACACCCCGGCGGCGGCCACGATGATCAGCACCTGGGCGGTCAGGTACATGGAGTTGACGGACACCTCCCATATCCCTTTCCAGCCGATGTCCCCGTAGATGAAACGCGTCACCACGATGGCGTAGACGCAGGCGATACCCGCCGCCTCGGTGGGCGAGAAGACGCCCGCGTAGATGCCGCCGAGAATGATCACCGGCATGCCCAGGGCCCACACGCCTTCCCTGCTGGCCGCCAGGAACTCCTGAAACGAGAACCCCGAAGCTTCGCGGATCCCCCGCCTCATGGCGAACGCGTAGATGTAGGCTGCCATCAGCAGCGCCATGATCAGGCCGGGAACGATGCCGGCCACGAACAGCAGCACCACCGACTCCTGCGCCGACACGCCGTAGAGGATCATGCCGATGGACGGCGGTATCACGATGGCGATGGAGCCCGATGACGTCAGCAGGCCGGTGGAGAACTTCTCGTCGTAACCGGCATCCCTCAGCGGCCGGTAGAGCAGCCGGCCGACCGCGGCGACCGTCGCCGGGCTGGAACCGGAAATGGCGCCGAACACGGTGCAGGTCCCCACCGCGGTCAGCGCCAGGCTGCCGCGGACGCCGCCGATGACGGCAAGGACCCAGTCTACGATGCGCTTCGAGATGCCGCCGCGGCCCATCAGATCACCGGCGAAGATGAAGAACGGCACCGCCATGAGGGCGAACTTGTCGACGCTGTCGAACATGTTGATGTGCACGGTCATGGGCGGGACCGGCGCGAACAGCAGCAGCACGATGGCGGAAGTAGCCAGCAGGATGACGAAGATCGGAAAACCCAGCAGCAGCAGCACCACCGGCGCCAGGGCCATCATCCATTCCACGACGTCATCCCGCTCTCGTAGGGGCGGTTTCAGGCCGCCCGTCCCCGCGCGGCGCGCCCGCCGCGCGGGAGTAGTCAAGCCTGCCGTCAGGAGTCATCCGGCCCGCCGCCGAACCGTTCCGCGATCTCGCCGCCGAACTCGCCCTTCATGTACGAACGGAAGCGCAGGACCACCGCCAGGAACATGAGCACGAAGCCCAGCAGCAGCGCCAGGTGCGGTATCACCAGGGGAATCTCGGCCACGACGCTGCGCTGGCCGAAGCTCCACATGAGCTTCAGCACGGTCCAGGTCTGCGGAACGACGAAGACACAGACCGCGAGGAACGATACCGCGGCGATGCTGTTGATGATCTGATTCCAGGGCGAGGGCAGCATGATGGAGAAGAAGTCCATCTTGAGGTGCTGCCCCTCGTAGGAAACCAGGACGGCGCCCATGAAGACCGTCCAGACCATGATGTAGACCATGGCCTCGTCGGCCCAGATGAGGGGTTGGAGAAAGACGTACCGCCCGATGACGTTGGCGAAGTTGACGGCGATGCCGGCGAGGATCAGCGCGCCGACGATCGCCCTCGGCACCGTCAGGATGACGAAGCGGAGAGGCGTCGGGATGTCATTCCTGGACATGAGCCCCTCCGCGCGCGGACGCGTGCCTCGTCAGGAAAGCGTAGCGGTCGCCGGAAAGCTCACTGCGCGGAACTGTCTCAGCCGCCACGCGTACGCCCGGCCGCCTCCTTCATGGCGCGGTAGGTCTCAAGCACCGCCGGGCGGTCCTTCAACACGTCGTCGCCCACGGTGGAAAGACGCTTCCGCAGCTCCGCCTGGTCCTCGGGCGAAAGCTCCGCCAGCTCGCCGCCGTTCTTGACCCAGATGCTGTACATGCGCTCGACGAACTTGAGGGTCCACGCCTGGTTCAGCGGATCGGTGGCCAGCGCCTGGTCCAGGATCGCCTTCTGCAGGTCGGCGGCCAGCTTGTCGAACCAGACCTTGCTTACGAAGCGGCCGCTGCAGATCAGCCCCTCCCCGGGCTTCAGCACGTACTTGGCGATGCGCTGGTACTTGAAGGGCACGAAGATGGTGATACCCGCCTTGTTGCCGTCGATGGTCTTCTGCTGGATTGCCGGCACCACCTCGGACAGCGGCATGGGCACGCCCGCGCCGCCGAGCCGGCGCAGGGTTTCGATCTCCAGCTTGCTGCCGAAAACCCGGAGCTTGCGGCCCTTGAAATCCGAGAGCTTGCGGATCGGCGTCGAGGTGGCATAGTCCGTGGGCGCGTCGCAGGTCATGCTGACGAGCTTGAGGCCCTTGGCGTCGCCGATGGACCAGTAAGCCTTCTTGAACGTGGGGTCGTGAACGGTGCGGAAACCGTGCATGAGATCCTCGAAGATGCCGGGAGCCGACAGCACCCCGAAGCGCGGATCCACGCCGGACAGGAAAGCCGGCGGCGTCATCACCATCTCGATGGTGCCGAGCTGGACGCCCTGCACCATGGCT
>JAJDTQ010000122.1 GCA_022827045.1 Candidatus Binatia bacterium
GTCCACCGGCGCGGCGGTCGTGCACAACCCGAGCTCCAACCTGCGGCTGCGCAGCGGCATCGCCCCGCTGATGCACTACCATGAGGCGGGCGTGCGTCTGGGGATGGGCCTCGACAGCAGCCCGTTGAACGACCGGCCGGACATGCTGCAGGAGATGCGGCTGGCCGCCAACCTCCAGCGTGTCCCGGGCGCCGGCCCCGGCCTCATGCCGCTGGCCGATATCTTCCGTGCGGCCACCGCGGGTGGCGCGGATATCCTCGGTTGGGGCGCGACCTGCGGAACCCTGGAGCCGGGGAAACGCGCCGACCTGGTGTTGGTGGACTCGCGGCCCATCGCGGAGCCCTATCTCGCAAGGCACCAAACGCCGGTGGACGCGCTGGTCTACCGCGGCGGCGCCGGGGCCGTGGACACCGTGATGGTGGACGGCGAGATCCTCTATCGTGGCGGCAAGCACGTGCGGCTCGACGAGAAAGCCGTCCTCAGGGAGGTCCGGCGGAAGATCACCCCGGCTCCCCGAAAAAGGGCGGGAGGACTGGAAGCGCGCCTCCTCCCTCGCGTGCGGGACTTTCTCGAATCGCACGAAGAGCACCCGGTGGAGCCCTTCTACAAGTTCAACGACGCCGGCTGAGGCCGGTTGACCCGCCTCGTCACGAAAGGAGCGGCGCATGTTCGGCTACCGCGCCAGAATCGGCTACATCTCTCTCTCCCTCCATCATCGAGTTGAACGCCTATGACTTCTACCGCATCGTGCCGGACGGGGTGGGCTTCATCGGGGTGGCGTGCATGGTGGGCGGCTGGAAGGAGGAAGCCTACAAGGAAGCGCTCAAGCAGGTGGAGGCCTGCGCGCACGAGCTCAAGCGGCGCTCCTGCGACTTCATCATCCACGGCGGCTCGCCCCTGGTGCTGAGTCAGGGCAAGGGGTTCGAGACGAAGCTGATCGACCAGCTCGAGACCATCACCGGGGTGCCCTGCACCACCAGCATCGTCGCCGCCCTGGATGCCTTCCGGGACCTTTCGGTGTCGCGCCTGGCCGTGGTCGACCCGTATCCTCCCGATCTCAACGAGAAGGTGGTGAGCTATCTCGAGGCCTGGGGGTTCGAGGCGCGCTCGCTGGTTTCCCTGACGACGGAATTCACCACCTCGAGCGCCGTCTCGGTGGCGGACATCTACCAAGCCGCCAAGCGCGCGGTGAGGGAAGCGGACAACCCCGACGCCATCTACATCCCCTGCGCCAACTTCCCGGTGGTGGACGTCATCGAGGACATCGAGACGGACCTCGGGCTGCCGGTCATCGCCAACATGACCTCGCAGCTCTACGTCGCCTTCAAGGCCATCAGCATGCGCGAGAAGATCGACGGCTACGGCCGGCTCATGCGCCTGCTGGCATCCTCCTAGGCCCTCACCCGGCCTTCGGCCACCCCTCTCCCAGAGGGAGAGGGGTTGTATTTGACTATTCGGACAGACTCCTAGGAGCCTGCCGATGTCCGAACCCGTCATTCCGGCGAACGCCGGAATCCGGGGGAGGAGCGCGGGAGTGCTCGGCTTGACGCCGGCAATACCCAGGGGTTATCTGATGACCACGGAGGGTTCGAGACCATGATCAAGGGCATCGTCATTCCGGTGATCACACCGTTCGAGCACGACGGAACGGTGGATGAGCCGATGCTCCGGAAGCTGGTGGACTTCTACGTCGGCGCGGAGGTCCAGGGCCTGTTCATGCTGGGCTCCTCGGGGCAGGGTCCGGCCATGTCCATGGCCGAGCGCAAGCGCACGGCCGAGATCGCCGTCGACCAGAACGCCGGGCGCGCGCCCCTGATCGTGCACGTGGGGACCGCGGATGCCGAGAGCACGGCGGAGCTGGCGCGGCACGCCGCCGAGCAGGGCGTCGACGGCATCGGCGTGATTCCGCCGTATTACTACTCGGACCATTCCGAGTACGAGCTCATGGCCCATTTCCGCGCGGTGGCGGACGCCGTGCCGCTGCCCATCTTCATCTACGAGAACCCGAAGTACTCGGGCATCTCCATCGCGCCGCCCTTCGCCCAGCGCATGAAGGAGGAGATCCCCACCATCCGCGGAATCAAGGTGGCCTACGGCGCCGGCGCCATGCTGGACTATGTGCGGCTGTTCCCGCCGGACGTGGCGGTGTTCACCGGCAACGCGGACATCTTCGGGCTGGTGCCCTTCGGCGTGGCGGGCATGATCAATCCGCCCACGAGTTGCATCCCCGAGCTATGCGTCGAGTTGTGGCGCGCGCTGGAGCGGGAGGACTACCACCAGGCGGTGCAGCTGCAGCGGCGGGTCAACGACGTTACCGCCGTCATCATCGGACTGATCAAGCGTCACGGCCGGGCCGTGGTGGCCGAGATGTACCGCATGCGCGGATTCGCCATCAAAAGGTTCCCGAAGTGGGAGACGAAGCCGCTGCCGCCGGAGGCGCGGGACTCGGTGCATCGCGAATTGAGCCGCGGCGGCTTCCTGGACTGAGGTCAAGCGGCACGCGCGGAACCGGGGCTATCGGGTGGATACGTTCAGAAGCACCAACAGGGACATCCCGCGGGTGGGACGCGGCACGCCGGGCGGCGAGTGGCTGCGGCGCTACTGGCTCGCGGTGGGCACGGAGCAGGAGCTGCACGACGTCCCCCAGGCGGTGCGGGTGCTGGGCGAGGACCTGGTGCTGTTCCGTGATCTCCAGGGGCGCCTCGGCCTCATCGGCCGGGACTGCTCCCACCGCGGCTCGTCGCTGGAATACGGCGACATCGAGGAGCGCGGCATCCGCTGCCCCTACCACGGCTGGCTCTACGACGTAACGGGCAACTGCCTGGAGCAGCCGTCCGAGCCGCCGGAGACCAGCTTTTGCGCCAAGGTCAGGCATCCGGCCTATCCCGTTCGGACCCTCGGAGGACTGATCTTCGCCTACATGGGGCCCGACTCCGCCGGTCCGCCGCCCCTGCCCAACTATTCTCCACTGGTGGACCACGGCGGGCAGCGGCTGGTGGAGAGCACCCGGTACTTCGACTACAACTGGTTCAACTTCTACGAGAACAGCGCCGATCCCTGCCACGTGTGGATCCTTCACAGCCGTAGCGCCTACGGCGAGCAGACCTGGGGCGGCGAGTTCTTCAGCGCCAAGAGCCCGCCTGCCTACGAGCCCGTGGAGACCCCTTACGGCATGAAGATGGTCATGTCCAAGCCGGGTCCCGTGGAAGGCACCGAGTTCGTCGACGAGATGAGCCTGGGGCTACCGAGCATCCTCCAGGTGGGCGACACCGAGTTCGTGCACGCGCGGGTGGAGCCGGAGGTGCTGGAGAAGGTGGGCTCCAACTACGAGCACTTCATGTTCCTCACGCCCAACGACGACGACCACTTCATGCTGTTTACCGTGGACTACTACACCGGCCCCGACCCCGACATCTTCGAGCGGCTGGGGCGGATGCGGAAGCGCGAGGCTCCCAAGGGAGAGGTCAAGCCCTACGACACGCGGCCGCTCATGCCTTTCCGCGGCAACATCCGGCAGGAGGACATCGTCACCCAGGGCACCCAGCGGCTGCTGGGCGAGCGCGAGGAGCGCCTGGGCACCTCCGACCGCGGCGTCATCATGCTGCGCCGGATGGTCCGGGACTGCATCGACGCCGTGGCCGAGGGCAGGGAGCCCAAGGCGTTGCGCCTGGAGGAAAACGCGGAAGGGCTGGTGAAGCTGGATTCGTTCGTCGGGGTGAGGGCCGCTGAACCGCGAGACTGACAAGCCGTTGGTCCTGAGCCCTTCGACAAGCTCAGGACAGGGGTAGCGACGCGAAGCGTCGCGAAGTCGAAGGACACTTTCTCGGACAGGACGGCAAAGATGCCGAAAGTCGTGGTCACCGGCGGCAGCGGCCGCCTCGGACAGCACGCCATCGGACACCTTCTCGAGCACGGCTACGAAGCTCTGAGCCTGGACATCGTGCCGCCGCCGAAAAGGCAGTGCGACTCCTGGATCTGTGACCTGCGCCGCTCGGGCGATCTCTACGAGGCCTTCAGGGGCGCAGGGGCCGTTATCCACCTTGGCGCGTACCAGGCTCCCAACCTGGCGCCGGACTGCGAGACCTTCGGCAACAACGTCACCGCCACCTACAACGTGCTCAAGGCCGCCGTGGACCTGGGCGTCCCGCGCGTCGTGTGCGCTTCGAGCATCGCCGCCTACGGTTTTCTCTACGCTCCCGGCATATGGGAGCCCGACTACCTGCCCCTGGACGAGGCATACCCGTGCCGGCCCCAGGATCCGTACGCGCTTTCGAAGGTGTTCGGCGAGCAATTGGCCGACTCGGTCACGCGGTACAGCGACGTCACGGTGGTGAGCCTGCGGTTCAGCGGCGTGAACTTTGACCCGGCCTTCGAGACCCTGCCGGCACGCTGGACCGACCCCGGACGCAGGATGGGCACGTTCTGGAGCTACGTGGACGCGCGCGACGCCGCGGTCGCCTGCCGCCTGGCCGTCGAAACGTCCCTGTCGGGGCACGAGGTCTTCAACATCGCTGCCGCCACCAGCCGCTATCTCGAACCCACCGGGGAGTTGGTGCGAAGATACATCCCCGGCACCAGGATCAAGGGAGGTTATTCAGGACACTGGGGCGGTCTCGACGTCACCAAGGCGGCGGAGGTGTTGGGTTTCGAGGCCGCCCACGTCTGGCGCGACTACCTGAACTCGGACGGCACCCCCAAAACCCCCTCTCCCACCGGGAGAGGGTCGGGGTGAGGGAGCTACGTCAGGCCAGCGCCACCACGTCCACTTCCACCAGCGCCCCTTTTGGCAGGCCCGCAACCGCCACCGTGGTGCGGGCGGGCCTGGCGGAGCCCAGATAACCCTCGTAGATGGTGTTGACGGCGGCGAAATCGGCCATGTCGTTCAGGTAGATGGTCGTCTTGACGACCCGGCCCCACGAGCTGCCCGCCGCTTCCAGAACGGCGGTGACGTTGTCGAGCACCCGGCGCGCCTGCTCCTCGATGCCGCCGGCGACGAGCTCGCCGGTTGCCGGCTCCAGCCCGATCTGCCCCGCGGTGTACACGAAGCCGTTGGCCTTGATGGCCTGCTCATAGGGGCCGATGGCGTTCGGCGCCTTGTCGGTATGAATCACTTCCATGGACAGGGTCTCTCCTTGGCGTTTGTTGGAACTACCGGAAATCTACTAGAAATAGTTGAATGACGTTAGCCTTCCGGCGGGAGTTCGAACCATGAGATTGATGACCGCCCACAAGATCCTCATCGGCACGTCCATCGCCTTCTTCATCTTCTTCAGCGGGTGGGAGCTGACGAACTACCTCGGCGCCAACGAGGGCTGGGCCCTGCTGCGAAGCGTTCTGTACCTCTGCGTCGCCGTGGGTTTCGCGGTTTACTTCCGAACCCTCAAGAACAAGGTGCTCTGAGATGGTCGCGGACCCCGACGCCTTCATCGTTTCGGTAACCGATGAAGAGATACGCCGCGAGCGCCGCAGGGCGCGGGAACTGCGCAACAGCCAGTGGTGGAAGAACCGGACCAGCAAAGGGGTCTGCGCCCACTGCGGCGGGCGGTTTCCGCCCCGTGAGCTGACCATGGACCATCTTGTTCCGGTCATCCGCGGCGGCAAGAGCACCCGGGGCAACGTCGTCCCCAGCTGCAAGCCCTGCAACAGCGCCAGGAAGCACAGCCTGCCGTTCTGACCCCACGGCCGTTACGGTCCACTACTTGGGCGTATAGTCGCTGCGCAGCAGCAGCATCTGCACTTTCGCGTTGAGGCCGTAGTCCGGCACTTTCTCGAAGACGGCGCGGACCTTCTCGTTCGCGAAATACTTTCCGGCGTCCTCGATGCTGTCGAACTCGAACTCGACGACCCGTTGTGGAGATTCGCCGAAGTAGTCGTCGTAGGAGGTGATACGCCTGACTTCGGCGGGGGCCTTGAGGTCTTCGGCGACGCTTCCCACCCAGGCGATATACCTGTCCTTGCCGTCCACGGGATAGTCCACCGCGACAACGTATTTCACCGAGGGACGGCCCTTCATTGCGTCCTGGCCGTGGACTTGCGGCGTATCCGGGAACAGCGCGGGTCCGAGCAGGCTGAACGCGAACAATCCAGCCAGTGCGACCGCAACCTTCAGGGTCCCTTTGGACATAGTGACACACTCCTTCCGTTCAAGTGTTCTCATCAATATTGTAGCAGTTGCGGATTCCGGACCTGAGCGTTCATTTACGCCCGGGTGGATTTCAGTCGGCTGGCGCGGCTGCCGCCGCAGCGATGCGGCACGGGTAGGAACGGTGGGGCACCGAGCCCGTGATGGGATCGATGACGTCGTTGTCGATGACCAGGTTGATGTTGGCGCCGTCGCGGCCGAAAGGATCGTAGCCCGGCAGCCCCAGGTCGGGGCAGCCCTGCCACCAGCCGTGCATGACCCGGACCACCTTGCGGGGAAGCTCCGGGTTTAGATGCGCCTTCATGGTGACCGCGTTGACCCTGGTCTCCAGGTGCACCGGCGCCCGCGGCAGGATGCCGAGATCGTCCGCGTCCTCGGGATTGAGCTCGACGAGGGGCTCCGGGGTCTTGGCGCGGAGCGAAGGCAAGGATCGGTGCTGCCCGTGGCAGAAGTTGATGGCCTTGGCCGTGGTAAGGGTGAAGGGATAGTCCCGAACGACGTCGGCGCCGAAACCGGCTTCGCCCGGGCTGAACTCCGGCAGCGGCGCGTACCCGTGCTCGCCGAACGGCACGGAGTAGATCTCCACCAGCCCGGTGCGTGTATCGAAGCCCTTTTCCCGGTACTTGCGGTAGCGTGTCTCCCGCGGCAGGGATATTCCGCCCGGATGGTTCTTCAACTGCGCCACGGTGGTCCCGGCGGGCTCCAGCATGTAGTCCAGCGCGGCCTCCCGGTCGCCGTGCCAGAACTGCTCGTCGAAGCCCATCCTCCCCGCCAGGTCGAAGAGGATGTCGGCGTCAGAGCGGGACTCGTACTGCGGCTCCACGACCGGCGCCCGGTACTGCAGCCACGTGCTGGTGGCCGCCCCCTGGTCGAAGGAGCCTTTCACGTGCCAGTCCTCCCATGAGGTGGCCGCGGGCAGAAGGAAGTCGGCGTAGCGCCCGGCCGGGGTCTCGTAGAAGTCGGTCTGCACGTAGAGGTCCAGTTGCTGGAGGGCACGGCGTCCGCGGAGCGTATCGCCGTTGGCCATGACGATGTCGCCGCCGAAGCTGAGGAAGCCCTTGACAGGGTAGGGCTCGCCTTCGAGCACCGCGCGGTAGACCTCGTACGCCTGCACCCGTCCGGTGGCCACGGGCCCCAGGGGCCGGGCGTCCAGCCCCAGCCGCTTCGCCTGCTGCTCCGGCGCGAGGAGCCCGCGCCCATCCATTCCGTTCACCGGAGTCTTGGCGAACCGGACGTTGCCGCCGGGCCGGTCGAGGTTTCCGGTGAGGCTGTAGAACAGGCACACCGCGCGGTTGGTCTGCATGGCGTTGGCGTGCTGCTCCAGCCCGTTGTAGCTGTAGTAGCAGGCCGGCGGCGTGGTGCAGAACATGCGGACCGCACGCCGTGCCAGGTCCGGGTCGATTCCAGTGGCGGCGGCCGTGGCCTCGGGGGCGAATCGGCCCAAGTGCTGCCTCAAAAGCTCCAAGACCGGTGTGACACGCTCGGTCGCGCCGTCCGCAAGCCGTACCTCGAACGAGCCTTCCAGGGCCGGATCCGAAACAGGGGCTGGAATCGCCGGGTCGTGGAATGCCAGCTCGTTTGCCAACCCGTTCCAGACCCCGTAACGATCCGGCGACCCGCCGGGTAGCACGGCGTCCTGGGTCAGCATCTTTCCCGAGCGTTCCCGCACCAGCAGTCCGGCGTTGGTCCAGTCGCGCAGGAACTCCCTGTCGTACAGCTTCTCGGCGAGCATGACGTTGAGGAAGCTCAGGGCCAGCAACCCGTCGGTGCCCGGCCGGACCTTGAGCCAGAGGTCGGCCTTGCGGGCCAGGGGGATGTCTCTTGGGTCGATGACGATGAGCCGCGCGCCGCGCTTGCGGGCAGCCGATATCCGGATGGCCTGGGTCGGCCAGGAGGCGTTGGGGTTGTGTCCCCACAAGAGGATGCAGGCGGTTTGCTCGAAGTCCGGATTGGGGATTCCCGTTCCATACGTGTAACGTGAGCCGTTGTCCTTGTGCCAGCTGCAGATATGCCCGGTGGAAACGGTGTTGGGACTGCCGAACAGGCTGGCGAAGCGTATCAGCCAGGGCTCGTATTCCGCCGACGCGCTGCCTCCGGACGCCCCGCGGTAGAAGAACACCGACTCCGCGCCGTGGCGGTCCCGCAACGCCCCCAAGCGTTCCGCGATCTCCTCCATGGCAGCGTCCCAACTCACGCGCTCCCAGCGCGGATCGGGATCGCTCTTGGGAGTCGTGCGGCGTAGCGGCCAGCGCAGCCGCTGCGGGTCGTAAACCAGCTCGGGCGCCGCCTGCCCCTTGATGCAGATGCCCCGATTGGGATGGTCCGCGTCCGGCTCCAGGCGGACGAAGCGCCCGTCCTCCACCGTGGCCACCACCCCGCAGCGGGACTTGCTCATGGCGCAGTAGGTGCGGATCTTCTCGGTCATGGCGGCATGCTACCAGATCACGCCTTTGGCTTCGATACGTCGATGACGATGACGGAGATCTTGTGGCGCTCCTCGGCGGAGAAGTTGGCGGCAGCGATGAGTTGTTCGCGGAGGGTCTCAGGGGTTTCCGGCGCAGGTCCGGTCGGCGGCTTCTTGCAGTAGTCGCGTCCGAACCAGAAGACGAGGTAGATGCCGTAGCCGTCGGTTCCGGGATCGCGCGTATACTTGGCGATCAATTGGTTACGGATGGCCTTCCACAGATCGTCGTGCGCGTTCCTCTTGATCTCGATCGGTACGTTGAAACCGTCGCACGAGACGCGGATGTCCGCTCTCTTGTCGTCCGCGTATGTTCCCTCTTGCTGGGCGTCGACCCGTAGCGGGGACAACATTCTTTTCAGGTCTGACAGCAAGTGGTTGCGACATTCGTCCTCCGGTCGCGGTTCATCAGCATGTTTGCTTGGGTATACGTTCCAATATTGTCGCCAGTCCGAGGTGTTCCCGTGGCGGATGGTCTTCGCCAAATCGGCTAAGACATCCATGGTGAGCGCTGCCAAGTCGGCTGCATTGGCCGGGCGGCTGTTACCGAGGGTTTCCAACACCTGTTCGACCGTAGGGTGCTGGAAGTTGGCTTCGCGGCGGACCTCGCGTTGTCCGCTGGCCGCGTCCTGCAATCTAGGATGCCAAGGTTTCAACTTGGTGTTTTCGCATAGGCCTTCGAGCGCGTTCCTTGCAGCGTTTGATGGGTCCGCAGCCAAGTCAGCGATGAGGGCATCGATAAAGAAGGGTGTATACGTCCCGGCTCGCGGATGTGCATTTGTCGCTGACTCGGAATCGTCACCTGTCCAGTGCGGCCTGTACGAACTGCCGAGGGATGCGATGAGAAGCTCCGACGCGGACCTGTCGAGCCTCGTTACGAAAGAACGGTCGATGTCGACAAAGAACTGAGCCATGTGCCGGATTCGCTGTTCGGCTCCCGCTCCGGCCAACATTCTTCTGAGCCTGTCCGTAAAGGACACGGGGTGTGCCAACAGCCCTCCGCACAGCCAGTACAAGCGTTGTGCCACGTCCATGCTGCGGAATGCGAGCTTTCTCTCGATGATTTGAAGAAGCAAGTCTTCATCGAGGTGCCGTAGCGCGGCAAAGATCAGCCGCTGCAATACGCTCAGCTGCTCAACCTTCCCGCGAACCGGGAACGACTTGAGCAGCGGGCCCAGTGCGAAGCGGGCCACCGGTCGATGGCCATCATCGTGACCCAACTCGTAGAGCCCTAGACCGTCGTTCGCGCCTCTCCGCAGCGTGGAGCGAATCGACCGAACGAAGGTTTCGGCAACCATGTCGGGGCGGTCGACCACTACCGCATGATACCAGCACGGTTCCTCGTTCCAGAGGTCCGGAGTCTGGAAACGAAACGCCAATGCCCGTCGCATGCCGAGCTCGTCCAAGGGCGGTTCGCCAACACGTCGGTCAACGGCTTGGGACTCGTCGAGGCCCACCAGAAACGGAAGCATCAGAAGGTGATGCTGTCGCTCGTCGGCAAGCCGGAAGATCTCGATGACGTCCGGAAGGTCTGTTCTCGTTGGCGTGTTGCGAAACGCCTGGACCACCGTATCGACCAAGTCGTCGCTACCCAACCAATCCCGAAGCCGATCTCGCCCTGTTGCGCCCCTAAGGTCGCTGTACCTGCCTAGGTAGGCGGAAGCCAACAGGTGCAAGAGTCTGGGGGCGGCCCGGTTCTCTCGTAATTCTTGCTCCTGGGTTTCTACGTGTTTGCGCCAGTCGTTCCTGCGCTCCCTTCGCTCGGCTTCGCGTTCTCGGCGACGCTGTTCCATCGCGCCGATTTTTGACGTGAGTCTGCGGGCATTGTTGGTGCGGCGTTCTCTCAGTCGCTTGTACGTGGCCAACACAGAGGGTTGATGCACCAAGCACCTCTCGACTGTTAAGTCGGGTAGGGATTCTTGTTCTTGGTGCGCCACGACTCGGTGCAAGAAGAACTCAGAGGCCGCGGCGGTGTTGTTCTTTGCCTGGGCCGCCTGGCCGAGACACCATGCACCGAAGTCCGCCGGTTCGAAGGCAAGGAACAAACGGGACTCTGTCTCGCGCGCGAGTTCAGAGGGATCGGGAAAACGGTCCGCGGCTAAGCGTACGACGGCCTTGTACGAATCCGGATTGTCAGTCAGCCACGCACTGATATCTGCCTCAGCGTCTTGGCTGGGGTCAGTAGCCGCAAGGCCCAGCCAGTGGAACAATTGTTCCGGCCTGACGGTTGGAGCGCGCTTCAGGTAAGCGGCGAGAAGGTTGCCTGGAAGCTCGCGCAACCAGGAGGAAGACGATTCGTCGTCCGCTACGGCCAATGCGCCGTGGCCCCTGTTCTCGACTATGGAGTCCAGAGCGTCGGCGAACTGGTCATCCGTCGATTGCTCTGCCAAAGCATCCTCCCAGAAATAGACATACGAACCTATGAGGCTTCGCTTCTTGCGTTCTCGGAGAAATCGCCCGACTTGAGCCGGTGGCAACGTGTCGGGGTAGAGTCTCATGAGCAGGAGGCCGAGGAGTTGGTCACCAGGATCGGTTACGGTTCCCGCATACACATCGTCCAGCAGTGTTGTCAGTTCGTGATTCACGGCGGCCTCGCCGTCGTCGCCTTGCTGCATGTACGCTTCAAGCGCGGCTTCTCTTACGGAGGGCCGACATGTGCCATCTCTGACGAGGTTGGGGAGCATCCGGACGAGACCGGGAATCATGGCCCCACGTTCAAGTGAGCGTAGTACGGCGAACGCCACCGTCTGCCTCCATCGGGTTTCCTCTGTGGTTGCCAGGATCTCTTTGAACGTGTTTTCCATGTCAGGCGTCGCAAGGCCGTCCCATCGCGAGTCCAGGTCATGCATGGCGCCGAAGACTCGGGGGTCACGCTCCGCGTCTTGTTCCAGGAGGTCGAGCACTCGGCGTTTCTCGTCAACGGAGAACCTCTTGACGTCCCCGTATAGGACCGTTCCCAGCGGGTCGCGCTCGATGATGTCTCGACGGGCCGTACCGCTGTGGACAGCCGACCAAGCTGCCAAGCCGCGGAGCCCTGACACGGTCCGCCCGTCGTCGCCCACCAACAGGGCAAGAATCCGCCGTACTGGAAGGCGGTCTTCAATCAGAGCCGAAAGATATCGCCCGGCAAGGAACTCGGCGATGTGCCGGTGAATCGGCGTGGCCAACCCGTCGGTGACATGGAACACTTTCGTACGTAGCGCTGCCAGCAAAGTCCCCTGACGCTGCTCTGGAATGACGCGTAGGTCGGTGTAGCCGCCGATGTCGTCCGTCCTAGTGGGCAGCCTATACCCTGCTTGGCCTGACAACAGTTGCACGGCGCACAGATGTCCTGCCGTGCGCAGCATCTCTGAGTCCGGGCGTTGCGGGACAGCTCGGAGATGTTCTTCATTGTGCTCGCGGATCAGCCTGCTGCACGCGGCCTCGAACGTATCTGTTCGCGTTGCCGGCCAGTGGCCTCCGCCGACTGCAGCGGCTAACAACTCCAGAGTTTGAGGGTTCGACAGCAGCGCGGCAAGCCCGCGGTCCCCCGCCTCGTCAACGAAGCGATCGATCTCTTCCACCCCTTCGCGGCTCAAGATGTCGCGGATGTTGTCCTCTGAAAGGGGGTCAAGGCGCAGGACTCTAACCACCCCGTCGGGGGATACTGATTCAAGACGACTCCGGTCCGGTGACCCGAACCAGTCCGCTTCACGACACGATAGCCGGAACGTCGGTCGTCCCAGTTCGTCCAGTTTTCTTCGGATCGCGTCGAGTGGAGTGTGCCCGTCGGTTGCTGCAGCCCGCATCTCGTCGAGGCCGTCGACAAACAGTGTCTTACCTTGGTCCGAGCACTTTGCGCTGAAGGTGGTGAAGTCGCGAACATCGCAATAGATTCCCTCTACAGCCTCCTGTTTGAACGATACTGTTTTACCCGCACCGGGTGCACCCAGGAGGACATAGGCGCTGCAATATCTAAAGGCAGCCAACGGCCGCGATTCGGCGGCACGGCCTTCTCCCTTGTCGATGACTTCCGTGCAGGTGCGTTCGACGTACTTGTCCATCACGTCTTGAACCAATCGTCTGCCGGAACCGACAGAAACTCTTCGAGCGCCACCCCGTCACCGCCTACCACGACGGTTCGCACCGGGCGGAACCGCTTCCGAAACTCGGCTAGCCCTCGGCGGTCCGCCTGTCCTTGGTGGCTCTTGACCTCGAAGGCTACCAAGCGAGGTCCTCGTTGAAGCACAAAGTCAACTTCAGATCCGTTTTGTCGCCAGTACCAGAGGCGAGTCGGTCCCGTAGCAGAGTTCCACAAGTGTGCGCCGACAGTGCTTTCAACCAAACGCCCCCAGAACGTCCGGTCCGCTTGTGCCTCTCGGAAGGTGTAGCCGGACAAAGCGGACATCAATCCGGTGTTAAGGACGTTGAGCTTCGGGCTGGATGCCCTTTGGCGATAAATTCCGCCGCTGTAGTTCCGGAGCCCCGCCAACAGACCGACCCTTTCCATGAGATTCAGATAGCGCGCCAAAGTCGTTGTATTACCAGCGTCCTGGAGTTGGCCGAGCATTTTGGTGTAGGAGAGGATCTGTCCGGACGCTGTGACGCCGACCTCGAACAACTGCTTCAGTAACGCGGGTTTGTCCACGCGTTGCATGGCGAGGATGTCCCGCTCGATGTTGGGCTCCACCAACGCAGTAGTTACGTAATCGTGCCAACGGTCGTGATCACCGATGTATTCCAACGCGCCAGGATACCCGCCGAAGTAAACATACTCTGAGACGGTCAGCCCGAACGCCTTGGACATTTCGGGGAATGACCAGTGCTTGAGGCTTATTGTCTCGAAGCGCCCGGCCAAGCTCTCCGTCAGACCGCGCTGCATCAAGAGCGGCGCCGAGCCCGATAGTATGACGTGCAGAGGCCGTTGTTCGCGTCGGTCCGCATCCCAGAGCCCCTTCACCGCTTCCGACCATCTGGGCACCTTCTGGATCTCGTCGAGGGCGAGTACATATCCGCGTTCGGACAAGTCGGCGTTCGCGCGGGCACGTTGCCACACCTCGACCAGCCACATGGCGTCAGGTTCCCGTGGTACCGAAACCAGCGTGCTGGCGGATGCCGTGTCGGCTGTTCCGCCGGGAGCCGGAAATAATCCTGCGTCGGGTTCATCGACGCTCACGAGGAGAAGGTCACGGTCGAGTGCCTTCTTCGCCTGCTCGATCAGCGTGGTCTTGCCGACCTGCCGCGGTCCGGCGACAAGAATCAGCCGCCGGGCAGGTTCATCAAGGCGTTCTAGGAGGGTGGCGAGTTGCTTGCGCTCGAAAACGGCCATGAGATTATATTACGCTCTTGAGTATCTTTACTCAAGTACGTAATCTAGCCAGTGTCAGGAATCCGGCCTACGCCAGCGCGCGCGCCGAACGGATGACGATGTAGGCGCCCAACAGCACCAGCGAGACGAAGAGGATCTTCCGGAACCTTTCTTCCGAGAGGCGTTTGCGGATCCGCTGCCCGAGGCCCATGCCGATGGCCGCCGGAACCAGGGCGGCGGCGGAAAGGGAGCCGAGGGAGACGTGCAGCAGGTCGTTGCCGTACAGCGCCATGGCGAGTGCCACGGTGGACAGGGTGAAGAGCATTCCCAGGGCCTGGACCAGCATGTCGCGTGACAGGCCGATGGCCTGAAGGAACAGGATGCCGGGCACCAGGAAGGTGCCGGTCATGCCCGTGAGCACGCCGTTGACGGCGCCGAGCGCGGGTCCGGCCCAGATCTCCTGCCGTGCCGAAAGCGCGAAGCGGACGCCGCCGAGGTTCAACGCCGAGTAGGTGACGAGCACGAGGCCCAGGAGCCCGGAGAGCCATGCCACGTCCACCCGTACGAGCACCAGCGCGCCCAGCCACACGGTGGCGGTCGCCATGGCGAGGAACGGCCAGATCCTTCCCGCGATGGCGCGGCCGTTGCCACCCGCCGCCGCCTGCCAGACGTTGGTGACGAAGGAAGGAACCAGCACCAGGACCATGGCCGTAGTCAGGTCGAGGGCCAAGGTCAGCAAGGCCAGGCTTACGGCGGGCAGTCCGAAGCCCACCAGGCCCTTGACGCCGCCCGCCACCAGGAAGACCGCGAACACGGCGGCCAGCGTCAGCGGATCGGACACGACACGGAGTTCCCTACCCTCCGAAGGTGCCGCGGTAGTCCTCCCAGGCCTTCGGGCCGGCCCGGTCGAAGACCTTCTCGCGGACGCCGCCGGCGTACTGCGCGGGGATGAAGTTGATCTTCTCGGTGAGGGAGGGTTTCAGGCGCACCCCCTCGGCGCGCAGCTCGTCCGCCATGACGAGGTTGTCCAGGACCACCCGGATCTCGTCGTGGTCGGTCCACATGGCCTTGTAGACGATGCGGCCCTCCTTGCTGACGATGTAGACCATGTTGGGGAGGACGCCGTACAGCCGGTGCACGGTGCCTTCCAGGTCGTCCACCAGCAGGGGGTTCTCGATGCCGTCCTGGTCCCGGCACTGGCGCGCGAATTCCAGTTTCTGCGCGAAGTCCTTGTGCGGACCGTAGTTCTCTCCCGGATGGGGCTCGCGCACGTAGATGGTGAAGAACTCGAAGCCCTTGTCCCGGTAGTTCCGGTACATTTCGTTGAGGGGCGAGACCTCGCCCACGAACGGCGGTCAGGTGATGCTGCCGAACTCCAGCAGCACGTGCCGGCTGTCCTTGAACGACGAAAGGCTGACCTGCTCTCCCTCGATGGTCTGAAGGGTGAAGTCCGGAGCCTCCTCGCCCGCCCTCAGGCGCACGGCGAAGTCGCCGGCCTTGGCCGAGCTTTCCGAGCGGTTGAAGGTCTCGTAGTTGTAGGTGCCGACCGATTCTTCCATCGTTGATCTCCTTTTCTGCGGTACTCGCTGACCGCCCCTTGAACCGCAACGAATCTACTACGAACGAGGCAAACCGGTCCATACGGGAACACCCGGAGAACGCCGGGGACCGTCAGGAGCGGGAGTCTGCCTCCAGAGCGTTCAGCAGTACCCGCATGTCCTCCGGCACGGGCGCGGTCCATTCCAGGGTTTCGCCGGTTTCCGGGTGTTGCAGCCCGAGGCGCTCCGCGTGCAGCGCCTGCCGCCGGAAATCCCGCAGCGACTCGGTGAGCGCTGTCCCTTGCCCCTTGCGGGCGGCGGCGCCCCGTCCACCGTACACCGGATCGCCGACCACCGGGTGTCCGATGTGGGCCATGTGCACCCGGATCTGGTGGGTACGTCCGGATTCCAGCCGGACCGTCAACAGCGTGTGGTTCCGGTACGCCGCCCTCACGCCGTAGTGGCTGGTGGCCTCCTTGCCCCGCCGTTGCACCGACATGCGTGTGCGGTGCACGGGATGCCGTCCGATGGACGCCGTGACCGACCCGCCGGCGCGGACGGCGCCCCGCACCAGCGCCACGTACTCCCGCTTGATGCGCTGCGCCTGCAGCTCCCGGACCAGTCGCAGCCGCACCGCGTCGGTCTTGGCCACCACCAGGAGGCCCGACGTGTCCTTGTCCAGCCGGTGGACGATGCCGGCCCTGGGGACGGCCTCGAGGGCGGGGGCGTGGTGCATCACCGCGTTCAGCAGCGTGCCCTCGGGATTGCCCGCGCCGGGATGGACCACCATCCCGGGAGGCTTGTTGACCACCAGCAGCGCGGCGTCCTCGTGGACGATGTCCAGGGGTATCGCCTGCGCCTTCCAGGAAACCTCGGCGGGCTCCGGCACCTCGATCTCGATGGAGGCGCCGGCGGCGACCTTGTCCGAGCATTCCGGGATGCTGCCGTCGATCCGGACATGCCCGTCCCGCACCCATCGCTGGAGCCTGGATCGCGAGTAGTCGGGCAGGAGCGCCGCCAGGGTCGCATCCAGCCGCTTCCCGTGGAGCGTTTGCGGCACGGTTACGCGGATCTCCGACTCCCGGGTTGTTGTGGTCGTGGTCATGGGCAGAGGCCGCGGGGACGATGCTGAAACGTGTCGAACCAAGCCCAAGCTTGTTCCGTTCGAATGACTATTGCAACGCAAGTGACGCCCCTCGGGGCCCGGCCGGCGGACCGTTTTGCGGAAACAGGCGCATTGACGGGCACGTTGGCGGGCCGTACACTCGGGCGATGGACCTGAGAACCTACATCGATTCGGTCAAGCGCCTTGCGCCCGAGCGCCTGCTGGAGGTCACCGACAAGCACAACATCGATCTGGAAGTGTGCGCCATGATCGCCGACCTGGAGAAGCAAAAGCGGGAGCCGCTCGTGCTCTTCTCCAACATCGACAACCTGAGCGGCGAGCCCTCCGAGTTCCCTCTCCTGATGAACGTGTTCGCATCCCGTGCGGCCTGCGCGGTGGCTCTGGACCTGCCGCCCGAGCAGTCCGGACGGGAGCTGATGCTGGAGTTCCAGGCCCGTGAGGCGCGGCGCGAAAAGCCCGTGGTGGTGGACGCCGCCGACGCCCCGGTAAAGCAGGTCACGATGGACCCCAACCTCCACTTCCTGCCCGTGCTGACGCACCACGTCGCGGACCTCGGTCCCTACCTGACCATGACCTGGTGCGCCAGGGACCCGGACACCGGCGTCTACAACTCCTCGTTTCACCGTTGCTACGTGCGTGACCCCAACCACCTCGTCATGTTCTTCGAGAGGCGGCATCTCTGGGACTACTTCGTCCGGGCGGAAGAGCGCGGCGAGGCGCTGCCGGTGGCCTGCGTCGTCGGCCACCACCCGGCCTACTACCTGGGCAACTGCATCCTCAACGGCATCGCCGACGACGAGTACGAGAGCATCGGCGGGCTCATGGGCGAGCCGTTGCGGCTGGTGCCGTCCGAGACCTTCGGCGACGAGCTGCTGGTGCCCGCGGACGCCGAGATGGTCATCGAGGGCCGGGTGCTGCCGCACCGGCGGGAGGTGGAAGGCCCTTTCGGGGACTTCACCGGCCTGTACGGGGATCCCGGAAAATCGCCGGTGGTGGAGATCACCGCCATCACCCACCGGCGCGGCGCCTGGTGCATGGACATCCTGGCAGGCCACCGGGACCACCGCCTGCTGGGGGCCGTGCCCAAGGAAGGCAGCATCTACCGCAAGGTGCAGGCGGTGGTGCCGACGGTCCAATCGGTGTGCCTGCCCCTGAGCGGCGCCGGCCGGTTCCACTGCTACATCAGCATCGACAAGCGCTGCGAGGGCGAGGCCAAGCTGGCGGCCATGGCCGCGTTCACCGGCTCGGAGCTGCTCAAGCACGTTGTCGTCGTGGACGCCGACATCGATGTGTACGACGAGGAGGAGGTGCTGTGGGCCGTGGCCACGCGGGTGGACGCGGCCACCGACATCTCCATCATCGACCGCGTCAAGGGCAGCCGCCTGGACCCCGTGCATCCGGGCAAGGACTGGGGATCGAAGCTCATCGTCGACGCCTGCCGCAACGAGGACATCGAGTTCCCCGACCGCATCGCGGCCGCGGAGTACCGGCCGAAGCGTGCGAAGGATTGAGCAGGTCTTGGCCATGACAGGCACCCACGGCGGCCGCGGCGAGCGTTCATGAGCGGCGAGGAACATCCGGTAGACCCGGAAGCGGAAGAGCCGCGGGTCCGGGTGACGCAGATAGCCTGCGCCCGGTGCGGCGAGGATTGGCGCATGGCCTGGCGCATCAGCAACCTCACCACTTCCGAGATGCGGTTGCTGGATGTGCGGTTCCCGCACGGGCGGTTCCGCAGCGGCCTCCGGGAGCTCGCGGACGTCCGGGTCGTGCCGTCGGCAAGCACGGACCTGGAGGCCGTGGTCGCCTGCCAAGGCAGGGACGGCGAGGTGGTGGAGAATACGTTCTTGATCACTACCGTCGAATGGCGGAAAGTCCTCTGGCGGGTCCTGGCGCGCATGACGGTGCGCTTCGCGCCGGACGGGTCGCCGGATGCGGCCACCGAGCTTGTGACGGTTCAGCGGGTGGGGTTCTCCGACCCCGGAGGTCCGGAGAAGGCATCGAGGGCCTGACGGTTGGCACCAAATGATGACGCTAGAATGTGCTTTGTAGTTGACTGGAGGAAAGCATGACCGAACGGGAACAGTACATCTTCAAGCGCATGGGTGGCTGATACGGCAATTGAGGCCTCGGCTTCGAAGAGACCGCGGGTATGGTCTCCAACACCCTGAAGATGGAACTCGACGACCTCGTCGCGACGCTGAAACGCGTCGGCGAGACCTGTGGCGAGGACCCCGAGTACCAGAAGCTGCGCGCGCCGCTGCCGGACGACTGGCCGATGTAGCCGGCCCTCAGGCCTGCCGCACCTTCGGCAGGCCCGCCTCGGCCTGACGCGGGTCGAAGGGCCGGACTCCGGGCCAGAAGTCCCGCCGGCCGGTCATGGCCTGGACGTGGCCGTCCCATTCCAGCGTGAAGGCGGTGATGCCGAGCTTGACGGCGCGGCGGATCTTCTCCCGGATTTCGTCATCGACGGCGGCCCGGCGGAGGGTATCTATTTGCCGGGAGCCGTGCCCCACGTCTTGTTCCGCGTGAACGCGATACGTTTCCACCTGCCGCTCCGAAAAACCGTAGTGCCCCACCAGCTCCTTGTAGGCCCGGGCGGCCGCGCCGTCCGGGCCGCCGTGCTGGCTCTCGACGAAGGCGAGCATGGCCACGCCCTCCAGCGCGGACCTGCGCTGGCAGCAGCCGATGATCATCTCGATGGCCGCCAGGGTGCCCGGCGTGGGCTCCGCGTTGTCCGCCTCCTCGCGGGATATCCCGGCTTCCTCCAGGAACTGGTACATGATGTCCACGTGGCTGCGGTCGCCGGACAGCTCCTCCAGGAAGTTCTCCAGCACCACGTCCGCCAGGCCCTGCTCCCGGTTCGCCACCGCGTTGACCGCCATGTACCCGAAGTAGATGGGGTTGGTGCGCACGCGCAGGTAGTGCTGCACCTCTCCCAGGACGATCTGCTCGCGGGTCCACCGGTGGTCGACGATGCCCTTGAACCAGGGATGCTCCACCATTGGCACCTGGTTTGCATAGTCCCACAACTCGTCGATGAACTGATCCGGTGACGTCACGGCGGCACCTCCTCGGCGGGATTGAACCGGCCCATGTAAACGAGCATACTCGTATCAAAGGGGTAATCCAATAGCGGCGGAGGCCGTCGGCAGGGGTCGATGGGGGACCGGCGTGGAGGCCGGGTATCGACCCGACATTCAGGAGCGGGAATATGCCTTGGTGGGGCTGGGTCAGCATCGGAATCATCTTGATGGGCGTGGAGTTGACGGCCGTCGACGCGGCTTTCTACCTTATTTTCGTGGGCGCCGCCGCGGTCTGCATCGGGATCATCGGGCTGGCGGGAGTGGACCTGCCGGTGTGGGGTCAATTGCTGGGCTTCGCGATTCTCGCGGTGGTGTCCATGGTGATGTTTCGGGGGAGGCTCTACGACCGGATTCGGGGAGGCTTGCCGGGTTTCGAGTACCAGGTGGCCGGCCGGATCGTATCGGTGGATGAAGATGTTCCGCTGGGCGGACAGACCCGGGTCGACTTGCAGGGGACACAATGGACCGCGGTGAACGTCGGTCCCGGGCCCATTGCCGCGGGCGATCGCGCACGGGTGGTCGGGAGAGACAGCCTGAATCTGTCCATCGAAGGGTTGACGGACAATGCAGCGAATGAGTCGAGGGAGGAGAAATAGATGGATGCCAATCTCGGGTTCCTGATCACGGCGGGCGTCATCGCTCTCGTGGTGCTGGTGGTGCTGATCAAGACCGCGGTGGTGGTGCCCCAGCAGAATGCCTACGTCATCGAGAACCTCGGCAAGTTCTCACGCACGCTCAAGCCCGGATTCAACATCCTGGTGCCGTTCCTGGAGCGGGTGGCCTACCGGCACAGCCTGAAGGAGCACGCCCTGGATATCGAGGAGCAGATCTGCATCACCTCCGACAACGTCCAGGTGGGAGTGGACGGGGTGCTCTACATGCAGGTGGTGGACCCGGAGAGAGCCTCCTACGGTATCGGCAACTATGTCTTCGCCATCTCCCAGCTCGCGCAGACCACGCTCCGCAGCGAGATCGGCAAGATCGAGCTGGACAAGACTTTCGAGGAGAGGGGGCACATAAACCAGAGCGTGGTCGAAGAGCTCGACAAGGCCTCCGATCCCTGGGGGGTCAAGGTGCTCCGGTACGAGATCAAGAACATCAACCCGCCGTCGGACGTGCTCTCCGCCATGGAGAAGCAGATGCGGGCGGAGCGGGAAAAGCGCGCCACCGTGCTGTCGTCCGAGGGTGAACGGGACGCCAAGATCAACGAGGCCGAAGGCGAGAAGCAGCAGGTCATCAAGGCGTCGGAAGCCGCGAAGCAGCGGCAGATCAACGAGGCGGAAGGGGAGGCGGCCGCTATTCTCGCCGTGGCCGGCGCCACCGCCGAAGGTCTGAAGAAGGTGGCGGAGGCCCTCGACTCCGAAGGCGGGGACAAGGCCATGCAGCTCCGGGTCGCCGAGAACTACCTGGAGCGGTTCGGCAGCCTCGCCAAGGAAGGCAACACCCTCATCGTGCCGGCGAACCTGAGCGACCTCACCTCCATGATCGGCGCCGCCACCACGGTGCTGGGCCACACCCAGAGGCGGGGCAACCAGGACCCGGGACAGAGCGCGTAGCAGGGAGACCGGAGTCGGAGTGCCGTGCCGAGCCACCCCTCGGAAGACCCCAAGGTCGTTGCGCTGCTGGCGGGCCTGGTGCGGGCCTTCAGGGCGGGGGACATCGAGATGCGCTTCGACGAAGCGGACGGCGCGATTCTGCGGAGGTTGGGCGACGAGGGTTTGGTGGATCTCGCGAACGACGGTTTCCGACTAGACGAGGCCGGAGGGTCCTATGCGGTGCGGTCGCATGTGCCGCCGGTGACACCCAAGGGGATTCTTTTCCTGGAGCGCCTTCCCATCGACCAGTACGCTGACCGCCCGGGCCTGTTTCGGTTCCTCGGCTGGCTGTGACACGCTCCGTACCGTCATTCCGGCGAACGGGCCGTGTCAAGACTCTCCGTGGTTGGCGATATGACACCGACGCCCGGTATCGTCATTCCGGCGAGAGCCGGAATCCAGGGGCGGTCGGGCGGCGCTCCTGTGTAAAGGAAGCACATATGAACGAGCTCGCAGGCAAGGTTTCGGCATTCGTCGTCGATAATGATTTCGACAAGCTGCCGCCGGACGTTGTCGTTGCGGCGAAGGCCGCGTTCCTGGACTGCGTCGGCGTCGCGCTGGCGGGCTCGGACGAGGAGAGCGCGCGCATTTGTGGCGCGCTGGCCCAACAGGAATCCCGGGCCGCCGAGGCCACGGTCATCGGCCAGGGTTTCCGGACGTCCGCCACGCTGGCGGCGCTGTGCAACGGCACCTCGGCCCACGCCCTGGACTTCGACCACAGCTATCTCATGGGGCAACCCACCGCCGGCCTGATCCCGGCCGTGCTGACCATGGGGGAAGCGACGGAGGTGAGCGGCAGGGACGTCCTTGCCGCTTATGTCGCGGGTTTCGAGGTGGTGTCGCGCTTGGCTCGGTCCATTCCGCAGCTCTCCACCCACGGCCACTGGCACGCCACCTCCAGTATCGGCGCGGTGGGGGCGGCGGCCTGTTGCGCCCGCCTCGCGGGGTTGGACGCCGCGGGCGCGCGCAACGCCCTCGGCATCGCCGCTTCCATGGCGTCGGGGATGGTGTGGAACTTCGCGACCATGACCAAGCCGCTGCACTCGGGTCTGGCGGCGCAGAACGGCGTGCTGGCGGCGCGCCTGGCCGGGCAGGGTTTCACCTCCAGCCCGGCGGCGCTGGAGGAGGGCAAGGGGCTGCTCGACTGCTTCGGCCGCGGACTCGACTGCGACGCCGCCCCGTTCGAGACCCTCGGCAGCGGCTTCGACCTCACCGGCATCGGCGTCAGCGTCAAGCCGTATCCCTGCGGCGGCCTGACCCACTCGGCCGTGGATGCGGTGCTGGAACTGTGTCAGGAGGGCCTTCGACCGGATCAGCTGGATTCCATGCGGGTGGGTGTGACGTCCCAGGTCTTCGATCGGATCATGAACGCGCTGCCGGCCAACGGCATCGAGTCCAAGTTCAGCATGCCCTACATCCTGGCGAGGGCGCTCGTGGACGGGGCCCTGGTGCTGGATACGTTCACGGACGAGGCCGCGGCGGACCCGGCGGTCCGGCGCATCGCGGAAACCATCGTCATGGAGCTGGATACCGGCCTCGTCGAAACCGCGGACGGGGCCCGTCCCGCCGACGTAACGGTCCGGCTCAAGGATGGCGGTGAGATGCGCTGCCGAGTGGACCACTCACGGGGCCGGCCTGAAAAGCCTTTGACCCCGGCGGAACTGCGGGAGAAGTTCGACACCTGCGCGGCCAGGGCGCTGGACCCCGAGCGAGTCGGGCAGGTCGCCGAGCTCATCGACGGCCTGGAGGGCCTGGAGAGTATCGGCGGGCTTTGCGAGCTATTGAGCGGGTCGAAGTGACCGGATGGGAACCGCTCAGTTGATGACCGACAACGCGGTCGCTTCGAGCGCCGTGACCACCATGGCCTCCCGGTCCAGCATGGCCTGGATGTCCGGGACCACTTCGTTCTTCCAGTAGTCGCTCTCCGCGATGGTCTTGGCGAAGGCTTCCTTCTGCTCCTGGCTGTCGAAGCGGCGCAGCCACACGTAGGTGTCGTCATCGTCCCGGCCGGTAAAGCTGCCGGAAATCACGACGCCGTTGGAAGCGTGGAACGGAAGGATTTTCTCTTCCATTGTCTTGACCCAGGCGTCGCGCTGGCCCGGTTTGGTCTTGTACTGGCGCAACTCGAAAAACATGTGATTCTCCCTTGATGGTGTTTTCCGTTTGGGTTGGTGAACGGCCTTACCGGCCGTCGCCGGACCCGTTCTCTTCCTCGGATTCCGAAACCCAGCCTTCGCCGAATTCCTCGGCCTCCTGGATGCCTTCCGCCCGCCATTCGTCTATGAGCTGCTGGACGGGTATCTTGCGCCGCATCAGTCCCTTCATCAGGTCCTTGTACATGGGCGCGACGGGAGTCTGGGCGTTGATGGGGCAGACCGTGAGGCAGACCTTGCAGCCCTCGTACTGCTCGAAGAAAGGCCGGCAGGTGGGGGTGTCCACATGCCAGCGGACAGTGCCGAAGACCTCCTGTTTCTGGGGGACGATGGAATCCCCGGGACAGAAGTTCGTGCACGCGTTGCAGCGCAGGCAGAAGTCGTCGAAACCGAAGTTCGCGGGTTCCGCTTCCGGAATCAGCGGCATCTCGGTGGTGACCGCGCCCAGCCGCACGCTCGGGCCGAACTTCTTGGTGATGAGAGAGCCGTGGCGCCCCAGTTCGCCCAAGCCGGCCTTCCAGGCCACCGGAATGAACAGCAGGTCACCTTCGTTGGGATAGCCCACCGCGTGGTACCCGTAGGCGCGGATATACTGCGCAAGACGGACGGTGACGTCGGACAGCAGGTAGTAGACCTTGTGCACCTCCGTCTGGGCGAGAGGGCCAAGCCGCTTCATTTCCTCGAAGCTCATGTGAATGGCGAAGGTGATGGCCACCTTGTGCCCCTCTGGCGGCTTGGTGCCGCGCACGTAGTCGAACTCGTCGATGGGCGCAACGCCAACGATATCCGCGCCCATATCCAGCGCCGCCTTCTTCATGGTGCGGGTGACCCCGGCCCAGTCTTCCGTCTCCAGCCGATCAGGGTTCACCGGACCGTCATGCAGGTTGCGTCGGTCGTGGTCTTCCCGCATGAACATGTACCGGCGCGTGAGCGGATGCCGCTGGGCCTTTCTTGTCTGCCCCACCTTCTTGTCCGGGAAGGGCCACTGCTTGACCGGTTGCTCCCGGCGCTCCGTGAATATGATGCCGTTGGGCTCCATGGCTGCTCCTCTCTTGAGGGAGGCTTCGCGAATCCGGGATAACCCAGGTTCACGACAGCACGGATCTTACCAGACGTGCCATGCGGTTTCCACGCCAATCTGGAGCGCGGTGGTGCGGACGCTTGTGTTGCCCGGCCGGCTCCTTTACGGTTCGGAATGACATCTCGGAGGGAACCAACATGCAAATGACAGCGGGACACGCCGTCGCCGAAGTCTTGGCGCAACTCGGCGTGCGCAAGGTGATCGGGGTGGTGGGCTCGTGCATGCTCGAGATCCTCGACGGCATGTACGGCCGCGACGAAATCCAGTTCCTGTCGACGCGTCACGAACAGGCGGCCGCGCTCATGGCCGACGGGTTCGCCCGTATCGCCGGCAGACCCGGCGTGTGTATCGCCACCAACGGCCCCGGTGCCACCAACCTCCTGACCGGGGTGGCCAACGCCTTCCACGCACAAAGCCCGGTGCTGGTGATCACCGGCGCGCCCATGATGAAGGACATGTTCCGGGATGCCAGCCAGGAGATCGACCAGCAGGCCATGTTCCGGCCGGTGGTCAAGTGGTCGGTCCAGGTGCGCAAGCCCGAGCTGGCGGCGGCGCTGACCTGGGAGGCCTACCAGCGCACCATGACCGGCGTCCCCGGGCCCGTGCATCTGGACCTGCCCCGGGACGTGTTGAACGAGAGCGTGGAGCTGCCGGACCTTTCCCGGCTGATCCGCGGCGAGGTGGCCGCGCCGGCACCCGAGCCCGGGTCCGTAACGGCGGCCGTGCGTCTGCTGGAGAAGGCTCGCCGCCCGGTGCTGCTGGCCGGCGGTGGGGTGCTCTGGTCCGAGGCCGGCAGCGAGGTCATTGAGTTGTCGAAACGCCTCAGCGCCCCGGTCATGTCCTCGACCGGCAGAGACGACGTGGCGCCGCAGTCCTACCCGCTGTACCTCGGGACCATCGGCCGCGGGGCCTTGCCCGAGGCCCAGGCATTCTTCAAGCAGGCCGACCTGGTGCTGGCGGTGGGCACCGGCTTGGGCCACACGACCACGTTCTGGCGCCCGGACTTCTTCGCCCCCGGGACGAAGCTGATCCACGTCGCCCAGGACCGGAACAACATCGGCCGGGTGTACCCTGCGGAGGTGGGCATTCAGGCCGAGGCGCAGGCCGCGCTCAGGGCGTTGCTACGGTCAGTGAAGCAGAAGGAAGTGGGCCGACCGGGTTGGCTGCGAAAGGCGGCCAGAGTGCGGGCAGCGCAAGCGGCGCACCGGGAAAAGGCCGCCGGCTACAACGGCCGGCCCATCGATCCTCGCCGTGCCCACGCCGCACTGCGCAAGGTGCTGCCCAGGGACGCCATCATCACCCTCGACGCCGGCGTGGGCCCCGGCTACGTCTACGAGTACCAGACCTTCGAGCGCCCCCGGAGCCTGCTGGCGCCTCAGGGATTCGCCGCCATCGGCATCGGCTATCCCGTGGGCCTCGGCGCCAAGCTCGCCGCGCCGAAGCGCCCGGTGGTCACCATCAGCGGCGACGGCTCCTTCCTCTACAACGGCGCCGAGCTGGAGACCGCGGTGCGCGAAGGCATCCCCACCACCTGCATCATCCTCAACAACTTCAACTACGGCTCCGAGCGTGCCTACCAGAAGTTCTACTACGACGAACGCTACATCGGCGACGCCATCGGCAACCCGCCGTTCGACGAGTATGCTCGGCTCTTCGGTGCAACGGGGCTGCGGGTCACCGACCCTGCGGAGCTCGAGGACGCCTTCGCCGAGGCTTTGCGGCTCGGCAAGAGCCAGCCTGTTCTGGTCGACGTGCTATGCACACCTGATGTGTTTCCTGAGCCGAGGCGTAAGGAGACGGTAAAGGCCGAGAGGTTGCGGCACGCGTAAACATTCCTTGGTGGTCCACGACACGGGCGGGTAGGGAGCAGCCGGTCGTGGCGGGTCGAATCGATGAATAGCGCCAGTCTCCCGATGGTATCGGTTACGGATATGGGTACTCAGCCGACGGAGGTTCAGCACTTCCTGTCGGAATGCGGTTGCGAGCACAGCCGATAAAATCCTCGAGCGACGACTCGAAAACCAAATGCTTACAAATTTCCTTTTCCTTGCTCCATTTCAAGAAAGCTGTTTTCGTCAAGTCTCCAAGCTCTCCGTCGATTGGACCGGGTTGGTAGTCCAAAAGCTCTAAGTGCCGCTGTATCTCCTCTAGGCGAGCTTTGTCCTTTTCTGCCTGCGTCAGCTTGCTGTTGCGCTCATCTGCCTCCGTCAACGTGCCACTAGCAACGTCATTCGGCTCGGACACGGTAGACGGAGGGGGCGCGGGCGGAGTCTCCGCCAGTTTCATCAGTTTATTTGCCAAAGCACGAAGTTCATCCTTGGCCTTCGCTGCCTGTTGCGCGGCCCTTTCCACATGCTGGTCAGCGACCTTCCCGAGGTCCTTCTTCAGATCGTTCAACGTTGCCGCCAAAGGACCCGTCGGCGCCGTCGCTGCATTCACGACACCACGCACCTCCTTCTTTGCCGTGTCGACCGCTGCCGTTAGTTCTTCTCGAAACGCGTTGCGAGTCTCCAGAAGCTCCTCGTAAGCGGACGTTGCCTCCGTCGCCGCATCTTTGGACTCTTGCACGCCTCGTCCCACTTGCGCGAGAAGTTTCTCCGCCAAATCGGAATCATACGCTCCGGACCCCCCGAAAAAGGCTACCATGCCGGCGCCGATCATAAGTCCGGCAAAAACCAGTCCGGCGACGCGCGCGATTCCCCACTTCGAGCTGCCGCGCGGTTCCTCTCGGTGGGCCTGGAACTTCTTGTCCACCGACTCCGCGACCTCCTTGAGTGTCGCCACTGCGTTCCGGCGCGTCGCAACGTCCGGAGAGAAGGTGTTGTAAAGTTCGTCACCGACTCGTAGTCGGAAAACTGCCTCGAGCGGCCACAGATCGGCGAGCTTGTCAACGACCAAGATCACGACGAACTGACGTTGCCCGAGGCCTTGTGGAGAAGTCGCGAGTGTCACCGAAGGAAACGAACCCGGGCCACCCGCACTGGAAGCCGCGGCCTTGAACGTCTGACTGCAGTCGGTTGATTCGTAAATCGAATGCCAGTGGTCAAAATTCGTGGCCAGTCTAAACATATCGCAAAACCCGACTACATGGGTGTTCAGCCCGCCGTCCGGGTTTGCGCGCAAACTGCCGGTCCGGTGCGATCGGCCTTACGAACAGAATCGGCAGACTACGATCATCCATGACTCAAATCCGTGTCGACGCGGTTGACGACTGTGGGGTTATGCAGCCTCTGGATGGCGTCCGAGAGAATGCGGTTGGTATTGTGTGAAATATCGCCATGGTAGGCAAAACAGCGCCTCTCGTCGGCCAAACCGAACTTCTTTGCCAGTTGGAGGGCCAAGGAGTTCATGTGTCGTTCGAACTGTGTCCCGAGTTCCGGCACGTCGGTACCCCAACGATTCACAAAAAGGACAAATGACCCGACACCGAAACGTTGCCGGCCAGCTACGTTGATATCGCCGGAGTCCACGTTCAGGCCGAAGAACAACGCGTAGATGTAGTCGCGTGTCTTGTTGACCTTCTCGTCGAGATTGAAATACTCGTTAAGGTCGTCGGCCGTCTCGATGTCAAAGGTTTCGCTCTTGGTGTCGAGAGCGGTGTTAAACGCGGCTTCCGGCAAGATCAGTATAAGGACGTCGCACCGGAGGTCGAACGGGACCGTGCAGTGATCCCCTATGTTTTCGCCCGGGAAATCGAGTAGTTGCAATGAAAAACCTGTTGGGATTGCGCCGAGCGTGACGTTCTGTATTTTGTTGGCGACCTCGACGACATGCGTGGTCACTAGTCCGGCCGTGTCCGCGCTTGCCTGGCGAACCTTCTCAGCGTAGTTATTGTCATGTGACATCACCCAGTGGGTCTTCCCGGCACCGGTAGGCCCGATGGTCATCACCTGAGCCGGAGGCTGATACTGTATGGAGCGAAACATAAAACCGACAAAACCTCGCCAAGGACTTCCGATTTTTGCGTGGTCCGTTGGCGGCGACTGATATAACTGCGATACCGCGGACGCCATGAAACCGTCACCGTCGGTGAGTTGTCGATGGAGTACATTGTAGATCCAAAAATCGTAAGTGAAGGTGACGACTGCAATCATTCCGGCCGCCCAAAGGTGTATCGTGTGTGGAGCAAATTCCATGTCGAGAATTTGAAAACTCGTCAAGACCACGGAGAGGACCACCGAGGCTGAGAACCACACTAACCAGATGTCCTGGAGCCATACGTTCCGCACACCGCCGGTAGCGCCCAGGAGTCGGCGTTCGACGTGGTCTTCGAGTAACAGTTTCAAAATGGAAAGAAAGAAGGTCAACATGATGACGGTCGTGTATTCCTTCGTCTTCAAAAGCGCGACAGTAGCGCAGGTGACGCGGTTGGTGTTGTATGGCGGCTCGGTGGGGCAGGGGACGTCCGTCCCGAAGCTATAATAGGCTTCAACGATGATCACGATGATCAACATTAGACCGCCCAAAGAGAGACAACGGCAGAGGAGGATTTGGCGGCGGTAGTTCTTCCAGGCGGTGTAGAAGTCCTCCCTTATACGGGACGGTTTGGTGATAGTAATGTGTTGAACCAACATGCATGCGATTACGAGAAGACTCAAAATGGTCATAATGTTCATTGGGTACAACTCCGGGCGCTGAGGCGCAGTGGGCGGTGTGAGGCCCAGTCCGCACCACACTACCTATTTGCAAGGACCGTACGTCTGCCATGCTGTGCCGGGCGGCGTATTGGCTGCAGCCTGCGAAGTCGGCGTACTCTGCGCGCAGTAGAAGACATTGCTCCCCGTTAACCGTACCGTAAGGTACGCCTTATACCGCGCGAGGTCGTCGCTTGTCAACGGTAATCTGTCGCCGAGGGGCCGGTAGTCTGGACGACGTCGCGTGGCGAGAAGTGGCTGTATCTAGGATGAATCTGGCGGGCCATGGTTACCTTCGCGCTTCGTGGAGGGGTCATGCGACACGGCGGCGCTCTGCGCGGGGCAAACACGGGCGATATTAGATCGGTCAGTCTACTTGACAACGCCGTCCACAAACGCAACATAGTTTTGCTTGGAATTCCCGTGCCCCGCTTTTTTTCAGTTATGAAAAAATCACGTCGCGCACCGCGCCGGGCTCACATCCTTGACGTTGCCGCCGAAGTTCTGATCGAGCGGGGATACCGCGACACCACCATGCTCGAAGTGGCCCGGCGATCATCCGCGTCCAAAGAGACACTTTACGCTTGGTTCGGCGACAAGTTGGGGCTGTTCGAAGCGGTCATGCGACGAAACGCGGGGCGCGTTCGTGTAGCGCTCAACGGGCATCTCGACGGCCACACATCCGTCGAGGCGGCGCTGACTGATTTCGGCCGGGCGTTGGTCGCGCACGTTCTCTGCGACAACGCGGTCGCCGTCACCCGGGCGGCCATTTCGGAAGCGCGCTCCGGCCCGTCGCTGGCCAGTAGCCTGTCCAAATCGGCCCACGATCCGATACGCCGCACGTTTGCCCGGTACCTGGACCAATGCCAGGCTCGTGGCGTCCTCAACGTCCGAGACTCGAACGAGGCCGTCGAAGATTTCGTCGGGCTACTCTTGGGGGATGCCCAGACCCGCCGATTGCTCGGCGTCATGGACGCACCCCATGAAGCTGACATTGACGGCAGGGCGAAGCGAGCCGTTCAGAAATTTCTACGCCTTTATCGCGTCTGAAGGGACTCCGGCCACTGCAGGTGGCGGCGCATCATTCGCCCACCAGGCGCCATACGTGCGGCCAACCGTGACGGGCGGGTTCCCGGTACCGATCCCGGGAATCGGTCGGGATTCCGTCGATGCTGTGGCGTATGTCGTCGTTGACACTGCCGCAATGATAGTAATTGTGCTCGATCAGGCCGGTGACGAGTCGACTGCAATCCACTTGGTGGACCCGGTCGGGCAAATCGGCGGGCCGTTCGGCGCCGTCCCAGCCGAGCCTGTCTGTGTTGCCCCTCGTGTAAGCCGAGAGGGGCGTGGTGTCGTCGCTCCTGTTGTGGTAGATGGTCACGGCCCGAGCTATTTGGGGAAGGCGGTGGAAGGCTTCGCCGGGCTGGAATACGTCGGCGGCTACGTCGGGGGCGCAAAGGAAGACTTGGTCGAAGATCCGGGGCAGCCTGCCTCCGACGGAGTACTTCTCAGTCCGTATCAGAGCATTCTGTAGGACGAAGTTCCCCATTGAATGACAGAGCAGGTGTATGGACGGTTCACAGGGGGGTTCGTTCCTTTGTCGTGAAACTTGGCGCGCGTCGATGAGATAGTCGCGGAGCTTGAGGAGTCCGCGTCCGAACGCATAGCCGGAAACCGTGGCGTCGCTACGGTCGGAAAAATATGACCAGGAGGGAATGACCCGGCCGTCGGACGGCCACGTGAACAGGACGACATGAACAGGCCTTGAATCATCGCCGGTTTGGTCTCCGCCGCTATGACGGTTGAGCATGCATTGCAGGCTTGCGGCAGAAGCAACTGCTTCCCACCAACTTACGTTGAAACCGTGAACGAAAACGAGGACATGGGCTCCGTTCGTCATTTTTTGACGTAGGTCAGCGAACATTTGCGCGGAGCCCAGTTTCGCTTGCGGCTGGGAGGACTCGTTTTCGTCCTTCAGAAGATCTTCGGGAAATGCGTTAATGCTCGCCTCGGCCCGCTGACCGAAGAAGTAACTGGCGAGTTTCTCTCCGTTGCCGCTGCCGAATCCGCAATCGTCTTGAAGGAACTCGGCCGCCTTACTGTGATCAAAGCGGATTGTGACTCGGCCGAATCGTAGGTTTTCGGTACCGTCTTTGCTCGGTTCCGGGCCGTATCCGGTAGGTTGCCAGCGATTTCGGCCTTGGTGGCGCCGGTTGGTCGCGTAGTACAGTTGGATGCTTGCCATGTGTCGCCCTCCTGTGTCTGAAGAGCCTAGAAACCTGGCAATCTGCTCCTTTCTTCATGAGACCCCTCGAGGTTTCTGTCTCCTTAGCCCGTACCTGATGGTACGTAAATGTTTACACGCAACAGGCTGACCGTGTCAACGGCCATATACGATTGGGAGCGATGTTGGTTTGCTGTCACGATTCGTCCGACAGCTTCGAAACCGCCGTAAGCCTGTCTTTGACGATTCGCGAACGGTGGTGGTTGCCCGGAGAGGAGGAGCAGGGGAACGGCCTTTTCTTCGCGGACCGGAAATGGTTGCATAGGTCCACACGAAGGAAGATCGACAAGGAGAAGCGATATGACCAGATTTCTACTCGCCGCCGCGGCGGCATTCCTGATTTCCTCTGCGTCCTGGGCCGCGGATTTCAAGCCGGCGGTGGTTTTCGACAAGGGCGGGAAGTTCGACAAGAGCTTCAATGAGGGGGTCTGGAACGGGGTCCGGAAGTTCGTGGACGAGACCGGCGTGGAGGTGCTGGAGTTCCAAGTCACCAACGAAGCCCAGCGCGAGCAGGCCATGCGCCGGATGGTCCGGCGCGGCGCCACCGTGGTGCTCGCGGTGGGCTTCTCCCAGGCCGACGCCATCAACGCGGTGGCGGCGGATCACCCCGACCGGAAGTTCGCGATCATCGACGTCTTCTGGCTCGACCGGCCGAATCTCAGGCAATACGCCTTCAAGGAGCACGAGGGCTCCTACCTCGTCGGCGTCGCGGCGGCGCTCACCTCGAAGACCGGCAAGATCGGCTTCGTGGGCGGGATGGACGTACCGTTGATCCGGAAGTTCGCGTGCGGCTACGTGCAGGGGGCGAAGGAAGCGAAACGGGGCATAGACGTGCTCCGGAACATGACGGGCACGACGCCCGCGGCGTGGAACGATCCCGCGAAGGGAGCCGAGCTGGCGCGCGGCCAGATCGACCGTGGCGCCGACATCGTCTACCACGCGGCCGGCGCCACGGGGCTCGGCGTCATTCGGGCGGTAGCGGATGCCGGCAAGCTCGCCATCGGGGTCGACTCGAACCAGAACGGGCTGGCGCCGGGGCACGTGCTCACCTCGATGCTGAAGCGGGTGGACGTGGCCGCCTACCAGACGCTGAAGGACGCCATGGACGGGAAGTTCACCGCCGGAGTGGTGACCCTCGGCCTTGCGGAGGGAGGCGTCGACTGGGCGCAGGACGAGCACAACGCCGATCTGGTGTCCAGGGGGGTGCGCGCCGCGATCGAACGGGCCAAGGCGGACATCATCGCCGGCAGGATCACCGTGCACAACTACGTGCGCGACTCGAAGTGTCCGTTCTGACGGAGAGCGGATTCGCGTGGTCCCTTCCCGGCCTGCTGGAGGGCGTCTCGGGTGAGCGGAGACACCGCGCCGGCCGTACGCCTCCGCCGGATCTCCAAGCGTTTTGGCGCGGTGCTGGCCAACGACGCCGTCGACCTGGACGTCGACGCGGCGACCATCCACGGGATCATCGGCGAGAACGGCGCCGGGAAGTCCACGCTGGTCTCGATACTCTACGGCTTCTACGCGGCGGATGAGGGCGAGATCGAGATCGAGGGCCGCTCCGTCCAGATAGCTTCGCCCGCCGATGCCATAGCGCTCGGCATCGGCATGGTCCACCAGCACTTCATGCTGGTGCCGACCTTCACGGTGCTGGAGAACGTGATGCTCGGCGCCGAGAAGCATGCGCTGCTGAAGACCGGCGCCGCGGAGGTGCGCGCGGAACTGCTGCGGCTCGAGGGGAGCTACGGTTTGCAGGTCGATCCGGATGCCGTGGTCGGAGACCTGCCCGTGGGATTGCAGCAGCGAGTCGAGATCCTGAAGGCCCTCCGCCGCGGGGCGCGCATCCTGATCCTCGACGAGCCCACCAGCGTGCTCACTCCGGGCGACACCGAGCGGCTCTTCGAGATCCTCCGGGGCCTGCGTGAGAGCGGCGTTACGGTCCTGCTCATTACCCACAAGCTCGCGGAGGTCATGGCCGTCTGCGATATGGTCTCGGTAATGAGGCAGGGCAGGATGGTGGGGCACCGGGTCCCGTCACGGACGACCCGTGAGGAACTCGCTGAGCTCATGGTCGGTCACAAGGTGGCCCTCGAACCCGAGCGGGAGCACGGGGAGCCCGGCGCGGTGGCGCTGAGTGTCGAGGACCTCACCTGGCGTGACGAGGCGGGGACGGCGAGGCTCGATGCGGTTTCGTTCGAGCTCCGCGCGGGCGAGGTGCTGGGTGTGGCGGGTGTCTCCGGCAACGGCCAGTCGGCGCTTCTTGATGTGCTGGCCGGCATGACTCCGATGCAGGAGGGGCGCCTGACCCTCGCCGGGCGAACCATCGAGGACAGGCACCGTGCCGACAGTGCGCGGATGCGCCGGCTGGGGGTGGCGCATGTGCCCGAAGACCGGCAACGCCGCGGGCTGGTGCTGCCCTTCGAGGCGCGCGAGAACACCATGCTCGGCCATCCCGAGCACTTCGGCGACGGGATCTGGGCGTGGCCCGCCGACATGGATGCGCGGGCGTTGCCGATGATGCGGGACTTCGACGTGCGGCCGCAAGATACCCGGCTTCGGGCCGGCGGCTTCTCGGGCGGCAACCAGCAGAAGCTGGTGATCGCCCGCGAGTTCACTTTCCGCCCGAAGATCCTGCTCATGGGCCAGCCCACCCGGGGGGTGGACATCGGCGCCATCGAGTTCATCCACGCCCGGATTCTCTCGCTCAGGCGGCAAGGCTGCGCCATCCTGCTGGTCTCCGCCGACCTGGACGAGATCCTCGCGCTGTCGGACCGGGTCATGGTGATGAACGCGGGGCGCGTGGTCGGCACGGTGGACCGGAAGCGTGCAACACGCGGGCGGCTCGGACTGATGATGGCCGGCGAGACGCCGGAATGATGCGTCCTTCGACTTCGCTCGGTAGACCTCGCTACGCTCAGGACGAACGGAAGGTAGCTTCAAGCCGTTCGTCCTGAGCGTAGCGAAGCGAAGTCGAAGGACGCCATTTGACGCAGGACCCCGGGATACCGTTACCCCGCTGGCTGGAAATCTTCGTCGTCCCGCTGGTCAACCTGGCCCTGGCGCTGTTGGTGGTGGCGCTGGTGTTCGTCGCCATCGGCGAGGATCCGTTCCGGGCTCTGGCTGTGATGGCGCAGGGCGCCTTCGTCTATCCCGGTTCCCTCGGCTACACCCTTTACTACACCACCAACTTCATCTTCACCGGCCTCGCGGTGGCGGTGGCCTTCCACGCCATGCTGTTCAACATCGGCGGAGAGGGGCAGGCCACGTTCGGCGGGCTCGGCGTCGCCCTGATCTGCCTCGCGCTCGACCCGTTCCTGCCCGGTGTCTTGGTGATCCTGCTGGCCATCGGCGGCGCAGCGGCGTTCGGGGCCGCCTGGGCGTTCATCCCGGGCTGGCTCCAGGCCCACCGCGGCAGCCATATCGTGATCACCACCATCATGTTCAACTTCATCGCCGCTGGACTCCTGGTCTGGCTGCTCTCGGGCATGCTGATGATGTCTGGGCAGGGTTCGCCTCAGACCAGGAGCTTCGACGAGGCTACGTGGCTTCCGTTCGTCCATGACATCCTGCGCGTGGCCGGGCTGGAGGCCGAGCGCTCGCCGTTGAACATTTCCTTCTTCATCGCCCTCGCGGCCTGCGTCGGCGTCTGGCTGCTGATCTGGCGCACCAAGTTCGGCTATGCCCTGCGCACCATGGGTCACTCGGAGCCGGCGGCGGTCTACGCGGGGATCCCGGTGCAGCGAATCACCGTGCTGGCCATGGCGATTTCGGGCGCGCTGGCCGGCTGCATGGCATTGAACGAGGTCCTGGGAGCCCAGCACAGGCTCGTCCTCAACTTCTCGGCCGGCTACGGCTTCACCGGGATCGCGGTGGCGTTGATGGGACGCAACCATCCCGTGGGGATCGTCATGGCGGCACTCCTGTTCGGAGCGCTCTACCAGGGAGGCGCGGAGCTCGACTTCGAGTTCAGGTCCGTCACCAGCGAAATGGTGCTGGTGATCCAGGGATTGATCATCCTGTTCTCGGGTGCGCTCGCGCACATGCCGGTGCCCTGGCTTGCCTGCCTGACCGACCGGTGGAGGCCGACCGATGCTTGAGGCTTGGGTCGACACCCTCCGCATCCTCGACGGGACGCTCCGGCTGGCGACGCCGCTGATCCTTTGCGCCGCCGCCGGGCTGGTCTCCGAGCGGTCGGGGATCATCGACATCGGCCTGGAGGGCAAGCTCCTGGCGGGGGCTTTCGCTGCTGCGGCGGCCGCGAGCCTGACCGGCTCCCCCTGGATCGGACTCGCCGCAGCGGTGGGAGTCGCGGTCTTCTTCGCCCTTGTGCACGGGTTCGCCTGCATCTCCCATCACGGCGAACAGATCATTTCCGGGGTAGCCGTCAACATCCTCGCGGCCGGGCTGACGGTGGTGGTCGGCATCGCGATCTTCCGGCAGGGCGGCCAGACGCCGCTGCTCGGGCCGGCGGAGCGGTTCGGCCCCATCCAGCTTCCCGGGGTGGACGCGGTGGCGGAGGTGCCGGGGGCGGGACCGCTCTATGCCGAGCTGATCTCAGGCCACAACGTATTGGTGTATCTCGCCCTGGTGGCGGTCCTTGGGGTCTGGTGGCTGCTCTATCGCACGACCTTCGGGTTGAGGCTTCGGGCGGTGGGCGAAGCGCCGGAGGCCGTGGATACGGCCGGGGTTTCGGTCCCCTGGCAGCGCTACCGGGCCGTGGTCATCGCCGGCGTTCTGTGCGGCATCGCCGGGGCCTATCTCTCGACCGCCCACGGCGCCGGCTTCGTGCGCGAGATGTCGGCGGGAAAGGGCTTCATCGCCCTCGCCGCGATGATCTTCGGCAAGTGGCGTCCGGGCCTTGCGCTCCTGGCCTGTCTCCTCTTCGGCTTCCTCGACACGATCACGCCGAGGCTCGAAGGCGTGCGCCTGACGTGTTCCGACGGGAAGGCCGTCGAACTCCTCTTCACGCTGCTCGGCAGCGCCTGCGACGGCGCACCGCTCAGGCTACCCACCGCGCTGATCCCGACTCTGCCGTACGTCTTCACGGTGATTCTGCTCGCCGGCTTCTTCGGGCGCGCCGTTCCGCCGGCCGCCCTGGGGACGCCGTACGTCAAGAAGCACTGACACTGGTCAAGACGCGGTGCTCGTCGTCAATCGGTGATGTCGAAGTGCAACAGCGTCGCCGGAGTCTTGTAGTACGCCGCCCGGCAATCCGGTTCCGACTGGTACCGTCCGGGTTTCATCCGGCGCGTGCGGACGGAAACCCGAAGCGGCGCGACGTCAAAGGGGTAGGGGTCCATCTTGACCGAACCGTCGGCGTTGGGCGTGATACACAGCTCGACGGCGTCGTCGGGCGCGTAGGCGGCAGGGATGGGAGCCAAGCGCTCTTCCTTGAAGCCGGCGTCGCCGTACCCGTCGCAACAGAAGTAGAGCGACAGCAGGTCGAAGAGCTGCAGCATGCGGTAGTTGATCCACAGCTCGTCCTCGAAACCGGAATTTTCGGCGGCAAGGACCGCTTTGTCCTGTTGCTGCTGATCCTCCAGCTCGCGAAGCACGGTCCTGACCCCGTCGCTCAGGTCGCGGATCCGCGGCTTGGGACGGGTCAGGACGTCGTAGCGGCCGCGCCACAGGCCGGTGCGGTGCATGGAGACGAGCAGCCCGGCGTAGAGGTCATGGCCGCGCACCCAGTCCGCGTTTCGCCGGTAGGCCTTGAGCTCGGTGTCCTCGAATCCGGGGATCCGCTCACGGTGCCCGTAGGGACGACCCTTCTCCAGGTCCATCCGTGGCACGCCTTCCCACTCGCGGTATCCACTGTCGTGAAACGTGGTGGCGAAGACCATCGTGTCGTAGGGCCGGAGTCGTGCGAACCGGTCGTTGCCCCAGTGGGCGGCGAACTGCGCCGACAGCTCGGCGTGCTCTTCCTGCGTACTCACGTAGGTTGAACCGTCACCTGCTTCACGAATGACCATTCACGCACCTCCTTTACCCGCGGACTGTCCTTCTCATCTCAAATTCCTTCTCTCCGCGTCAAGGGCGGGTTGTGCCTGAGGCCCCCCGTTCTCTCTCCATCCGCCGATTGTCTCCAACCGTCCGTGGCCTACCTTTGCGGTGAGTTGCCCCAGGAAAAGATCGGTATCGGATGGTCCATGTCGAAAAGCCCTGGCGGCTACGGCTTCCGAAGGTCCCGCCGTGGGTCGGGCATCAGAACCCGAGCGGGATTTTCTCCAGCGCGTCATATCAGGCGAGATGCGCCATGGCGCCCTGGAGGGAGTGATGATGGAGGCGGCGGCCCGGGCGTGAGGACTACCGTCGCGCCCGGGCCTACTTCGTCAACGGCTCCCGCCTTGCACGTCAAGGATTCGTTGAGCCGATGATGGACACACCCAAGTTTTGGAGAATCGCGTTGATATCTATCGCGTACGTCCAGTTTTCCTGCATACGTCCGTGACGGAGCTTCTCGCGCCATCCTCCCCATAACAGCGCGACTGGCCGGTGGTGGTCGTCGTCGGTGACAATGAGTTTTCCGCTATCTCCCTTGTCGCTGAACTGTTCGCCGTCTTCTCCAACAATCAGGTAGTCCGTATACTCTTTCATGACAGGATTGGCCCATGTTTCGACAGTCCAGCTGTAAGCAAACGCTGCGATGTGTCCCCTCTGAAATGATCTGGTTCGACCAACCGCAACAACCGGAGTGCCGAGCGGACCCAGGGTGTCCAAGTCGAGAGCGAGGGGGTCACCGAGTGTTGCCAACACGACGTCGTCGTTGTCGTTGACCAGCGGTAAACGTGGCTCGATATCCGACAAGGGAAAACCGGTCAGCAGTTCAGCGAACGCACAGTCAATTGTGAAATAAGCTTGCGGATCGTTCACGACTCCCGGAAATCGCACGTGGTCGGCAATTCGTTCAACGCCATGCTTCACGCGGCCAAGTTCAATCCCGCCGGGTTCCGGAAACTCCAGCACGTCACCAACCGTGCCGGCTACGTGTTTGTTCGTGATGAACCCGACGTTCCCCGAAGCGTCTTGCGCGAAACAACCCAGCGTCCCGTACCAGCCGTCGGGGTGATAGAGCTGAGCGCCGGGCATGACGGCTTCAGTCCAACCCCTCAACTGCTCCAACAGAATCACGCGGCCGCGACTCGAAAGCGACGGCGGCCCCAACAAGTCCTGTCTGGCAACCAGATTCACTGAACCGTAGCTTGCATCGGCAACGTCCAACAAATTCACGTCGTAGTAAGAGTCGTACTTGCCGCCTTCGACCACATCCAACGGACAACGCAGCCCCCCCGGAGCCTCGATCTCGTCCTTGATGACCTGGGCACTGGGTAACCATTTCTTGTGTACCTTGCGTGGGACGAACACGATGACACACGGTTCTCCATCACCGTTCTTCAATCCCAGTGCGCTGCCGAGGTTATGAGTAATGGAGTCAATGTAGTCACGGTTGTGGTCCCGCAGCATCAATAGCTCTCGCAGGGTCTCCGCCATCGTAAGCGTCCTCCGTTTCGGTTGGATTGGAGATCAGGAAGGTGCATCCAGCTAGCCGCTTCATTCGATGATCGGGATCCGGACGCGACCATCAACACGGTTGGACGGGCATAGCCGATATCAAGCACCATAGAGACAGATTTGCACGACAACTTATTTCCGTTTTGAGGGATCCTTCTTCCGTATTTTCTGTATGTTCTTGAAACGTTCGGCGTCATTCTCTGTCACCGCCATCCCTTCCATAGCTTTATTGAGGCTATCCGGCTTGTCGTAGCCGAGCGTATTGTTAGGGAGACATGCCGGATTGTACATCAGGATCTCCACGGTGTTTCCGCGTTCGGCAGCAGCTTCACCGCTGCGCTCGATATTCGCCTTGGCAGCCGGATCGAGGGGTGTCGTCTCGACGACTCTTGGTTTGGTGGACAAGTCGACCACCACCTTGCCGGCATCCTTTGCGCTAGCTTTCACGTCGAGGCTCACCGTGATTTTACAAGGATATACTCCGAGGACCTTGTCTCTCAGCTCCGCATCCAGGTCCGCGAACCCCTTGCCGATATCTTTCAGCGCTTCCGACACGGTGACATCTTGGGGTTCGACCACGTCACTCGGAAACCAGCTTGCGCACGCTGACAGGAAGGGTACAGCAAGCACACTCACCATCGTGTGCATTATGGTTCGTCGCCTGATCATGGGGCCCTCCAACGTAAATGCCGTACCTAATGGTACGACTTCTACACCCAACGGCCCCTTGTGTCAAGCTTGGTTTTCCGGCCATCACGTATCGCCCGCGGCCTTGATGTGCCGGGCACGGTTGCGACACGCGCAAGGCTCCTGCGCTCGGACGAGTTCTGCCACTCGTGCAGCGCGTGTGCGGCTGAACAGGCTGTCGAACGCTGGGGCTTCCCGGAACGTCACCGGGCCTGCCCGTCCACCCGTTGCTCAGTCGCTCCGGAACCGCCGCAGCACGTTGTCGATCATGCGTGAGATGTTGTTGTCGAAGTCGTTGTGGGGGAGGCTCCCGCAGAACGTAATCGAACCCACCGAGAACACCGCGCCGCCGTTGGGCGTTTCGAAGAACACGATCTCTGAGCGGAGGAGCTCCCGCGCTATGTCCGGACGCTTGCGGTGAAGGCTCACGATCTCCTCCGGGACCAGAATATGGGTGTCGTCGGGTTCTTCGGAGCGGGCGAGCACGAGGGCGTGGGAAGGCGATCCCAGGCGCGGGTCCAGCCGGTCGAGCTCGAAGCCCGCCGCGCCGCCCCCGCTCAGGCCGAAGTCGCCAAGGACCTCGTCGTCGATGCCCTCGAAGATCCAGGCGGCGCGTGGGTCGCGGGAACCGGGCAGGCGGCGGTAGCAGGTGCCGTGGAAGTCGCCTTGCGAGATGAATCCCACTCCCGCCAGGCGCTGGGGGGCGCGACCGTTGTTTCGCCACAGCCCGCCGTAGGCGCCGTCGAAGGCGTTGTAGTACTCCCCGGGATCCGCCGACCAAGCGCGGATTCCGGTTTCGCCGCGGCGGATCTCGACGGCGCCGGGGAACTCCGGATTCAGCGCGACGCGCCAGTAGAAGCCGTTGCCGCCGAGGTACATCAGGCGCCCGCCCTGTTGGGTGTAGTCGGTGAGGGCGTCGAGCGAACGCGGAGTGTGGTACTCCGGGTGCGTGGTCGTCATCACCACCTTGTACGGCGCGATGGCGTCGACGCCGTCGGCGTCGACGTCCTCGTCGGTGATGACGTCGAAGTCGTGGCCCAGCGCTTCCAGCCATGCCAGCAGGTGGGTGTCGGCGGGGAAATGGCGCAGGCAGGAACCGGCCTTGGGATCCGAGTAGGCCAGGAAGCCGGAGCGCTGGTTGATGATGGGGCGAAGCCGCGACGAATAGCTCACCCCGCTGCCGTCGCTGTGGTAGTTGTAGGTCGAGATCCCGTACTCGGTATGCTCGTCCGGCGTCCAGGGTCGAGCCCCCCAGCGCGTGACGTGCTCGCGGTAGGCGTCGTTGAGTCTGCCCCGGGCGAAGTTGGCATAGACGATGTAGGTGAAGACGGGGAGGAGCACGCAGGCGCTTGACTGGGCCCGCCCCCGCGCGGCGCGCACGAAAAAGGGCACCATGTCCTCGTCCTCGCTGGCGCGCAGGCGTACCGCGTAGACGCCGCTCCTGAAGTCCTCCGGCACCTCGAAGCTGAAGTCGGTTTCCCAGCCGCAGTCGTAGAGGTCGTCGTCGTGGAAATGGATGGCGCCGTAGTGCTCCGGGGCGTGGCGCCAGCACATCTCCTCGCCGGTCCAGCGCGAGCCTGTCATGGCGCGCGTCGGCAGGTTGACGGTCTCGCCGTGCATCGCGTGGGGGCCGGTGTCGACGATGCGCTTCGACGAAATCTCGTGGGAGAAGTCCCATGCCGCGACGACATCCCTGCCGGAGCCGGGAGCCTCGCCGGCGGCGCGGAACGCGGCGTCCGGGTCGAGCGCCGACTCCATCACCCGCGGCGCTTCGAGCTTGCCGTTGTAGTGATCGCAAGGCGTCGACCCCGCGCGCGCCGCGAACAGGAGATCGCCGCTCCCCGCGCAGCTCTCGCCGAACGCGGCGGCAGCGGTGACGGTGCCGGAGTCGTCGACCATCATCGCCGGCGCGAACGGCTGCTGGCCAAGCGCAAGCTCGCCCTTGTCCGCGTCGTAGCTGAGGAAGACCCGGTACCAGGCGCGGGCGCGCAATTCCTTGCCGACGCTTGCGCTGTTCGTCCCGGTGCCGTCGCTCAAGGTGGCGGCGAGCGAACCTTTCTCGTCGATCTCGAGGGTGAAGCCCGCACCGGTAGCGGCGTCGACCCGTGACACCAGGCCCTGCCGGCGGGGGAGGACCGGCAGGGTAGGCCAGATGATCGCCGTCACCGTGAAGCTCCCAAGGGCGTCCAGGGGCGCGGCGCAGGCAATTCGCACGTAGGAGCCGCTGTGGATCGGCTGCACCCGCGACGGGTAGCGCCCGGCAAAGGCGGCGTCGACGGGTTCCTCGCGGATGCCGGGGCCGTCCGGGTTGGGGTCCCCGCTGATGACGCGCACCAGGCGCGCCTCGTAGTCCTCGGACGCGGCGGAGCTCACCTTGAACGCGATGGTTTCGCCGGGGGCTACCGAATAGCGGTCGGCATAAGCGGTGATGGGAAGCATTTCGGGTCTCCTAGGAGTTGGTCAGAACGACCCTCCCTGTGCTCTTGCGGCTTGCCACCAGGTCCAAGGCCGCGTTGGCCTCGCCGAGGGGAAACTGGGCGCTCACCACCATCTCGAGCTGCTTCGAGCGCAGGTAGCCAAGCACCGCATCGCCGGCCGGCCGCAACACTTCCGGCCTTTCGTAACGATGCCCGCCGGTACTGTAGCCGATGGCGGACTTGTTTCCGGCGTGCAGCAGATCGGTCGGAATCTGCCCGGCGACGCCGCTCGACCTGCCAAAGGCGACGATGCGCCCCCACGGGGCCAGGCAAGCAAGGCTTTGTTCCGTAGCCCAGCCCCCTATCGAATCGAGTATCACATCGGCGCCCTTACCTCCCGTGATGGACATGACACGGGATGCAACGTCTTCCGTCTGATACAGGATGACGTGATCGCAGCCGAGGCTACGGGCCAAGTCAGCCTTGGATTCGTCACCGACGGTGCCGATAACCGTGCCGGCGCCGAGCAGCCTGGCCAACTGGCAGGTGGTGGTCCCCACGCCGCCGGCCGCCGCGTGAATCAGCACCGATTCGCCCGCCGCCAAACGTCCGGCCATGGTCAGCAGGTTGTATGACGTTACGCCATTGGTCGGGAAGGCCGCGGCCGAGACGAGGTCGATCTCGTCCGGCAGCGACCAGGTGATGGCGGCAGGCGCCACGACGATGTCGGCGTAGGTCCCGGTGAGCGAGATCGCCGTCACGCGCTCGCCGATGCGGAACCCGGTGGTTCCGGGGCCCAGGGCGACCAGAGTGCCGGCGACGTCGTGTCCCGGAATGACGGGCGGTTTGCGAGGGGTATGGTAGTTGCCCCGGCGCATCTCGATGTCGCCGAAACTGACGGCGGTTCCCTCCATGCGGATCGCCACTTGCCCCTCGCCCGCAACGGGATCGGGAACATCTTCCGGCACCAGCTCTCCGCTTCCGCCTCTCTGGACAACCACCATCGCTTTCATTTCCGGCACCTGTTCTTCGACAGACCGGATCCGCCACTCTTGGCGGAACCGTTTCCGGGAGTGTCTCGGCTGTGCGTCAACACGACGCTCCACCCTTCAGCGTGGACATTGTCCCCTGGACGATCCTGTCCGGGGTCACGCTGATCTCTCGCTCCAGGTTCAAGTTGTAGGGGACCGGCACATCGGCCGTGGCCACACGGCCAATGGGCCCCTTCAGATGCGACAAGGCCGCTTCCGCCAGCGTGGCCGCGATTTCGGCGTTGACGCCGAAGCTCTTGTGGCACTCGTCGATGACCACGGCGTGCCCGGTCTTCCTCACGGAGTCAACCACGGTCGCCGCGTCGAGAGGCGCCAGCGTCCGCAGATCGACCACTTCGGCGGAAACGCCGTGATCCTTCGCCAGGGCGTCCGCTGCCTCAAGGGCCCTCGGTACGGCCACGGAATGGGCGATCAGGGTTACGTCTTGTCCGGCCCTGCTGACGCGGGCGGAGCCGACGGGCAGCAACGGCGCCGCCGGATCGGCCTCGTCCTCGGACAGGAGCAAATCGGTGTGGGCGAAGAAGACCGTCGGGTTCAGGCTCTCGAGCAGGCACCATTTGAGCAGTCCGTAGGCATCGCCGGCGGTCGCCGGCGCAAGGATCTGCAGCCCCGGAACATTGCCCAGCATCGCCTGCAACCGGTGCGAATGCTGGGACGAACCGCCCCCCCGGATGCCGCCCAGCGCGTAATACGTGACCGGTGCGATGCACCGTCCTCCTGTGGTGTAGTGTACGTTGGGGGCCTCGTTCACGATCGGCGGGAAGCCATGCAGCATGAAACTGCCGATGTTGAAGCTCAGGAGCGGCCGGCCGCCTGCCAGGGCGGCGCCCACCGCGGCGCCGGCGAGCCCGAATTCCGCGATCGGCACGTTCATGAAAATCCGCTCCGCATGGCGCTCCAGCAGGTCGGCGAATGCCTCGTTTTCCTGCGCGGTGAAGTGGCCTCCCATGCGAGAGCCCATGAGGATGACCCGGGGCTCGGCCGCCATGGCTTCGTCGATGGCCAGCGCCAGGCCCTTCAAGTAGGACAGCTTCATGATGGGGTCTCCTTGGCGGCCCACACATCCCGGTAGGCGCTATCGGGCGGCGGCTGCGGGCTGCCGATGGCGGACTCCATCGCCTCATCGATCTGCGCGGCGATGGCGGCATCGATCCGGGTCACCTCGTCACGGGAGATCTCACCACGGGCCAGGAGCCGGCGAACAAAGCCCATGAGCGGATCGCTGTGCCGGCTCCAGGCGGCCAGCTCCTCGGGCGGTTCACCTTCGTCCCACGCCCAGGCGAGGTCGGTTTCCGCCCCCGCCAGCTCCGGCCACAGGGCCCGGTTCCCCGGATAGCGTGTCGTGCGGACCTCGACGAAATACGGGGCGAGGTCGCGCCGCACCGTGCCCACCACCTCGGTCATCAGGTCGAACAGCCCCTCCACATCCGCACCGTCGATGGTGGCGCAGGGGATGCCGAAAGCGGACGGAATGTCGGCGAGGCGTCTGGCCAGAAACGTGGAGGGCTGTGTGGTGTCGAGCCCTCGCAGCTCGGCCGGCACGCCGTTATTCTCGCAAACGCAGACAAGCGGCACCTGCCACAGAGCGGCGAGGTTGATCCCCTCGTAAAAGGCGCCCTCCTCCATGACGCCGTCGCCGAAGAAGGCGATGACGACGCCGGCCCGCCGGTGCTGCTTGTGGATCAGGGCCGCGCCCACCGCCATCGGAACGCTGCACCCGACCAGCGAGGTCGTCCAGGGCATCCCCAGCTCGGGCGCGATCATATGCAGCGTCCCGCCCTTGCCGTTGGTGTTGCCGCCGACGCGGCCCAACTGCTCCGCGAACATCCATCCCGGATCCGCGCCGCGGGCGATCAGGTGACCGTTGCTCCGGTGATTGGTAAAGAGCACATCATGCTCCTCGGCGGCGCGGCAGGTCGCGACCGCCGTGGCTTCCTGCCCGATGGAAACGTGAAAGTGGCACGGCAGGATGCCCCGCCGGTGCAGGCGCAACATGCCTTCCTCGAAGCGCCGGATCAGGAGCATTCGTTCGAATCTGTCCTTCATGGACTCAAGTGCCGACAATGTCTCCCCTTCCATTCGAGTTGACGGCGGCGACGAAGCGGGACCGACCCCGCCGAACGGGATCGATCCCTTCGTCCACCACCACTACACCCAACAAATAATCCTATTTCATCCAACCCCGTTCCTTGTAGTACTTGGCGGCGCCCGGATGATAAGTGACGCCGAAGTCGGTGGCGGTGCTCTCGACCTTCACCAGCTTGAGCCCCGGATCCGCCAGTTTCAGGTCTTCCCATTTCTCGACCAGGGTCTTCGCCAGGCTGTAGGCCTTGTCATCCGAGACGTTCTTGCTCATCACCAGCACGCGCGGCACGGACAGGGTTTGGAAATCCGCATCCACGCCGGGGTAGAGCCCCTTGGGCAGCACGAGCGGAACGATGCCCGGGTTGATCTTCCGAAGCTCCTGTTTCTTCTCATCGGATATCCGCAGCAGGTTGATGGGACGGTTGAGCGAGGCGTTCATGATCAGCGAGTCCGGAACCGGCCCCATCCACAGCATCGCATCGACGTGACCGTCCTTGAACAGGTTGACCGCGTCGGGTTTGGACACCGTCTCGGCCTTCGAGAGGCTCTTGAGCGTCATTCCGTGAACCTTCAGCACCAGCAGATTGATGGCATGGGCGGCAAATCTCTTCGGCTTGACATAGCAGGCTGTTGAAAAAGTCCGTCTGACGCGGATACATAATTTGTATGTTCGTATTGAGACGGAGGAGTCGATGAGAGGCACTGATCCGCGTCAAGAAGGCATGTTCAGCTATGTGTCGCCGGAAGCCCGTGTTCCCAAG
>JAJDTQ010000016.1 GCA_022827045.1 Candidatus Binatia bacterium
TACGAAGCCAGTCCCGTCTTGAGATAGCCGATGCACGCGCTTTCGTCGAACGATGCCGGGGCCGTCGATTCCACCACCGCGGCGACGGCCTCCCCGAAATCCGGGTGCGGGACGCCAAAGACCGCGGAGCCGGCGACCCCGTCCAGTTCGTCCAGCGCGTCCTCCACCTCCTTGGGATAGACGTTGAGGCCGCCGGAGATCACGACATCGGTCTCCCGTCCCAGAATCCGGATGCAACCGCTTTCGTCGATCTCGGCGATGTCGCCGGTGACGAACCAACCGTCGTCGGTGAAGGCCTGCTCCTCGGGCCGGTTCCAGTAGCCGGCGAAAACGTTGTGTCCGCGGGTTTCCAGCACGCCGGTGGCGGCGGACTCGAAGCGCCCCTCCTCGTTGGCGACCCGGACACGGATGCCGGGGAGCGGCCAGCCCACCCAGCCGCGCTGGCCGGCGGTGCCCGGCGGAATCGCCGTGATGATGGCGGCCTCGGTGGTGCCGTAGCGTTCGATGATCTCCATGCCGGTGGTCCGCCGGAAGCGGTCGGCCGTGTCCGGCGGCAGCGGCGCCGAGCCCGAGATGGCCAGGCGGAACGCCCCCTCCGCCGCGGCGCCGAGGTCCGGCTCCTTCAGCAGCCGCGCGTAGTGTGTCGGAACCCCCATCATGACGCTGCAGCGGGACAGCTCACGCAGCACGCTCCCGGCCTCGAACCGGGCGAGAAAGCAGACCGCGCCCCCGGCCGCGAGCATCACGTTGATGGCGGTCAGAAGCCCGTGGGCGTGATAGGCCGGCAGCGCGTGCATCAGCACGTCCTCACGCCCCAGTTGCCATACCTTCACCAGCGCCCGGGCGCTGGCCGCCAGGTTGCCGTGGGTGATCAGGGCCCCCTTGGGACGGCCGGTGGTTCCTGATGTGTAGAGCAGCGCCGCCGGCGCGCCGTCCGGCAGTTCCGCGGCCTCCGGTCCGGCGCCGGAAGCGCGCGCGAGCTCGGCAAGGGAACCCCGGTCGCCGCGAAGGCTCTCGATACGAAAACCCTGGCGGGCGGCCGCGGCGCCGAAGGTTGCAGCCTCGTCGGGGTCGCAGACGAACAGAACGGGTCGCGCGTCCGCCAGCAGCGCCTCCACCTCGCGCGGTGTGTAGGCGGTGTTCATGGGGTGCAGGATGGCGCCCGTCTTGAAGCACGCATGAGCCAGGAACACGGCCTCGACGCACTTCCCGACCCTCACCGAGACCCGGTCGCCGGGCTCGACACCGCAGGCCGCCAGGGCGGCGGCGGTCCTGTCGATGGCCTTCAAGACCTCCCCGGTGGAAAGGGAGGGGCCACCCGGCAAGACGAAGGCCGGGTCGAGACTCGCACGGTGGCCGTAAAGGGCGTGAATGAGATTGCCGTTGGTCATGGTCTGCCCGCTAGAGAGAGTCATTGACCGACCGATCTATGACTAGAGGGATTCTGTTGAGACTTCCAAGCAAGGCAGAGGCTCGGTAGGCCGGTCAGCGGCCTCGGAACTCGGGCTTGCGTTTCTCCGCAAACGCCGACAGGCCCTCGGCATAGTCCGTGCTGGCGTCCGCTTCGAGGGCGATGCGGCGCAGCGCTTCGTTGCCGCCGTCTCCGCGAGCCAGCGCAGTCAGCGCGGACTTGGCCGCGGCCATGGTCAAGGGCGCATTTCGGGCCACGTCCCGGGCCAGGCGCCGGCCTTCCTCGAGCACGGTGCCCGGCTTCACGAGACGGTGCACCGCACCCAGGGAGTGGGCCGAGGATGCATCGTAACGCCAACTGCCCAGGAGCAGTCCGCGAACCGCCGAATCTCCGAACACCCGCACGAAGCGGGCGATGCCGCGGGGGTCGTAACCGAGACCCAGCCGCGCCGCCGGGACCATGAAGTAGGCATCGTCCGCGGCGACCCGGAGGTCGCAGGCGCAGGCAAGCGACGCTCCGGCGCCGACGCACGGGCCGGCGACGCAGGCGAGGGTCGGCTGCGGCACCGCTTCCAGGGCGAGCAGCGCGTTCTCCACCAGGTCGTCGTAGGCGCGAGTGGCGCCGGGCGCTCGCAGGGCGGCGAACTCCCGGATGTCGGCGCCGGAAGAAAAAACCGTTTCGTCGCCGGCCAGCAGGATCACCCGGACCGCGCGGTCGCTGCCGACACTGTGGGCAAAGCGCCGCAGTTCGTTCCACATGGCGGCAGACAGGGCGTTGCGGCTGTCGCCGGCGCACAGCCGCAGTTCGGCCACGCCTTCCGCGACGGTCACGCGTATGCCGTCGGCGGCTGATACCGGCTTGCTCACCTTTCCCTCCGGTGCGCCATCCAGGCGCCGTCCGCGACCGCGCTGAACAGCTCCGCCAGCGCCGTGTTGACGGCAGCCGGCTCTTCCAGCGTCAGCGTATGTCCCGAGCGCGGCACCACCACCAGCGCTGCCATGGGAGCGGTGCGCTTGAGGAATACACTGCCGTCGAGGCATGGGTCGTCCTCGTCGCCGACGATGACCAGCAACGGGATATCAAGCGTAGACAACGGTGCTTCCAGGTTCCCCAGGGTAGGGCGCAGCCCCTGCACCCGCGACATGGTGAGCGCCAGGCCGGTGGCCGAGTGGTCTGCGAGCTGCCTCTCGAACTCGGCGAATCCCCGCGGATCCTTGGCCTCGAAGGCCCTGCGCATGGGGTAGCGGGCGTACTTGGCCGCTGCCTCCGCCATGGGTTCGTCGCGGAACATACGGGCGATGTCCGCGCACATGGCCGCCCGTTCTTCGCGCTCGTCCGGGTTCGAGCCCCAGCCGCAGCCGATGGCGGCCACGGACAGGCACCGTCCGGGGTGGTGGATGGCCACGTGAAGCGCGGTATAGGCGCCCATGGAGTGCCCCACGATGTGCGCCTTCTCGAGGCCGAGACCGTCGAGCACCGCTACGACGTCGTCCCGGGCGGTGTCCTGTCCGTAGGCGTCCGGCGACTCGGGAACGTCGGACGGCAGGTAGCCACGGGCGTCGAAGGCGATGCAGCGGTTGGAGCGCGAGAAGAACCGCACCTGGGGCTCGAAGCTCCGGTGGTCCCCGGCGAACTCGTGGACGAACACGATGGGGACGCCCTCCCCGCACTCTTCGTAGTGGAGCCGGGTTCCGTCGGATGTGGTGATGCTCGGCAAGAAGACCTCGTCGAAGAGAGGTTAGGTCAAGACGCGGCCGTCTTCCTATCCCAGTTCCTTGCGGTGCATGCTCAGCAGCACCGCCGAGCCCACCGACACGCCCACGGCGATCAGGGAGTACATCGCCGCCAGCACGACGTCCGCCCCCGACGGCGGCGGGTTGTTGCTCCAGTAAAGGAACAGGTTCACGACGACGTAGAGGGCGTAGGCGTGCGCCATCCCGATGACGATGCGTTTCATGTACCAAAGGCCCAGGCCGTAGACCACCAGGTAGGCGCCGAACACGAGGCTCCACAACACGCTGTCACCGCCCGCCAGGCGGGTCCCGAACAGAACGAAGCCAGTGTGCTCGGTCAGCTGAAGAGGCTTGGAGAAGTTCGAGATCGCCAGCAGCCAGAAGCAGATCGCGAGCCCGCGAAAGATGCGCGCCATTCGTGGCTCCATCATGGTTGTGCTCCTTCTCGAGAGCGACGAGATCCTGCGAATCTTAGCACACGTGCCGGCGGACGGGACACCACACTAGCGGGATCGTGCGCGGAGGCGTCAGACCTCGCGCAGGGCGGTCGCCGGCGGCGTCCGGACGAGTCTGCGCGTGCCCAGGTAGCCGACGGCGGCGACCATCAAGAGGCCGAACAGCGGCCCCACCGGCCAGATGTGCGGATGCAGGCTGGTCGGGAGCTCGAAAACGAAACGGTTCAGCGAGAACGTCGTGATCTCCGCGCCGACGACCGCGACGATGCCGGCGAACGCGCCCAGCGCCGCGAACTCGGCCACCAGCGCGCCGGTGATGAGGCGCCGCGTCCCGCCCAGGGCACGCAGCAGCGCCAACTCCTTCAGGCGCTGGTCCCGGCTCGACTGGATGGACGCGATCAGCACCAGCAACCCGGCGCACAGCACCAGGGCCAGCACCAGCTCCACGGCCTGGGCGACGTGGGTGATGATGCGCCGCAGGTGGGTGATGAGCTGGTCGACGTCGATGACCGAGACGGTGGGGTGGCGGGAGAGCAGTTCGTTGAGGAACGCCTTCCGTTCCGAGGGCAGGTGGAAGCTGGTCATGTAGGTGGCGGGCTGCCCGTCCAGCGCGCCCGGCGAAAGGATGACGAAGAAGTTTGGCTGCAGGCTGTCCCAGGCCACGCGCCGGGTATTGGTGACGGTGGCGCTGAAGGGCAGCCCGCCGACGTCGAAGGTCAGGGAGTCGCCCAGCGCCAGCCCGAGGGCCGCTGCGTACTCTTCCTCCAACGACGCGGAGGGAGCGGCGCCGGCGGACCACCACTTCCCGTCCACCACGACGTTGTGGGCGGGCAGGTCCGCCAGGAACGTGAGGTTGCGCTCGCGCAGGATTCCGGGCCGGCTCCGGCCGCCGGGGCCATCCCGTTCGTCGTCCGGTTCTTCCCGGCGCTCACGCCGTTGCCGCTGCCACTGCGCTGCCGCGATGCCGTTGACCGCGGTGATGCGGCCGCGGATCATCGGGAACATCCTGCCGTCGTAGCCGGCGCGGGCGTTCAGCAGGGTTTCGATCGCGTCCACCTCGGCCGGCGCCACGTTCATCACGAACTGGTTGGGTGCGCGCTCCGGTATGCGTGCCTGCCACTCGTCGATCAGCGCCGTGCGCACCAGCAGCATGATCAGCAACAGCATGACGGCCACGCCGAAGACCACGATCTGCCCCACGTTCTCGCGGTGGCGGCGGTGCAGGCCCGCCAGGGCCAGGCGCCAGACGCTGCCGGCCTGCATGCCCAGGGCGCGTCCACCCCGCAGCAGGATCAGCGCCAGCCCGGCGAACACGGTGACGGTCACGGCCGCTCCGGCCAGCGCCCATCCCGTCAGCGCGGCGTCGCCGCTGTACCACACCAGCAGGCCCAGGCCGCCGACCGCGGCGCAGCCGTAGGTCAACGCCGAGGCCGTTGCCGGCGCCAGGTCCCGGCGGATGACGCGCATGGGCGAAACCCCACGCAAGCGCAGGAGCGGTGGCAGGCCGAACGCCAGCACGCAGATGAAGCCGCTGAGAAGGCCCACCCACACGGGCCGCGCCCCCGGCAGCGGCAGCGATACCGGCAGGAAGCCGCGGAGTGCCGCAACGATGCCGAAGTGGGCCAGGGCGCCCAGGACCAGGCCGGTCAAGGCGCCCGCCGCGCCGATAATCAGGAGAACGAGAATGTAGCCCCGCTGGACCTGCGCGGGCGTGGCGCCTAGGGTCTTCAGCACGGCCACGTGGTCGTAGTGCCGCCGCGCGTAGCGACGGGCGCTCAAGGCTACGGCAACGCCCGCCAACAGCACCGTCAGCAAGCCGCCGAGCAGCAGGAAGCTCTCCGCGCGCTCCAGGGCGCTGTCGATGCGGGCGTTGGCGGAGCGCACGTCGCGCCAGCGGTAGCCGGGCGCCAGTTCGTCGCGGATGGCGTCGTGGAGCGAGCGCAACGCGTCGTCACCGCCCGCCAGCAGCAGGCGGTAGCGGATGCGGCTGCCGGGCTGGATTACCCGCGTGGCCGGGAGGTCCTCCGCGCGCATCAGGAGCCGCGGCGCGAACCCCAGAAAGCCGCCGCCCCGGTCCGGCTCGGAAGCCAGCACGGCAGCCACCGTGAAGTCGGCGTAGCCGACGGAGACGGTGTCGCCCACCTTGACGCCCAGGGCCGGGAACAAGCGTGAGTCCAGCCAGACCTCGCCCGGGGCCGGCAGGCCGTCGGTGCGCCGGCCGCGGCCGAAGGGCTCGTCGGCCACCCGCAGCGTGCCGCGCAGGGGATATCCCGGGGTCGCCGCCTTGACGCTGGCCAGTCGGCTGCGTCCGCTGGCGTCCGAGGACGCCATGGACGGAAAACGGACGACGTCGGCCACGGCGAGCCCACGGGCGGCGGCGAGGTCGCGGAAGCGTTGCGGCACCGCGCGTGAGGCGTCGATGACGCGGTCCGCTCCCAGGAGCGTCGCCGATTCCGCCACCAGTGCGCGTTGCAGACGGTCGACGAACAGGCTGACGGCGGTGACGGCGCCCACCGCCAGGAGCAGTGCGGCGAGCAGCAACCGCAGCTCCCCGGCGCGCCAGTCGCGCAGCGCGAGGCGTAGCGCCAGCGACAGGCTCACGGCGCGGCCTCCGGCGGAGGCTGCATGCGCCCGGCGTCCAGGGTGATCACCTCGGTGCAACGGCCCGCCAGCGCGGCATCGTGGGTCACCAGCATCAGCGTGGTCCCGGCCTCGCGGTTCAGCTCGAACAGCAGGTCGGCGACCTTGCCGCCGGTGGCGGTGTCGAGGTTTCCGGTGGGCTCGTCCGCGAAGAGCACCTTGGGACCGGAGGCGAAGGCGCGCGCGATGGCCACGCGCTGCTGCTCGCCACCCGAGAGCTGGAGCGGGTAATGGGTCGTGCGCGCGCCCAGGCCCACGCGCTCCAGGAACCCCAGGGCGTCTTCGCGCGCCCGCCTTTGGCCGCGCAGTTCCAGCGGCAGCATGACGTTCTCCAGCGCGGTGAGGCTGTCGATGAGTTGAAAGGACTGGAACACGAACCCGACGCAACGCGCCCGCACCCGGGCGCGCTGCTCTTCGTCCAGCGCGGTGATCTCGTCGCCGTCCAGCCACACATCGCCGCTGGTGGGCAGGTCGAGGCCGGCAAGGATGCTGAGCAGCGTGGTCTTGCCCGAGCCGGATTCACCCACCACGGCCACCTGTCCGCCGGCCTCGACCGCGAGATCGATGCCGTCCAGGATGGTCAAATCACCCTCGGAGGTGGGTACCCGCTTGACCACGGCCGTGGCCCGCAATATGCATCCTGACATGAAAGGTTTCTCGATGGGACGGTCGCCGGCTCTTATGATTGGACTGTTGCGGGGTTCCCTGCTCGTGGCCGCGCTTGTTGCGGCGGCTGGACACGCGCCGGCTTCGGACGCGGGCAAGACCGTGCTGGTCATGGGGAACAGTATCAGCGCCGCCTATGGACTTCAAACCGGGAGGGGTGAACGCGGCTGGGTGGAGCTGCTTCGCGAGCGCCTGGGGCCGCGCCATCGCGTGGTCAACGCCAGCATCGGCGGCGACACCACCGTGGGCGGCCTGGCGCGCCTGCCCAAGACGCTGTCAGTCCACAAGCCCGACATCGTCATCATCGAGCTGGGCGGCAATGACGGCCTGCGTGGCTACCCGGTAGCCTCCATCCGCGCCAACCTCCTGGCCATGAGTCGGGCGGTCCTGGCCGCCGGCGCCAGACCCGTGCTCGCCGGCATGCAGATGACCCCTAACCTGGGGCCGCGCTACACCACGGCCTTCCGCCGGATGTACCCCGACGTCGCCGCCGAAACCGGCGCTGCGCTGGTGCCGTTCATCCTCGAAGGAGTCGCCCTGGACGACACGCTCATGCAGCGCGACGGCATCCATCCCAACGCCAGGGCCCAGCCGCTGCTGCTGGACAACGTCTGGCCGGTGCTGAAACCGTTGTTGGAGGGGGATTGATGCGCTTTTCCGTGGATAGAGACCAATGACGAACCTACGCATACGAACGGCAACCTTGGCGGACATGGATCGCATCGCCGCGTTTCAGCAGGCGATGGCCCTGGAGACCGAGGGCAAGGAGCTGGATGCCGTAACGCTGCGGCAGGGCGTAGCTGGCGTGTTCGAGGCGCCGGAGAAGGGCTTCTACCTCGTGGCAGTCGCGGACGCCGCCGAAGGCGGCACCCCTGCGGTAGTGGGAAGCCTGCTCATCACCTACGAGTGGAGCGATTGGCGCAACGCCACCTTCTGGTGGATCCAGAGCGTCTACGTTGATGCCGGCTGGCGGCGACGGGGCGTCTATCGCGCGATGTACGACCACGTGTTGGGCCTTGCCGGCGCCAGTGGCGACGTCTGCGGCATACGCCTCTATGTGGAGCGTACGAACGCTATCGCCCAAAAGACTTATGACCGTCTGGGCATGCACAAGTCGCACTACGACCTGTACGAGATCGACTTGACGTCATGAGCGAGGGCGGTGGTCGAGAGAAAGAGTGTCGTGGGGACACGACACTAGGCAGCGTTCGCCAGCGAGAAAAGCCGTCGCGCGGTCTCGGCCTCGGGTATGGAGAATCTTCCTTCCCACGCCAGCTCGGCCAGCAGCCTGCCGCTGAGGGGGGCGAACTTGAACCCGTGGCCCGAGAAGCCGGCGCCGATGGCGATGCGCGGGTTTTCGGGATGGTGGTCGATGATGAAGTCCTCGTTCGGGGAAACGGTGTACAGGCAGTGCTCGGCGCCGGCGAGGGTCCAATCCCTTGCGCTGAACAACATGGCCATGAAGCGGTGCAGGTCGTCGATCCTGTACTGGGCCACGGACGCCGGCGGGTCGTCGGGGTCGTCGTCCCTGCCGTATCGAACGTGGCGCGCGACCTTGACTCCGGTGCGGCCGAACTCCGGCATGCCGTAGAACACGTCGTTCTCTTCCTCTCCCATGTACATGCACACCGGGAAGCGGCCGGGCCGGTAGTCGTCGATGTTGTCCGGGGGCACGAAGTAGCCCACCGTCTGACGGGCGACCGCGAGCCTGGGCTTGAGGAACGGCAACAACTGTCCCGTCCACGCGCCCGCGGCCACGATCAGACACTCGGTCTTGAAGACCCCGGCGCTGGTTTCGACGGTGACGGGGTTGGCGCCGGGGTCGAGCCCGTAGACGACGGTGTTCTCGAATATGCGCACGCCGTTCACGCGCGCCAGCCGTGCGAGTGATTCCATGGTCTCGCCGGCGGCGACGATGCCCGCGGTCCGGTCGAGGAGCACTCGCTCGACGTCTTCCAGCTTGAACTGGGGATAGAGCCGGCGCGCCTCGTCCGCCGTGACCACCTCCACGTCCGCGTCTTCTTGCTCCACCGCGCGGATGTAGCTGTTGAAACCCTCGCAGGGAGCCCCGGCGAAAAGCCCTGGGTTCGGGTGGACGAGACGGGTGCCGGCGTCCTTCTCCAACCGGGGCCACTCCTCCGCGTGCACCCGTTGCATCAGGCGCACATACTCCGGCGCGGCATAGGCGCTCCGCGTGATGCGCGCCGCGCCGTGCGAGCTGCCCCGCTCGTGCCCGATGGCAAACCGTTCCACCAGCCCGAGCCGGCTCACGCCGAGCCGCGCAAGGTGATACAGCGCCGAGAGTCCGTTGACTCCCCCGCCGATCACCAGGGCGTCGAAAGTGTCGTTGCGCATGGGGGTACGTTCTGTGTTGAAGGCGGCACGGAACGCCGTTCACGAGCGGAACGCTCTGTATCGATCCGGCTCGATCCCTGGAAAGACGGCAAGTGCGCGGCGCGTCAGGACGCCAGCGCGGCCACGGGTTCGTTGGTCACGGGGTCCACTTCGTACGGCCCGGGCAGGCCGAGTTCCGTGGCGATCTTCCGCATGGCCGGCAGGACCTCGTCGCCCATGAGCTTCAGCGTGCGCATCTGCGATTCGTGGTCCATGGCGCCGTCGCCGGTGCGGAAGATGATGATGCCCGGCCGCAGGTACTCCATGATGTAGCGGATGCCCTCGACGCACTCGTCCGGGGTGCCGACGATCATGCCCCTGGTGGCCACCTGGTCCTCGAAGGAGGCGAGGGCGCCGGCCCGGGTCTTCCCGGTGGCGTCGGGAGCCGTCATCTGGCGTCGCAGGGCCACGGCCCTTCGGCTGTTCAGCCCCGGCGGGCTCATGATCCACGGTATGGGACGCTGGACGCCCGGGTCGAAGGGGCTCCGGACCCCTTGGGTCAATGTGCGCCCCACCTCCATGGCCCTGGTCTTGGTCTCCTCTACGTGGACGAAGAACATGTAGCCCAGGTGCTGCGGGCCGGCCTGGTAGCCCTCCTCATCCGCGGTCTCGTAGTAGACCTTGAACATCTCGCGGGTGAGCTCGAGCTGCGTGGAGAGCATGACGTAGGGATAGCGGTGCCGGGCGCACCATTCCACCGTCTCCCTGCTGGAGGTGCCGGGTACCCAGATGGGCGGGTGCGGCTTCTGGTAGGGCACCGCCCAGGGATTTACGTACCGGTAGTGGAAGTGCTTGCCCTCCCAGCGAAAGGGTCCGGGCGTGGTCCAGGTCTTGATGAGGAAGTCGTGGGCCTCCTCGAAGCGCTCGCGGTTGTAGTGGGGCGGGATGTTGTGGCTGATGCTCTCGCCGCCCGAGCCGCGCACGATTCCCGGGATCAGCCGGCCGCGGGAGATGACGTCGATCATGGCGAGTTGCTCGGCGAGCCACAGCGGGTCGTCGTGGATGGGCAGGATGTTGCCCAGCAGCAGGATCTTCACCTTGGTGGTGATCCGGGCGAGGATCGATGCCTGCACGTTGGCGACGCCGTTCATGCAGAAGGGCGCGCTGTGGTGCTCGTTGACCATCAGCCCGTCGAACCCCACCTCCTCCGCGTAGATCTTCTCGTCGAGGTAGCGGTTGTAAAGGTTGGCGGCGCGTTGCGGGTCGTACTCGGCGTTGCTGACCTTGTGGATGCCGGTGCCCCACTCGTCGGGCCAGTTGTCTACTTGCCAGGGCTCTTCGGTGAAGTGGCCGATGAACATGGGTTACCTCCCGGCCTGGAACGCTAGGAAGCCATCGCGGCGACCGGCTCGTTGGTCATGGGATCGACATCGTAGGGGCCGGGAAGGCCCAGCTCGTCGGCGATCTCCCGGAGCTTGGGCATGACCTCCTCGCCCATGAGTTTCAGAGTCCGCATCTGCGACTCGTGGTCCATGGCGCCGTCGCCGGTGCGGAAGATGATGGTCCCGGGCCTGAGTTGCTCCAGGATGTAGCGCACCTTGGGGATGACGCTGTCGGGGGTGCCGACGACCATGCCGTGGGTGGCCACCTGGTCCTCGAAGGTCGCCCTGGCTCCCGCGCGGGTGCGGCCGGACGAGTCCGCGGCCGTCATCTTGCGCCGGAGCGCCCGGGCGCTCTTGGTGGCGATGCCCGGAGGGCCGGCGATCCAGGGCTTGGGCCTCTGCGCGCCGGGATCGTAGGGGCTGCGTACCCCCTGTGTCAGGGTCCGCCCCACCTCGATGGCCCGCTCCTCGGTCTCCTCCACGTGGAAGAAGAACATGAAGCCCAGGTGTTGCGGCCCCGCTTCGTAGCCCACTTCCCGGGCGGTGTCATAGTAGACTTGGTACATCTGCTGGGTCAGGTCGATCTGGCTGGCCAGCATGATGTAGGGGTAGCGGTGCCGGGCGCACCATTCCACCGTCTCCCTGCTGGAGGTGCCGGGCACCCAGATTGGCGGGTGCGGTTTCTGATAGGGCACCGCCCAAGGGTTCACGTACCGGTAGTGGAAGTGCTTGCCCTCCCAGCGAAAGGGGCCGGGAGTGGTCCAGGTCTTGATGAGGAAGTCGTGGGCTTCCTCGAAGCGCTCGCGATTGTAGTGGGGCGGGATGTTGTGCGTCAGGCTCTCGCTGCCGCCGCCCCGGACCACGCCGGGTATCAGGCGGCCCCGGGAGATCACGTCGATCATCGCCAGCGACTCCGCCAGCCAAAGGGGATCGTCGTGGATGGGCAGGATATTGCCGAGAAGCAGGATCTTGGCCTTGTTGGTGACCCGGGCAAGGATGGAGGCCTTGACGTTGGCCACCCCGTTCATGCAGAACGGCGCGCTGTGGTGCTCGTTGACCATGATCCCGTCGAAGCCCATCTCCTCGGCGTACTGCTTCTCGTCGATGTAGCGGTGGTAGAGGTTGGCGGCGCGGACCGGGTCGTATTCGCTGTTGCTGACAGCCATGACGCCCGAGCCCCATTCCACGGGCCAGTCCTCTTTCTGCCAAGGTTCCTCGGTAAAGTGGCCTATAAACATCGTGCTTCACCCCCCTGTTTCCAGCATCAATCTCGCAAGAACTGGATGACTGTCTTGGCGAACTCCTCCGGTTTCTCCATCTCCGGCATGTGTCCGCAGTCCTCGATGACCGCGACCTGGGCATTCGGTATTCCCTGCTTGTAACCCTCGCAACTGCTGATGGGGACGATGCCGTCCTGACGGCCCCACACGAGCAGGGTAGGGGTCGCGATGGCCGGGAGAAGATCGGGTAACGTGACGCTGTGCATGTAGGGGCGCCAGAGGTAACGGATGGCCGCCTCTCGGTTGGTCTCGACCTGCTCTGCTTCCTCTGGAGTCCAGTCCTTTCCGTAGTACTTCAGGTATTGGGCCGACTCCTGATCGTGAAAAGACTGTTGAAACGCCTGCTTGGCAGAGTTCAGGAAGTAATCCCAGATCTCCCCTTCCCGGGGCCTGATGCCGCCCGCGCCCACGAGGACCATCTTCGAGAAGATGGCGTTATTGACCGTGGCCATCTCGGCGGCGATCCAGCCTCCCATGGAGAAGCCGATGACCCTGAGCGGGGTCGCCAGACCGCATTCCCGTACGAACCAGTTGACCCACGCCGACAGGTCACGCACCGACATCAGCCAATCCGGGAACGACGACGTGCCGAAGCCAGGCAGGGAGGGGACGTAAACCGAATAGTGCTCGGCCAGACGCTCGTGTGCTTCGAGCCAGTCGGGCACCCAAAGCTCGCCGTGGAGGACCAGCAACGGTTCTCCGGAACCGCCGCGTCGCAGTTGCAGGGATATGCCGGCCATGTCAAGGGTCTCTTCGGTGAATGCGGCGGACGTCGTGGTCACGGGTTCCTCCGGTCTGTGCTGTCGGTACGGCCTTCAGGCTGCGAGCAGCATAGACAAGAGCGCCGGGAAGGTCAACGTAGCTTCGTTTGACTTCACGGGATGCGTGTCAATACGATGTATTGACACGCACCTCCAGGGAACGCTATGGTGGCAACGTGAGCAAGAACCAACAGCTTCAGATCCGAATTAGCGCAGAAGACAAGGCGCGTATCCAGGAGAGGGCGGCCGGCGCCGGCATGGACGTCTCCAATTGGGTGCTGAACCAGGTGCTCCCGCCCGTCGAGCGGGAGTTTCAATCTCTGTGCCGGCAGCTTGTGACGCGCTCCCATGCGCGCTCATACATATTCGCGGAGTTGGGGGACTTGCTTAAAAACCTTGACGGCAAGGATTTCGAGCGCGCCGTCGGACATGAGCCGGATATCAGCCTGCCGGCGTTTGAAGCGAGCTACCTCGCGGCGATGATTGAGCACATGGCGATGATCAAGGGAACCATTCCTCCCGCCTGGACGAAAACAGTCCGGGCGTTGGAACGGCCCTGGTTCGCCTCATCGCTGAAGAGCTTGCGGTTGTACCTCCTGACCACTTCGCCGCCACCGTTCCGGTCCCGGAATCTGTTTGTCGACAGCAGCGTCGAGCAAAGGGTCTAGTCCGGTTGAAGCCGTGGAGCATTTCAAACGCGATATCGAGCGGCTGTTCCGGCAACTGAACGACGAACTCGCCCGCAAGGGAGTTACCGGCGAAGTCTACCTGGTGGGAGGCGCGGTCATGTGTTTGGTATTTGACGCGCGTCGGTCCACCAAGGATATCGACGCTTTCTTCAGGCCGGCGCGAGCCGTTCGCGAAGCCGCCCAGCGCGTTGCCGCCGCGTCCGGCTTGTCGCCCGACTGGCTCAATGACGCCGTCAAGGGCTACCTGAGTGACAACGGTGATTTCCATCCATACCTGGAGTCGTCCAACCTGCGCGTCTTGACCGCGGCCCCCGAGTACCTGCTGGCGATGAAGTGCCTTGCGATGCGTCTGGGTGAAGAGTTCCACGACGAAGACGACGTGCGGTTCCTGCTCCGCTACCTCAATCTTGTCGACTATCACGCGGCCCTGGAAATCGTAACCCGCTACTACCCGCTGGAACAATTCCCGCAGAAGACACTATACGCACTGGAGGAGATACTTGCGCCACGGGGTTAGGGCGCCATTCTCGCCTACACACCTCTACGCCATGCCGAGCCTTTCGCCTCGACGTAGCAAGTCGACGCTCTTGGCCACGCGTCCCGCACGGGTCGTTGGTCGTTTGGCGTCGGCAATCCACGCGATGAATTGCCGACGATAGGACGGTGCCAACGCATTGAAGTTGACGCGAGCGTCTTGGTCTGCCTCAAGCGCGGCTGTCAGCTCGTCAGGCATGTCGGGCACCAGCGCAGGGTCTGAGGAACGCCTCCACGCGCCGCCCCGTTTCGCATGGTCGATCAGCCGCTGTCCGGCGGGTGTCATCAGTCCCGCCTCGATGAGGCGTGCGACCCGTTCCTTGTTGGACTTGGACCAAGTGCTGTTCAATTTGCGCGGTGTGAACCGATGCATGTAGCGGGCGCTGTCGACACGTTTCTTGATGCCGTCGATCCAACCGAAGCACAGGGCTTCCTCAACGGCGTCGTTGTAGCTGATGGTCGGATGTCCCGTTCCCTTCTTGTAGAACACCACCCACACTTCTTCGACATCGGTATGGTTCTTCTGCAGCCAACTCCGCCAGGCAGAACGACTTCGCGGCGTGAAGCGCCTCGGGCGCATGACCGAAGTTCCCGTTGTCATCTTGAAGCGCCGCTTGTCTCAGGTCGGCCGTTTGCCTTCCAGGAAACAGCTCAAAGTCAGCCCCGCGACGGCCGCGGCCAACCCCACCAGGAAAGCCCACCACAGCGCGTTGACGAGGGCACCGGTGAGGGAGGGCATGAGATCGGCGGGGATCAGCGCGCGGGTGCCGGGGTCGAGGAGGTTCTGCGGGTTCAGGAGCTTTTCGAGCACGGACTGCGGTACCGATGCCTTCAGGTCCGCGGCGATGACGGTGAAGGTGGCGTTCATGCGCTGCAGCAGGATGCTGCCCATGATGCTCAGGATGAGGGCGCCGCCGATGGTGCGGAACAGCATGAGGGTGGAGGTGGCGACGCCCAGGTTCTGGAAGGGCACGGCGCTCTGGGCGGCCACCAGTGCCGTGACGTTGGTCATGCCCATACCGGTGCCGGCCGCGAATGTCGCGACGAGCATCACGGTCATGCCGCCGGCTTCTTCCAGCAGCATCAACGGGATGTAGCCTGTCACCATCAGGGTCATGCCCGTTGCGCAGACCTTGCGGTACCCCCAGACGGGAGTGACGCGGCCGGAGGTCAGGCTCCCGACCGTCCACCCCACGCTCAGGGGCAGGAGGGTCAACCCGGCCAGCGTGGCGGTGCCGCCCAGGGCGCCCTGGACGTACAGTGGCAGGAAACCGATGACGCCGAAGATGCCCATGGCCGCCAGCAGGCTGAGATAGGTGGGCCGGCTGTAGCTGGGTATATGGAACAGCGCGATGGGCAGCAGCGGGTCCCGGGCCTTTCCTTCGATGATGATGAAGAGTGTCAGCAGCACGACGACTCCCACCACCACGGCGACGGACTCGGCCGTGACCAGGTCGACCTGGTTGGCGGCTACCAGAAGGCCGTAGAACAGCAGCATCAGCGCCGACAGTAGAATCGCGGCGCCCGCCAGATCCAGCGACCGGCGCGCGCCTTCGGCACGTTGCTCCCGGAACCCGGCCATGATGAGCCCGGCCGCCGTGACTCCGAGGGGCAAGTTGATCCAGAAGATCCAGCGCCAGTCCCAGTACTCGGCGATGAATCCGCCGCCGGCCGGGCCGAGCACCGAGGCGACGCCCCACACGCTGGCGATCATGCCCTGCATCCGGGCCCGCTGCTCCACCGGGAAGACCACGCCGACAATGATGAAAGCGAGCGCGTACACGGCGCCGCCGCCCATGCCTTGCACGGCGCGGAAGACGATGAGCTGCGTCATGGTCTGGGCCGCGCCGCAGGCCACCGAGCCCAGCACGAAGGTGGCGATGGCCAGCAATATCAGGGTCCGCCGGCTGTAGAGGTCCGAGAGCTTTCCGAAGATCGGCGTCGCCAGCGCCGAGGTGAGCATGTAGACGGAGAAGACCCAACTGTAGAGGTCGATGTCGCCGAGTTGGGAGACCACCGTGGGCATGGCGCTGCTCACGATGGTGGCGTCGATGGCGAAGAGAAAGACCGCCACCATCACCCCGGCGACGGCGATTCCGGCGGATGTGGGGATGGTGGTCTGTGCGTTACTCACCGCGCGAGTAGGCCAGGATGGCGTCGAAGATGGGCGTGTACCCCGTGCAACGGCACAGGTTGCCGTCCAACCCTTTCTTCACTTCGTCGAGCGTCGGCCGGGGGTTTCGTTCCAGCAGGGCCTGGGCGGCCATGAGCATCCCCGGTCCGCAGTAACCGCACTGGACGGCGCCGTATTTCAGGAACGACTGCTGGAGGCGGTCGAGCTCCATCCCGTCGCCGCACCCTTCGACGGTGGTGATCTCCTTGCCGGAGCAGCGTCCGGCCAGCACCACGCAACTGTGCACCGCCATTCCGTCCACTCGCACGGTGCAGCAGCCGCAGTGACTGGTCTCGCAGCCGCGCTTGGCTCCGGTCAGGGCCAGCCGCTCGCGCAGCACGTCCAGCAGGAGCGCCGTCTCCGGGGCTTCCACCTGGACTTCCTGGCCGTTGACCTTGAGATCAAGCAGCGCCATGGCCGTTCTCCTCGATCTGCTTAGCCGCCTGGAGCAGCACCCGGCGGACGAACACCGACACCATCTTGCGGCGGTAGTCGGCGCCGGCGTGCGGGTCGGAAGGAGGGTCCACTTCGGTGGCCGCTATCTCTCCGGCCGCCCGCGCCGCCTGCTCATCCAACACGGCCCCCTTCAGAGTCGCCTCCGCCCTGGCGGCCCGGAGCGGAACCGGCGCGGCTCCGCCGATGCCGATACGCACCTCGACCACGCTGCCCGGTCGCTTTCCGTCCGGCACCACCATGGCCGCCACGCCCACCATCGCCAGGTCCTCGGGGCTGATGGCGTGCTTGAGGTACACGCCGACCGCTCCGGCGGGCGGATGCTCGATGTCGATGCGGCACAGGATCTCGTCCGGCTCCAGTGCGGTCTCGAAGTACCCCGTGAAGAACTCCGCCAGCGGGACTTCACGGGCGTCGGAGCGTCTCCGCAGCACGGCGCGGGCGTTCAGCGCCAGCAGTGCCGGAGGCAGGTCGGCGCCGGGCTCGTTGTGGCATACGTTGCCGCCGATTGTGCCGAGGTTGCGCACGGCCGTGGAACTTACCTGCCGTGCCGCTGCCGGCAGGACGGCGACCTCTTCGTTCAGGACCGGCGAAGCGATCAACTGGCGGCAGGTATTCATGGCGCCGATGGAGAGGCCCGCGGCGCTCACCTCGAGGCCGCGAAGCACCTCGACGGGCTCGAGATCGATCAAGGCCGCGGGCGTCACCAGCCGGTTCCGCATCATCACCAGCAGGGATTGCCCCCCGGCAATGGGCAGAGCCTCATGGGTGTATGCTTCGCGCGCCGCCAGCGCTTCGTCCAGGTCGGCGGGTCGGATCAGTCTGCATTCCATGGTCGATCCTTCACCGGCCGGCGCCCTTCCGTTGACCCTCCACGGCTTCCAGCACCCTCTCGGGATGCAGCGGCAGTTCCTTGAGACGGACCCCCAAGGCGTCGTAGATGGCGTTGCCGATGGCCGGCGCGATGCCCACGATGGCCAACTCGCCGATGCCCTTGGCGCCGAACGGACCTTCCGGGAGCGGCACCTCCACCGCGATGGGCGTGATCTCCGGGATCTCCTGGCTCGACGGTATCTTGTAGTCCATGAACGAGGGATTGATGACCCGGCCCTGGTCGAACTGGAGCCGTTCGTGCAGGGCGTAGCCCAGTCCCATGACCACCCCGCCGACGATCTGGCCGTCGACGCTCACGGGGTTCAGGCTCTTGCCCACATCGTGGGCCGAGGCGATGCGCCGCACGCGGACGATGCCAGTCTCCTCGTCGATCTCCGCCTCCACCGCCTGCGCCGCGTACTTCCAGCCGGGGACGTACTCCTTGCGCTGGACCTTGTGAGGCAGCGTCGGATAGTCGCCCTTGCCGCCGTAGGAGCCCTTGCCCAGGATCGGCCGCTCGCTGGTATGAGCCCGTTCGAGGACTTCGCCGAAAGTGAGCGAGATCTCGGGGTGTCCGGGCGACACCACGCGCTGCCCGACTGCCGCGAGATCGCTCTGCGGAACCTCCACCATCCTGGAGGCCACCTCCAGGAGCTGGGTCCTCGCGTCCTCGGCGGCGATCTTCACGGCCATGCCGGTGTAGAAGGTCACCCGGCTGGAGTAGGTCCCGCGATCGTAGGGCGTGGTGCCGGTGTCCGCGCTGGAGATGCCCACCGCGTCGACCGGGAGCCCGAGCACCTCGGCGGCGATCTGGCAGAGCACCACGGACATGCCCTGGCCAATCTCGGAGGCGCCTGTCAGCACCTGGGCGCTGCCGTCCTCGTTGAACTGGACGTAGGCGCTGGAGATGCTGGAGTGGGTGGTGGGGGACTTGGCGACGACCGCGAGGCCGCGGCCCACGTTCTTCGGCCTGGGCGTTCCCCAACCGATCTCGTCGGCCACCTTTTGGAGGCATTCCCGGAGCCCGATGCTCTGCACCACGTCGTCGATGGAGTTGATGTCGCCTTCCTCGAGGATGTTCTTCAGGCGGAGCTCCAGCGGATCCATGCCCAGGCGCTCGGCGATCATGTCCAGTTGCGACTCGATGGCGAAGGCGCCCTCGGGCACCCCCAGCCCACGCAACTGGGTGCCGCGCATCTTGTTGGTGTAGACCAGGGTGGACGTGACCCGGATGTCGTGGATGCGGTAGGGGCCGACGCCGTCCTTCATGGCGCGGTTGCTGGGGGCCAGGCCCTCGGCGTGGGCGCCGGTGTCCCACAGGAAGCCGATGTCCCGTGCCGCCAGGGTGCCGTCCTTCATGACTCCGGTCTTGACCGTCACCGTGGCGGGCGTGGAGCCGGCCGTGGCGGTGAACTCTTCCGCCCGGGTCATGACCATCTTCACGGGCTTGCGGCTGCGGAGCGACAGAGCGACGGCCACGGGTTCCAGCCGCGGGTCGATCTTGCCGCCGAAGCCGCCGCCAACCTTGGTGCAGATCACCCGCATGCGGCTTTCCGGAATGGCGAACAGCGCGGCGAGCAGGGTGCGGAGCTGGAACACCTCCTGGCTGCAGGTCCATACGGTCACCGTGTTGCCCCGGGCCGCGGCCATGGCGGCATGGGGTTCCATGTAGCTATGATGGATCTGGCTTGCGTGGAAGGTGTCCTCGAACACGTAGTCGGCCCGCGCCAACGCCGCGTCCACGTCGCCGCGCTGGTGCGTCGACTGGTGGATGATGTTGGTGCCGTGGACGGGTTCCCACATCGCCAGGTACACGGACCGGGCCGGGCCCAGCTCCTCGTGGATTAGCGGCGCGCCGTCCCGCGCCGCCTCCGCGGCGTCGAAGACCGCCGGCAGCTCTTCGTAGTCCACGTCGATGAGGGAGAGCGCCTCCAGCGCCCGCTCCTCGTCCGGCGCCGCGGCCCCGGCCACCGGTTCGCCGACCCAGCGCACCTTGTCGGCCGCGAGAATCCGGTTGTCTTCGATGGCGTAGCCGTAGCGCCGGTCCGGGACGTCCTGGGCCGTGATCACGGTGACCCCTGGAAGCTCACGGGCCTTTTCCACGTCGATGGACCGGATCCTGGCGTGGGGCAGCGGGCTCCGCAGGATCTTGCCCCACAGCATCCCCGGCTGGCTCACGTCCGGCCCGTACACCGCCTGCCCCGAGATCATCTCGGCGCCGTCCGGGCGCACCGCCGGAGTGCCTATTACGCGATAGTCGTCAGCCATGTGGTTCGCTCCGTCCGCCCAATACAGCCGATACCGGGGGGTGGGTCAAGCACCTCCGGGTTGCCGGTACACGGTCGGCCCCTCAGATGTCGCAGACATCGGGCCATCTTTTCCGGATGCGCTCCTTCAACTCGGCGCTTGCCTCCGCGACCTTGGGAAACGTATCCCTGCGGTTCCAGGGGCGGCATGCGTCGATGAGCATCCTCTTGTTCAGGTTCCTGCGATCCTCGGGGTAGGCCATGGGGTCCAGGGGGCTGCTCCAGCAGTTGCGGACGATGTCGAGGTCCGAGTCCGGGTCCACGCGCGTGCACATGGCCCACGACACCGCGTCCGCATCGGTTGGGTCGATGTCGTCGTCGACCACGACGATCATCTTGTTCAAGTAGGATCCGGCGTAGGAGCCCGCGGCAGCCATGGCGGCCTGTTTGGCGTGACCCTGGTACATCTGCTCGATGGCGACGGTGATGAACATCTGGCTGCCGCAGCCCTCGTGGTTCCAGACGCCCTTGATGCCGGGAACGCCCGCCGCCTCCATCTGCTCCCAGATCGCCGAGCTGCCCAGGAAGCTGGACATGTAGGTGTCGTCGCTTGGAGGTCTGCGCGGCGGAGTGCCGAGGATGATGGGGTCGTTCCGGTGCGTCAGCGACGCCACCTCGATCACCGGCTGTTTCTCCCGGCCCCCCGCGTAGTAGCCGGTCCACTCTCCGAACGGGCCTTCGGGCTCCAAGCGCCCGGGCGGGATGTGACCCTCCACGGCGATCTCGGCGGTGGCCGGAAGCGGCAGGTCCGTGACCGCGCCGCGAACGACGTCCACCGGTTCTCCGCGTATTCCCCCTGCCACGTCGTATTCGCAGACGCCGGCGGCGGCGTGGAGTCCGGCCATCAGGTAGATCAACGGGTCGTGACCGAAGGAGACGGCGACAGGGCAGGGCTCGTTCCGGCGCCAATACTTCTCCATGATGATGCGACCCTGCTTGCCTCCGGTGATCATGATGCCCAGGGTGTTGCGGTCGTGGACGGCCACCCGGTAGCAGCCCACGTTGACCCAGTCCGAGTCCGGGTCCCGCATGACCACCGCGCACCCGGTTCCCAGGTAGCGGCCGCCGTCGTCTTCATGCCACTTGGGGGTGGGAAACCGGAGCATGTCGATGTCCCCGCCGGTGGCCACGTTCTCGAGAAGCGGACCCGAGTCCACCTCCCGGGGCTTGATTCCCGGCAGGGCGCCGTGGAACCGGCGGCAGTGCTCGACCATGGCCCTCAGCGACAGGCCTTGGGGAATGTCGAGGGCGGCGGCGATCCGTTCGGGCGCGGTGGTGACGTTGGCAAGCACCCGGAAGCCTTGCGGATAACCGGGTATGTCGTCGAACAGGAGCGCGGGGCGGCCCACCCGTTCCATGTAGAGGTCGGTGATGGCGCCGATCTCCTCGTCGCAGCCGGCGCCGTTGACGCGGCGGACCTGGCCCAGGGCGTCGATGCGGTCGATCCAGTCACGCAGGTCGCTTACCGGCATTCTCCGACGCTCCGAGGTTCAGAACTGGAACCGGCTGCCCGGCGTGCGGGGGATGTACTGTCCCTTGCTGGTCGCGGTGATCCGGGACCTGGGCTCTCCCTCCGGCCATTCCGTCAGCACCTCGCCGCGGCGGATGGTCATGACGGGCCAGCCGGTCATCTCGCGGCCCTCGAGGATGGTCCAGCCCGGACGCGTGTGCACCGTATCGTTCGTCACGGTGACCTTGCGCTTCAGGTCGACGATCACCACGTCGCCGTCCGAACCCACCTGCAGGCACCCCTTGCGGGGATAGAGCCCGAATATCCTGGCCGGGGCCTCGCACATCATCTCCACCAGCCGTTCCAGCGAGATCCGCCCCTTGTTGATCCCTTCGTCGAGCATCAACGGCAGCATCATCTCCACGCGGGAGGGGAAACCGCTCGTGGTCTTCCACACGTCGCCGGGCACCTCCATCTCCGCGCGCGTGCCGTGGGAAACCACGTGGTCCGAACCCAGGGCGTCGATCTCGCCGTTCTTGCAGGCTTCCCAGAGGATCTCCATGGTCTCGGGATACCGCAGCGGCACGTTGATCTTCCAGGTGCCCGCGGGCAGGCAGAGGTACACGGGGTTGCTCTGGGAGTAGATCTCGACGCCCTCTTCCTTTGCCTGGCGGATGGCCAGCAGAGACTCGGCCGTGGTCGTATGCTGGACGTACATGGGGCATTTGGTGATCTTGGCCAGGTAGGCGTACTGGCGGATATGGTGGGCCTCGACGAAATCCGGCGAGCGGTCCGTCCACGCCTCCATGTCCATGCGCCCCGCGTCCATCAAACGCTGGGAAAAGACCCGGACGATCTCGAAGTTCTCCGGATGGAAGGAGACGATCCCCGGCGGCCCGATCCTGGCGACGTTCTCCAGGGTCTTGTACACCACGCCGTCGTCAAAGCCGGTGGCCAGACCCGAGCGGTAGACGTACCAGAGCTTGGCGGCGATGTGGGGATGCTTGGCGTGGCAGTAGAACTTGTAGGACGTGACGCCGTACTTCTCGGCGTATTCGACGATCTCTTCGGCCTGCTGGTCCGTCTCGAGTTGCGGGGTGAAGTAGAAATCCGTGATGCAGTTCTGGTGCCCGGTCTCGATGGCGATGTCCATGACGTCGTGAAACGAGACCACGTCCTCCGGTCTCGTGTCCTGCACGAACGGCTTTTTCCCCATCCGGGGGCTCGGATCCTGGATGCCCCAGGTGGTGACGCCTCCGGCGGCTGCGGCCGGAGACTCGGTCTCGAGGTCGATGTCGAGGGGGAACGAGTGGCCGGGATGGCCCTCGGGATCGACGAGGCCCGGCAGGACATGCTTGCCGGCGGCGTCGACGACCCGGGCCGCGTCGATCTCGAAGCCGGGCTTGAGGATGGCGACGATCTTTCCGTCGCTGATGGCGAGATTCGCGGGACGGCAGCCCTCGTGAACGACCACCTTCCCGTTCTTGATCAGCAGATCCACGCGTTCCATGGGCTACTCCTTTCCGGTTAAGGAAATTCCGATCAATTGCTGCCGGGCAAGTCGGCGCCCTTCGACTTCGCTTCGCTACGCTCAGGGC
>JAJDTQ010000253.1 GCA_022827045.1 Candidatus Binatia bacterium
ACCGCGACCGGCTGGGACTCGCAGCCGGCGACGCGTCGCTGTTGGCTTCGGACGACGGCCTCGCCGCCTTTTTCGAGGAAGCGGTCCGCTGCCACGACAATTCCAGATCGCTGGCCAACTGGGTCGTGAACGAGCTGCGCCTGGCACTCAAGGAAACACCCTTGAAGACGTCGCCGTTGACTCCGGCGGGCCTGGCGGAGCTGGTGGCTCTCATCGACGGCCAGACCATCTCAGGCAAGGTCGCCAAGCAGGTCTTCGCCGTGATGCTGGACGAAGGCGGGAACCCCGCGAATATCGTCGAGAGGCTCGGACTCCGGCAGGTGGCCGACACGGGCCGGCTCGATCCCGTCGTCGACGCCGTGCTCGCCGCCAACCCGGAGAACGTCGCCCGCTATCGCGAGGGCAAGACCAATCTGCTGGGGTTCTTCGTGGGCCAAGTGATTAAATCCACCGGCGGCAAGGCCAACCCACGCCTCGTCAACGAGCTGCTGCGCTCGAAGCTGGACTGAACGGCCCGCGGATCGGGCACGGCGGCCCAGCGCTGAAGAACCGGCATTTCGCCCTTCTTTCGGAACGCCCGATGGCAGTCCGAACAAGTCCGTTGCAGACGCTCGAAGACGGCGTCCGGCGCCGCAGCCGCGAGATCTTCGGACCCCGTTTGCAGCGGCGTCAAGCCTGCGCCCGCCCCTCCGCCACCTCGCGCGGAAAGCCGTTCGTTGGAGGCCGCCGCGGCAAGAGCGTCCGCGTACCGGGCGAGCTCCCGGGCCATGGCGGAGAAACGGTCCCAGTCGCGCCATATCGAGGGTTTCACCCGCGTCGGGTGCTGCATGCTCCCCTCGGGGAACAACACCGTCATCCTCTCGCCGCCGTGCGCCGCGATGGTCCGGGAGTGAAGCCTGACCCGTTCGACATCGTAGGGCTCCTTTCCGCGCATCATCGCTCGCAGTGCCTTCATGGCGCCGGCGATGGACGTCATGGCGTCCATGCGTTGCTTGACGATGCCGGTGGCGTTGCGATGCGCATTCGCCGTGGCGCAAGCCAGGACCAGCACAAGAGCGGCGACGGTCAGACGCAGGCCCCGTGTCATGGCAACCTTTCCTTTCACTCAGTAGATCCCTTTCGCCCGCTGCAATGCGCGTACGTACTCAATGATGGCTTTGACGTCCGCGTCCGAGAGGCCCGGAACGGGGGGCATGTTGCCGAAGCGCCAGTGGTGTGCCCGAACTCCCCTTCTCACCGCCAGCAGGAAGGCCATGTCGGAATGATGACCCGGCTCGTAATATCGGTGGACCAGCGGCGGTCCCTGGGGCGAGCCGGCCGCTCGCTGCCCGTGACACACGGCACACTTCTGATCGAAGAGCGCCTCACCGGGCATTCCCGCCTTCAACGACACCGGTATCCCTGAAGGCGTCCCTCCGGCCGGCCGATGTCCATGGTGATCGCCCGGCCACAGCATCCATGCCGCCGCGCCGACGGCCACCACCACGGCCACCGCGCCGACGACGAGCCTCACTCACTTTTCCCCAACGTCACCAGCAAGCTGGCCAGGTCGTCGGCGTGCTCCTCTTCCATCTTGAGGATGTCCTCGATGATCCGGCGGGTGGTGGGATCGTCGTTGGCAAGCCAGCGGATGATCTCGGAGTAGGTCTCGATGGCCACGCGTTCGGCCACCAGGTCTTCCTTGATCATCGCCTCCAGGGTGTCGCCTTCCTCGTACGCCGCATGGGACCGCGTCGCCAGTCCCTCGGGACTGAAGTTGGGCGAACCGCCGAGTTGGGTGATGCGCTGCGCCACCCAGTCCGCGTGCATCTGCTCCTCGTTGGCGTGCTGGAGGAACTCGGCCGCCACCGGCCCGGCGTTGATGCCGCTGGCCATGAAGTAGTGGTTCTTGTAGCGCAGGATGCACACGATCTCGGTGGCCAGCACCTCGTTCAGCACCGAGAGCACCTGCTCCCGGTCTGCCAGGTAGGCGCCGGTGATGGCCCCCTGCTCCATCTTCTCGCGCGCACGCTTTTGAATAGCCTCGAGATCCGTCTTGAAGGGTTGTTTCATTTGTCATCCTTTGTCCGAAGAGTATTCGCGCGGGTGCCTCCCCACTATTCCTTTGTGCCACGTTTCCCGAAGTCGAGAAAGCTCGCGGAGCCGATCAGCGCCGACTTGGCCGGAGTCCGGAATCAGCCGCGGACCGGCGCCCTGCCTTTCCGAACTGCGGCGACTTAACGCGCCCCCCGGACTTCCGTGGTGATGAGGTCCAGGACGTCCTGGCTGGTGATCGAGCCGACGAACGCCCTGGACTCCCGGTCCAGGACCGGTATCGCCGTGAGCGAGTTCTCGGCCATGAGCTGGAGGGCGTCTTCCACCGGCTCGTCGACCCACGTATTCGGCGTGGTCGCGCGCGCGATCCTGCTCAAGGGGGTGTCGCTCCACGCGTGCTTGGGCAGATACCTGAGCATGGCGAGCGACACGATTCCCACGAACCCGTCGCGGTCCGTGATCACGTAGTCCTGCTGCCCCGCGCCGACCCATTGATCGGCGAACTCGCGAACCGTCAGCTTCGTTTCCGGGTGAGGATGGTTGCGGTCGATGATGTCACCGACGGTGATGTCGTCCAGGGCGAAGTGGATCATGGACGGCGGCACGGGGTGGGGCAACGGCACCGGCTCAGCAGGCTTGGCGCGGCTCACGGCGAAGCTGATGGCCGGGGGCGTCAGCAGAATGTAGGCGAGCATGATGAGCACGAACAACGAGAAGATGTCGGGTCCGATGACGCCGTTCTCCAGAAGGACCAACAGTATGGCGATCTCGGCGACGCCCTTGGCCATCAGGCCGGTGGCGATGGTGAAGGGCATTTCGAAGCGGGCCGCCGATGCGCCCAGCCAAGCGCCGGCGAAGTTCCCCACGAACGGCACCACGATCAGCGCCACGATGGTCCATATCTGCATCTCGGTGAACGACAGGCTGAGATGGAGGCCTGCCGAACTGAAGAAAAGCGGCACGAAGAAGCCGTCGGCGACGCTCTTCATGCCCGGGATGATGTCCCGGTGAACCTGGTGAGGAAGCCGCGACAGCGCCACGCCCAGGAGCAACGCCCCGAGGGAACCGTGCAGGCCGATCTCCTCCGCCCCCACGACCGCGATGAACAGGACGCCGAGAATCAGCCCGAAGGACAGCTGAGGGACCCGCAGCAGCCGTTCCAGCAGCTCGATCAGCGGCGGGATGATCCGGCCCGCCAACACCCAGGTCCCCACGATGAAGACGGCGATCTGTCCCAGCAAGAGCAACACGCCGTCCAGGCTCACGTGCTGGGCGTGCTCGCCGATGGTAAACCCGATGACCAGCAGCACGATCAGCTCGGCAATGAGCGCGACGGTGAACATCTCGATGCCGATGGGTTGCCGCAGGCGGTCCGCATCGATCAATACCTTGGCGACGACGCCCAGGCTGGTGAGGGAGAGCACGCCGGCCAGAGCCAACGAGCCGCTGAAGTCGAGACCCAGGCCGAAGTCGAAGATCAGGTCGAAGGTGACCACCAGGGAGGCCATGATCGGGATCACCACCGAAATGACCGCCGCGATGAAGAACCTGCGATGGATCGCCGACATGAACGCCGAGACGTCAAGCTCGTCCAGACCGATGAGGAAAAAGTAGAGGAAGATCCCGATGCTCAGGAGGATCTGCAGGTAGCTGTTGATCTCGACGATGCCGGTAATCGGGCCCAGGAGAATGCCCGTCGCGGTGTAGGCGACGATGGAGTTCAGCCGGAAGCGCTGGAGGATGCCTTCCGCCAGCTTGGCGACGACGATGAGCAACCCGGTGGAGAGCAGCGCGTGTTCGAGCATGTCGGATTCCGCGGTCGGCAGCGCAACCCGGGGGGCCTCCGGAAGACAACAGCCAAGGGCACGCCCGGCGGCCGATCCCGCGGGCACTCTAGTCCGATTCCCGGTGGCGGTGCAACCCGCCGAGCACCTGCTCGATGTCTCTCAGGCGGGGGTCAATCCGAGGCGCTCGTCACGCCGGCGCAGCAGCATGATGAAGGGCAAGGCCAGCACCACCATCCAGGACTTCCCGACGACCTGTCCGAGCAGGAACTCGATGCTGCCGAAGGCCAGGTACAGGAACAGGATGCTGTCGACAATGAGGCCGACGATGCTGCTGGCGAACACGGCCAGGATCAACCGGCGCCGCTGCAGCGGCGTGTAGACGGCGAGGTCGGCGGTCTCCGAGAAGAGGAAAGCCGCTCCGGATGCCACCACCAGCGCCGGCGGCGCGAAAACCGCCGACAGCAGGGCGCCGGCCACCACGGCCACCGCCGCCCAGCGGACGCCGATGCGCCGCTGCACCAGGTCGCGCAGCACGAACGCCAGCCCGATGGTCAACACCCCGCTCGGCGCCATCACCCCCGGCGCCACCGGTATCAGGCACGGCGCGTCCGGCGGGCACACCGTCCCGACGTTGCCGATGAGCCAGTTGGCCGCTGGTATGCACAACCCGAACCCGATGAGAAAGAGGACGCCTTCCGTGCGCCTTCGCCGTTCAATGTCGGACACCGCCATACCTCCCACCTGTGCACCTTGTAGCGGGTTCGTCCCACCGTGCGCAAGGTCGCGGCGCCACCCCGCCGGCGCAAGCCGCCATGCGCCGCGGACCGGTCTCCCGTCACCCCTGCCACATGGCGGCGCGCCGGCCCAGGGCGAAGTAGATGACGATCAGGGGAACCACCAGGAGCAGCGCGATCAGCGAGACCGCCGCGGCCTGGTTCAACTCCCCGTCCCCCCAGATGGCCCAGATGTAGACCGGTAGAGTGGTGTTGTCGCGGGTGACCAGAAGCGCCGCCATGGTCAGCTCGCTGTAGGCCAGGAGTGCCATCCACAACCAGGCATAGAGCAGCGTCGGCGCCAGCAACGGCCGCACGATGCGCCAGAACACGGTCATGGTTTCGAGCCCGAAGACGTAACCCGCCTCATCGAGGTCCTTGTGAATCTGCAACAGGGAGGAGTTGTACATCCGCGTCGCAAAGGGAATCCGGGCGACGACGTTCACCAGGATGATGATGAGAATGGTGCCGTAGAACGGGACGTAGGTCGGCAGCCAGAACAGCGCGATGAACAGCGCGCCCACGGCGAAGATCATGTTCGGAATGACGTGCGGGAGAAAGGAGACGATGTCGAACAGCCCGGACAGGCGACTCTTCGACTTGATGATGTTCCAGGAAAGAGCCACCCCCACGATGGTTGCCAGGGTCGGCACCACCAGCGTCAGGATCGCGGAGTTCCCCAGCGCGAACCAGAACGTGTCCCAGGGTATGTCCCTGAAGTTGGACAGCGTCACCATCTGTAACGCCGGCCAGGACGGCGCCATCAGGAACGGGAGGAGCGACGCCCACACCAGCATCCCCAGCGGCAGCAGCAGGTTGAGCGAAACCACCAACCCGATGAACAGCCATCCGGTGATCCACCACCGCCGAAGCTCCAGACGCCGCGGCCGGTAGGCCTTTCCCGAGATCACCTGGTAGCGCTCACCGCGCTGGATGGTCCGCAGGTACCACCAGCTTATGAGAAGCGCCAGCGCCATCATGAATACGCTGATGGCGCCGACGATGCCGTAGTCCGGCGGAGCGTCCAGCGGCTGTGCGCGGACATACAGATAGGTGCTCAGGGTGTAGGTCCGGTTGGCCATTCCGAGAAACGCCGGAACGTCGAAAGTGGTCATGCCGAGCGCCATCACGTAGAGGCCCGCCGCCAGCATGCTCGGCCACATCAGCGGCAAGGTCACGTAACGGAGCCGATCGCCGAACCCGCCGCCGTGGACCTGGGCGCTCTCCTCGAGAGCCGGGTCCATGTTGCGGAAGGCGGGGGCGATCATGATGAAGGCAAGCCCCACGAAGTTGAGACCCTGGACGAAGCCCATTCCGGGCACCGAGCCGATGTTGAACGGAGCCGTCTCGAGAGAAAGGATATCCATCAGCCACCGGTTGACGATGCCGATGCGCGGGTGAAGGAGGAACTGCCACCCCATGGCCGGGAAGAAGGCCGGAACGGCGAGCGTGATGGTCAGGAGCGAGACGACCCAGCCGCGGGCCGGCAGGTCGGTGCGCTCCACCAGAAACGCGATGGGGACCGCCAACACGAGCGAGGTGACAACGACGACGAGCGTGAACCGGAACGTATTGACAGCCGCCCGGAATGCCGAGTCGTCGCGGACGATCTCGTGAAAGTTGCCGAGCGTCCAGGCGCGGCCGGCGATCCGCCCCTCCTCGAGGAACGCCACCTGGACCACGACGGCCAACAGCAGGGCGATGACGACAAGCGCCCCCAGGGCCACGCAAACGAAAGGCGGCGAGCCCAACAAGAGCCGTCGCCAGCGCACTCGGCGACCGGAGAGCCCATCCGTTGTCGGCAGTCGATTCAATCGCGTCCTTCGACTTCGTTCGCCCTTCGACAAGCCTGTCCTGAGCCCTTCGGCAAGCTCAGGACAGGCTTGCCGAAGGGCTCAGGACGAACGGAGAAGGGCCGTCTCAATCGTTCGTCCTGAGCGTAGCGTCGCGAAGTCGAAGGACCGCTCGCCAATTCGACAGCTCCTACCTGAAGTCGGTGGCCGCGAGCCTGGAGAAGCGGAACTTGCCGGCGACCCGGGGCAGCACCGTGAACTGGTGCAGCGTGTACTCCATCTCATAATCGGAAAGGGCGTAGATCCCGTCGAGGGGCACCACCACCGTGTAGCCGAAGGCGCGCGCGGCCGTGGTCGCGGTGTAGAGCAAAGCGAAGTTGGCGGCGCCACCCAGGAACACCAGCGTATCGGTTCCCCAGCCTTCCAGCAGTTCCCGCAGCTCGCCGCCGAGGAACTTGTCGTAGCCGTTGGGGTAAAGAATCGGTTCGTCGCTCCGCCGGGCCAGCGCCGTCGCCGCTGCGCCGTGCGGCGTATCCTTCTCCCACACCACCACCGTGTAGACCACCGGCACCGACGCCGCCCGCGCCTTGTCGAGGAATCCGCGGGCCGGCCGGATCAGCGGCTGAGTCGGCTGGGACGGGTCTTCGGCCTTGGTGTTGAGGTCGAGCACGACGACCGCGGTGCTGGCCGCGTCCAGGACAAGCGCTTCCGGCGCCACCCGGTTCGGTCCGGTCCGCACCGGGGAGCGTTGTTCGCTCACCATCACCGTGGCATCCAGCGGCACGCCGCAGCCGGGACAATAACGCTCCTCCAACAGCGCGCGTCCCTCCATGATCTCGTGGAACGGCCCCATGCGCCCCGGCGGCAGCAGCCGGGTGACACAGGCTTCGCGCCAGTCCTCGCCGGCGGCGCAGAGCCGGTAGCCGCAAGCGGCGCATTGCACCCACTCCCCGTCCTGCTCCTCCACCAGCTCCAGGTTTTCCCGCAGCGGCCGGCTCACGCTCCCGCTCCCCGATTCTCCCGCAGGCGCTGCCGCCGGAGGTCCTCGGTGGCCCGAAGGTCCACGATGAGCGAACCCGGATCGATGACCACGCCGTAGACGTGCAGCGCGGTCTCCACCGACACCAGCTCGTTCTCCACGTCCTTGAGCACCGCCCCCGGGTCACGGTCCAGCGGACTGCCGTAACCGCCGCCCATGCCCAGGGTGTAGTACAGCACGTCGTCCGGCGTGAGCTCAAAGCTGACGTAGGGCAGCACCCGCGGCATGCCGCCAAGCTCTTCGAGCGCCTGCGGCATCCGGTTGGCGTCCAGCATCTTCCCCAGCGCCGTCCCCTCCAGGTGCACCAGGATGCTCGGCGCCCCGGGGTAGCCCCCGAAGATGCCGCGGCCGCCGTTGACGAGACCGGCCACCCCGAAGGCGACGCCTTCGATCTTGCCCTCCGGCGCCTTGTGCACCGAGAACGCCATCTCCGCGCCGGTGCCGCCGCGATAACGGCCCGCTCCCTGCTGGTCCCTGGCATGGCGCCGGAACAGGAACAGCATCGGGCAGTTCATTTCCAGCCACTCCACGTTGGGACAGGTCATGAAGTCGAGCTTGGTGGTGTCGACCCCGTCCATGGTGGCGCGGGCGCCGCTGCCGCTGAGGGGCGACATGGCCAGGCTCGTGGAATAGAACGCGCCGTGCTGGTTCACCCCCGACGTCCGCACCCGGCGCCCGCCCCAGATCCGCACCATGATCTCGTCGCGCCACGCCTCGCTGCCCGCCAGCATGCCGTTGAGCACCGACACCACCACGTACTTGGCGGTGGCGCCGCCCGAGGTGGTGTTGAGGGAGACCGGCGCCGGATGGGTGACGTTCACCAGGGTCCCTGGCGGCGCGATGGTCTCGATGGGCCGGAACAGCCCGTGGTTGCGCGGGAAGTCGTAGGCCACCGTCTCCACGAGGCCTTCGAAGCAGGTGCCGAAGGTGGCATGGTAAGGGAGATTCACGCCGACGCTCGCCTGGGGGTCGGTGCCGGTGAAGTCGAAGACCATGCGGCTGCCCTGCTTCTTCAGGGTCAGCCGGACGGTCCACGAGCCCTCCCTGGACTCGATGGCGGCGCTGTCGCTCCACTCGCCGTCCGGGATCGCCTCCAGGCGCTTGCGCAGCGCGCGCTCAGAGTAGTCGATCATCTGGGCGGCCACGGCGTCCATGAGGTCGACGCCGTGGTGGCTGTAGAACTGCCTCATGCGCGACTTGGCCACGCTGTGGCCGGCAAGCTGGCAGTTGATGTCGAGCGCCACCATGTCGGGACGCCGGGTCATGTTGATCAGGGTGTCGAAAACGTCCTTGCGCAGGTTGCCGCGGTCCACCAGCTTGATGCCGGGAATGCGCAGGCCCTCGTGACAGATCTCCTTGGCTTCCGGGGAATCGCCGCCCGGGGACATGGCGCCGATGTCCATCACGTGGACGAACGACGCGCTCCATCCGATGAGACGACCCTCCACGTGGATGGGGGAGATGAGGTAGACGTCGGATTGATGCACCGCCGAGACGTAAGGATCGTTCAGGAGGAAGACGTCGTCCTCGTGCACGCCGTCGTATTCGGCGAAGCGCTCGATGATCCACTTCACGGTGAAGCCGGCGCAGGCCACGTGCCAGGGCATGGACTCGCCGGTGGCGAGGATCTCGCCGTCGGCCCGGTAGAGCGAGGCCATGTAGTCGTGCATCTGGGTGGTGTTGACCGTTCCGCCGACCCGTTCGATGGTGGTGCCCATCTCCTTGGCGATGCGCTGGAGCCGGTGCGAGAGGATCTCGAAAGTCACCGGATCCACGGTCCTGCCGTCGCCGCTATGGTCCATCGTCTTCCCTCCTGGTGTCGTGGCCCGTAAATTCCTGGCGCAACTTATCGCTGGAATTTACGGGACACGACACTGGAAAGCGCCGCCCGCGAACCCACCGCGATACGAACGTTGCCCAGCTCGTCCATCACCGCGCGGTCGCCCGGGTTGATCAGGATCGTCGTGATGGGGGTCTCGATGACGCCCGGCTCCGAGATGACCATGCCCGGGCGCATCCTGGCGACGTCGTACAACGGGGTGGTCACGAAGTCACCGAACTCCTCGAAATAGACCGGCCGCGTGCCCTTTTCGGCCGCCGAGACATCGCCGTTGCCCTCCAGAGGCCGCAGTATCGGCTTGGGCAACGCCCCCGAGCCGGTGACCCGCAGGGTGACGATTTCCCGGCCGGCGGCCCGGTAGGCCGAGCCCTTGCCGTAGACCGCCTCGTAGAGCCCGTCGAACCGCGCATACACGCCCTCGAGATCCTCTTCGGTCAAGTCAGCCTCGCCCGGCGGGATCGGGACATTGATCTCGTGGACCTGGTATCGGTAGCGCATGTCCACGCTCCGCGCGAGGGTGATGTCGCCACCGGCGAAACCCGCATCCCCCAGGCTGCGACGGACCTTGGACAGGAGCGGCGAGAAGGACGCGTTGACACGGTCGGCGGGGACCGGCACCAGGCAGCGGTCCGAGACGCCCTCCTCGTACACCACGTCGGAGGACACGAGGCCCACGGCGCCGTGGACCGAGGCGGTCACCGGGACCACCACCTGCTCGATCCCGAGCTCGGCCGCGAACCGGCCGGCATGCACCGGGCAGGCGCCACCGAAGGCGAACAGGGTGTCGCCCCGCGGATCGTGTCCGCGCTGGACGGTGGCGTTGCGGATCAGGTCGCTCATCTGGGCGTTGACGATGCGGTGGATGGCGCCGGCCGCCTCGGTGACGCTCATCCCCAGGGGCCGGGCCACCTTCTCCTCCACCGCCCGGCGTGCGGCCTCCACGTCGAGGACGATCTGGCCGCCGAGGAAGTACTCGGGGTTCAGGTATCCCAGGACCAGGCTCGCATCGGTCACCGTGGGCTCGGCGCCGCCGCGGTTGTAGCACACTGGACCGGGGTTGGCGCCGGCGCCGCGCGGGCCGACTTTCAAAAGGCCGGTCCCCTCCTCGAGCCAGGCGATGCTGCCGCCTCCGGCGCCGATGGATTCCACCCAGATCTTGGGAGACAGCAGCCGGTAGCGCAGGAAGACGGGCTGGTAGTCCCGCTCCATGGCGCCGCCGCGGATAATCCCGACCTTGAAGGTGGTGCCGCCCATGTCCGCCGCCACGATGTTGTCGATGCCGCTCAGGCGGCCCATGTAGTGGCAGGCGGCGACCCCGGCCGCGGGACCCGACTCGATGGTTCCCACCGCCTTGCGCACCGAGTCGTCGACGCCCAGGACGCCGCCGTAGGCCTGCATGATCAGCGGCTCCCGCCGCAGGCCCCGGTCCCGCAACAGCGCACGCAATTGGTTCAGGTAGGAGCCGATCCTGGGGCCGATATAGGCGTTGAAGACCGTCGTCGCGGTGCGCTCGTACTCTCCCTGGAAGGGAGCCGCCTCACTTGAAAGGGTCACGAACAGGTCGGGATGCCGCCGGCCCAGCAGTTCGCCGATGATCCGTTCATGGCCGTCGTTGGCGATGGACCACAGGAGCGAAACCGCCACCGCCTCGACGCCGCGTTCCACGAGCTTTCCGATGGCGCGCTCGGCTTCCGCTTCGTCAAGGTCCACGAGCGCATCGCCCTCGAAATCCATGCGTTCGTTGACCTCGGCGATGAGGGGCTTGGGAACCAGGGGCTCCGGCTTCGCGAGCGCCGCCATGTGGTGCGCTTCGGACTCCGGCAGCCCGGCCACCACGCCGCCGCGCATCATCAGGATGGTGTCGCCGAACCCGGCGGTGGCGATGAGACCGGTGCGCGCGCCGGTGCGCGTGATCAGCGTGTTATCGCCGATGGTGCAGGCGTGGTAGAAGAGCCGCGTAGCGCTCAACAGGTCGCCCTCGTCGGCCATGCCGAGGTTTCGCGCCGCGTCCCGCACCGCGTCGAGCACGCCCAAGGCGAAGTTCTGAGGCGTCGAGGATGCCTTGCCCAGGATCATGCTCCCCTCGCCGCTCACCGCGACGCAATCGGTGAAGGTACCGCCGATGTCGACGCCGACGATGTAGGTGTCGCTCAAGCTCCTGTCCCGCGCAGAGTCGGCAGCGAAGGGCCGGCCCGCGGACACTAGTTTCCGCGCAGTTTCTTGGCGAGCTTCCGGGAGACCTTGCGGTAGAAGTAGGCGTTCTTCACCACGTTCTGGTCGGTGCCGAAGTAGATCTTGGCGCCGGCGGCGCGCTTGCTCTCCACCAGCTTGTTGAGCTGCGAGCCGGCGCGGAACGGCGAGTCGCGCCCGATCACCTTCCAGATGGTGTCCTGGCCCTGCGTCGTCAACATGTAGACCGACAGGAGCTTGGCGAGATTGGGATGCGCGCTCGTCTTCGGCACGCTGACCTCGCTTGCGGTACCCGACATGAAATCGTCCATGGTAGCGTAGTCCACCGGGCCTCCCTTGGCCTTGAGGCGCGAGTAGGCCACCGGCTTGGTGTCGAAGGCGAATATCGGGAACTCGCCCGTGGCCACGCGGTTGTGGACGCCCGTGCGGGTGGTGCCGATGATCGTACCGTTGGCGACCATGGCGTCGACGATGCGCGTGGCCTCCTCCTCACCCAGATGGATCGCCGCCTCGACCCAGCCGACGGCAAAGACCGTGGTGCCGATCTTGCCCTTGTACTTGGGGTCGGTGAAGTCCTTGTACGACCTCGGCAGGTCCTTGGCCTTCACGAGGTTGGTGTTGTAGCCGATGATGTGGATCGAGGCGCCGATGACCACGGCCGCTCCGTTGATGCCGATCTCCTCGTCCCTCAACCCGGGCATGAGCTTCTTCCAGTCCACGCGCAGGAGGGCTCCGGCCTGATCCGAGGGGATTGTCTGACGCGACGGGGCGAAGAAGACGTCGGTGCTGGCGGGGCGGCCGGTCTTGGCCTCGTCGATGATCCGCGGCATCAGCTTCGACGCACTGGGGCCGGGGGTCGTTTTGAGCCGGACGTTGATGCCGTAGGTCTTGTTGAGTCCCTTCTCCAGCGCCGCCATGAGCTTGGGAGAGTTCCAGTCCCCCGAGCCGAAGACGTTCAACTCGCCTTCCTTTTGCGCCGCGGCGACCAGCTGCTTGAGCGCGTCGCCGCCCGTCTGGGCAACCGCAGGCGCCACGGCTGCGGCGATGAACGCCAACACCACAACGGCCGGCAAGGCCGCGAGGGCGGCACGCCGTCCGCTTCGCACAAAAGAACCGGTATCAGAGCGCCCGGAAAGTACCATCATCGTCGTTACCTCCGAGAGTGACTGCCGCGCTTCGGCGAACTGGCCTATCCATATTTTGGCCGGAGAACGTTGTCAACAACGGATACTGTCAGGAGCGATACCGTTTCGGCGGTTGCGGGTTGTTGGCGGGATTGGTGTCGTGCTTCGCCATGGCAGTCACCGCGGGACCGCCGACAAGCGGGCGCAGTGCGGCCTCCAGGGTGTCGGCCTTGGCCTTGTCGTAGACCTCGTCGCCGTCCACGTAGAGCGTGAAGGACTTGACGTACTTCGCCTTCTTGGCGGGATCCTCGATGGTGGCCTTGGTCCAGGCGTAGAGCGGGTACTTGCCGACACCCTGTCGTTCGGCCTCGGCGCAATAGCCGGCGAAGGCGTCGTACTGGCACCGCAGCACCGCGCCGTGCCGGTCGAGCACGGCGGCAAGCGGTTCGAGGTCCGGATGGCTGTCCCCCGCACGCGCGGCCTCGGCGACTTCGTCTCGGAGGTTGACGCGCAACTGGTACAGCCATTCGCGGGTCATGGATTCGGGCGTCTTCTCCGCCATGGTCTCTCTCCCGTTCCGGAACTTCCCTTCCAGGATTGCTACGCCGCCTCGCCCGCCGCGGCCCGCGGCGCCTTCCTCACCTCCGCTCGAGCGTCTCCTTCGCCACGAACGCCAGCCCGGCGGCGGCGCCTAGCAGGATGGGCGCGTAGATCAGGAACGTCCGGCCGGCGCTCATCAGGTCGACAAGCCAACCGCCCACCAGCGGACCCATCACCGCGCCCGACTCGCCCACGGTGCGGCGGAGCCCCTGGAGGCGTCCCCGGGCCTCCGCCGGGATCACGTCGTAGGTGGACACCGCCAGGGCGCCCAGGGACATCCCCTGGGCGAGGCCGATAACCACCATGATGACCGTGAGTTCGGGCAGGGTCGAGGCAAACGGAAAGGCCAGGAAGGCGATGCCCGGCAAGGCCGTGCTGGGTACGCTCGCGAACTTTCGCCCGACGCGGTCGGTGATGAAGCCCGCGGGCAGGATCATGAGCAGGACGAAAACGCCGGAAACGCCGAACAGGCCGCCTACGTGCACCGCGGAGAATCCGAGTTCCACCCCGGCGTACAGCGGCAGCATGCCTTGAAGCGTCGTTCGGTACATCTGCATGCTGAAGGTCGCGACCACTACTGCCACGAATGTAGCGCGAAGACCGGGGAGGACGTCCGAAACCTTCCCCCACCAGGCGATCTTGCCCACATGGCCCCGCACGGTGTCTTTCCGGGCCAGCACCGCGGTCACGAACACGGCCAGGGCGACGGCCGCGTAGACCGTGAACACCATCCTGAACCCCACCCACTGGGCAATGATCCCGCCCGCCACCGGACCGAGGGCCATGCCCGCCGACTTGACCCCCATGAAACCGCTCAACAGGCGCCCCCGTTGGTGAGGTGAGACCATCTCGACGCCGGACACCTCGCGCCCCATGGTCCACACGCTGTCGCCGACGCCGGCCAGGAACTGCCCGAGAAAGAGCAGAACGAAATAGGGGGTAACCGCAGTCGTGAAGGCGCCGCCCAGCACCAGGGCGCTCCCCACGAGCATGGTCGTCTTGGCGCCGTAGCGATCCAGGAGCAAGCCTGCCGGGATCAGGACGATGGTACGGCCCAGCGCATGGGCGGTCACCACCTGAACCGCCAGCCCGGCCGACACCGCGAAGGACTCCGCCAGCAAGGGGATGGTCGGGAACACCATGCCCTGCCCCAGGCTCATGACGAGGACCGTGCTGTAAAGAAGTGCGAGGCTGCCGGCCCGTGCGCCCGTCATCGAGAAAGGACCCGGAGCCGGAACGGGTCAGGGCTTGGAGCCGCCGTAGAGGGAGAGCCCGGAGCTTTTCTGATGGCACGCCACGTCCTGGAAGCCGGCGCTCCGGAACCAGCCCAGCTGGTCGTCCATCGATGCCGAGCCGCGATCGAGGTTGAAGAACCGGCCGCCGGACCGGATCCGCCCGAAGATCTCCTCGTAGACGGCCTTGATGGTCTCGCCGACCCGGACGTTGTGGATGGCGTTGCACGAGACCACGAGATCGAACTCGCCTTCGGCAGCCTGGCTCCAGTTCGTCTTGCTGAAATCGGAGATGACGTACTCGAAGCGGCCCTCGAGCTCCTTCATGCGTTCGCCGCCCAGCTTGGCCATGGCCGCCGAGCCGTCGTGGCACACCGCCGTGCACTGGGGGAAGGTTTCCAGCAGAAACTTGCTGAGCGCCCCATAGCCGCAACCCACGTCCATGAAACGGAAGGCCGCTTCGCGGTCGAACGACAACAGGCTCGCCAGCAAGGCGAACTGCTTGGCTCGGAGCGTCTCGTTGCGCATCTGGCGCTGGGCCCAATCCTCGACGTATTCCTCGGAGTTCCAGTCGTGTTGCCGTAGCGGGTCGGTGATCTGTGCCATGGATGCTTCTCGACCTCCTCCTGAAGGGTCCTTCAACGTAGCGAAACGAAGACGGAGAACCCCGTTGATCAAAGTTTGATTAGACCATATATCCGCGGATGTCCATCCGCGGATATCCAGGTTGACAGCGCTGCCCGCCAGGCCATAGATTCAACGACACCGGACACCCCCTCACGACAGCATGGGATGGGGCGAGGCCGCGGCAAGGTGCGCATCGAGCGGCGGCGCTCGGAGAGGGAGCCATGACGAAAGAACAGAGGGACGTCGAAGCGGCTCTGGATCTGCGGGCTTTCACGGAACGGCTCGAGCAGGCCGGGAAGCTCAAGGAGATCAGGGGCGCCCACTGGGACCTGGAGATCGGCGCGCTCACCGAGATCGCGGCGGAATCCGGCGAGGGCTCGGCGCTGCTCTTCGACGCCATCCCGGATCATCCGGAAGGGTACCGTGTGCTGAGCAACGTCCTCCGGTCCCCGGAATCCGACGCCCTGGCCTTGGGCATGCCGCCGGATGTCCGCGGCCTGGATGTGGTCCGGGCCGTCAAGGGACGGCTCCAGAACCTGAAGCCCGTTCCTCCTACCGAGATCGGTGAATCGCCTCTGCTGGAGAACGTCGCCTTCGACAGCGACGTCAACGTGCTCAAATTCCCCACTCCCAAGTGGCACGCCGACGACGGCGGCCGCTACATCGGCACCTTCACGGCCACGGTCTGCCGCGATCCCGACACCGGATACGTCAACGTCGGCACCTACCGCGTCCAGGTCCACGACGAGAACACGGTGGGGGTGTGGATGATTCCCGGCAAACACGGCGATCTCATCACCCGGAAGTACTGGGCGCGGGGCGAGAGCTGCCCGGTGGCCGTCGTATGCGGCCTGCCCCCGGGCATGATGACCGCGAGCGCCGTGGGCATTCCCTGGAACACGAGCGAGTACGACTTCCTGGGGGGCCTCCTGGAAACTCCCGTGGCGGTCATCAAGGGGCAGAAAACCGGGCTGCCGATACCCGCTTTCGCGGACATCGTGCTCGAAGGACACATCCCGCCCCCCGAGCAGGAGACCCACGAGGAGGGGCCGTTCGGGGAGTGGCCGGGATACTACGCCTCGGGGTCGCGACAGGCTCCGGTGGTCAAGGTCGAGGCCGTCTACCACCGCGACGACCCCATCATCACCGGCGACCCGCCACTCCGGACCTTCCTGAACAGCGAGACCCACAAGTACATCCGCTCGGCCAACATCTGGTCGTCGCTGGAGCGCGCCGGCATCCCCGAGGTGCAAGGAGTGTGGTTTCCGCGGCAGGGCCGCTTCGTGGTCACCGTGGCCATAAAGCAGCGCTACTCGGGCCACGCCAAGCAGGCGGGATACGGCGTCCTCGCCACCCGCGACGGCGGACGCGACGTGCGCATGGTCGTCGTGGTGGACGAAGACGTGGACATCACCAACATGGGCGAGGTGCTCTGGGCCATGTCCACCCGCTGGGACCCCAGGACCGACTCCGAGATCCTCGACGTGGCCGCCAGCATCCTCAACCCCAGGCTTTCACCCGAGGACAAGCAGCGCCGGGAGCTGACCACATCCTGCATGGTGGTGGACGCGTGCCGGCCCTACAGCTGGAAGGACGAGTTTCCGAAGATTTCCGGCGTGAGCGCCGAATACAAGGCCAAGACGCGAGAGAAATGGGGACAACTGATCCGGTCTCTGGAGTGACGTCGGTGGTCTACAGACTGGAGGTGAGCCATGAAGACGATCTTCGTTGGCACCGCGGACGGGATCCTCAGATTGGAGCGAGTAAACGGAGATTGGGAAAACATCGAAAGGATCCTGCCAGGAAATGAGATCAGCGCGATCACCATCAAACCGGACAACAGGGACACGATTTATGCGGCAACCCGCGGTAACGGTCTTTACGCCAGTGAAGACGGGGGCGGTCGGTGGGAGAGAAGGGGTGAACAATCGCTGGCTCCGAAGGTCAGGTGCTTGACGATCGATCCGTCCAACCCCGCGGTACTGTATGCTGGAGCCGAGCCTGCCAGCCTTTTCGCCAGCGACGACGAAGGAACTACCTGGAAGGAAATCCCTGGGGTTCGAGCCCTTGCGCAAGAACGGGCCTGGACCTATCCCGTGCCGAACATCGAACCACATGTCAGATCGGTCGTCGTCGATCCCAAGAACTCCCAGCACATTTTCTTGGCCGCCCAGGTTGGAGGGGTGATTCAGAGCAAGGACGGGGGCAAGAGTTGGAGTGACGTCAGGGACTCCATCGACATGGACGTCCATTCGATTGCCATCGATCCACAACAGACAACCACCGTCTATGCAGCCACCGGCGGTGACGAGGCCTACCCCAACCCAAGCCATCCACCCAAGGGAATGCCACTCTACCGCTCGAACGACGGTGGATTGACGTGGCAGTCCATCACCGAGCAACTGGACCGGACATACGCAATCCCCATCAAGGTAGATCCCGAGAACTCTCAGGTTCTATACCTGGGAGTCGGAAGGGACGTGCCGCCGTATTGGCCCAAGCGCGCCAGCATGGGCGATGCGGCGCTTATGCGGAGCACGGACGGCGGGCGGTCCTGGCAAAGAATGACGAACGGGCTACCAGATCCGCTGATCAGCATGGTGGAATGCATCGAGTTAGACCCCCAAGACTCTGGAAGCCTAGTTATCGCAACCGGGGGAGAGGGAGCACGATTCGTCAACCTTACCGAGGGTGAGCTGTACCTGAGCCGCGACCGCGGCGAGAATTGGGCCAAACTCAGCGCAACACTGCCGATCATCTACTCGCTGGCGGTCCAGTAGATCGGGCGCCGCTGGTGACGAACAAAGAAAAAGAGGCTTGACACTGTATACAACGAGTGTTACAGACGGCTGATTCCTGCGACAGGGCATATCCGTAACGCTCCTCGGAAAGGATCGCCTTCACCATTTGAAAGCTGGAAGGATATGCGCACGACGAAGAGAAATCGGTCTCCTTCCATCGGCGAAGCCCGCGTATACCGGGGACTCAGGACCGCAATTCTATCCGGGACCTTCGAGCCTGGCGTCCCCCTCATTCAAAAGGATCTGTGCCAGCAATTCCGCATCAGCCGAACGCCTGTCAGGGATGCCTTGAACCATCTCCAGGCGGAGGGATTGGTCGTCGCGATTCCGAACAAGGGCGTCTTTGTCCGGACGCTGTCCTCCAAGGAAATCTATGAGATCTACGGGATCAGAATTCTCCTGGAAGGTGCCGCCGCCAAGAGTGCGGCCGCCAAAGCCGACAAGAGGAGACTCAAGCAACTCCTCAAAGAGGTTTCGGAGTTGCAACAGACGAAGGAGCAGATGTCTTTCGAATCCGTAAGGCAAACGGGAAGCAGGCTGCACCAGCTCATCATGACGAATTCGGGCAACGGAATGATGAAGGAGATACTGGACCGCATCTGGGCGCCGATCGAGATCTCACGAATACCGATCAGAAACTCCAGCGACAGGATTGAGCAGATCAACTTCGAGCATGTCGAGATTATCGAGGCGCTTCTGAAACAAGACGGGGAAATGGCAAGCGACCTGATGAAGACACACCTGGAGCGGAGCCGAGAAGCTCACATAGGGCTTCTCCTTACCAACCCCGTCCCTGCGGAGGATCCCGGTGTCTCATTCGGAGATTGAAGATCCCGGCCGGCTACTTCTCTTGAGCTTGTGAGGTCGATCCTATGGAATACATCATCGCGGTTGATACCGGTGGGACTTTCACGGACTGTGTCATTGTCGACAGCGACGGCGGCTATACCCGCGCCAAGTCGAATTCCACGCCACAGGATTTCTCCGTGGGTGTCATCAACGCCGTCACGAAGGGATCCGAGCAACTTGACCTACCTCTGCAGAACCTTTTGGGACAAACCAAGGTGTTCAGTCACGGAACCACGATTGCGACCAACGCCTTCATTACCGGCAACGTTTCGAAAACGGGTCTCATAACGACGATGGGTGCGGAGGACACCATACTCATTGGACGAGGGGGATTTCAGAAAACGGCCGGGCTTACGGAAGCCGAGATCGGTGACAGCGCCCGTCTGGAAAAGCCTCAACCGCTGGTGCCGCGACAGCTCATTCGAGGCGCCGTCGAACGGATAGACCGAAATGGCGAGATCGTCCTCCCACTCGACGAAGCGCAAACGGTCGCGACGGTCCGACAAATGTTGGATGAAGGGGTCGACGCAATTGCCGTGTCTCTGCTCTGGTCATTCAAGAACCCCGCCCACGAACAGCGCATCAAGGAACTAGTGCACGAGCTCTCTCCCGACACACAGGTCAGCATATCGAGCGATCTTGTTCCGGTTATCGGCGAGTATCAGCGTACCGTTACAACAGTCATCAATGCGTCGTTGAATCGGATCACGTCACAACACCTGGACCGGCTCGAGCAAAAGCTTCATGAGGGGGGATTCGGACTGTCTCCCTTGATCATGCAGTCGACCGGCGGCGTCGTGACGTTCAATCGAGCTTCGGAAGAAAGCGCTTCGCTCCTGTCCTCCGGGCCGGCCGGAGGCCTCATCGGTTGCCTCGTCTCAGGCATGCAAAAGGGTTACCCCAAGGTCTTGTCGACGGACGTGGGGGGAACGAGCTTCGACGTAGGGATGATCGCAGACGGGAAGCCTTACTATGCCCACGAACCGGTCTTGGCCAGATACCATATCAAAATTCCGATGCTACAGGTGGAGTCGATCGGTGCCGGAGGAGGCAGCATCGCATGGAATGAGCCCGGGACCAATTATCTGAAGGTTGGACCCATGAGCGCAGGGGCCGAACCGGGGCCGGCCTGCTATGACCTGGGAGGCGACGAGCCCACCGTTACCGACGCGGACATCCTGCTCAACAGACTCAACCCCGACTACTTCCTGGGCGGGAGCGTGACGTTGAACCGAGAGAAGTCCGTCGAGGTGATTCGAAAGAAGATTGCGGAGCCACTGGGTATTACCGCCGAAGAGGCGGCCATGAGCATCATCAAGATCGCCGATGCCAAGATGGCGGACCTGATTCGGAAAGTCACGATCAGCAAGGGAGACGACCCGAGAGACTTCGTCATCTACGCCTTCGGGGGCGCCGGCCCGGTCCATGCCGCCGCCTATGCCAAGGACGTCGGCGGGAAGACCGTCGTCGTGCCTACGACCGCCTCCGTCTATTCTGCGTTCGGTATCGCCGCCTCGGATTTCCTCCGGATCAAGGAGGTGTCCTCCCCCGTTGTGGTTTTCCCCGATGCCGCGGAAACGATGAACAGTATTCTGGAGGGTGTGAGGAGGGAGGTTATCGAGGAACTGACGGCCGAAGGCGTGTCGAGCAATCAAATCGCCGTCGAATGCTCGCTGGACCTCCGGTATCTGGGGCAACTCCATGAAGTTCGCGTGCCCTTGGCCGACGCCGCCATCGACGCCGCTGCCGTCGGCCGCATACTCGACGATTTCGCGCGCATCTACGAAGAAACCTACGGGACCGGGACCGCGTTCGGCGGAGCGCCTATCCAGGCCGTGATCTTCAGAGTCGTGGGACGAGGCGAAATAGCCAAGCCTGCCCAGCCCAAATACCCTGACGAAGGACCGGACTGCAAAGGGGCCATCAAGGCCCAACGGGAAGTCTACTGGGAAGAGTTGGGAGGAATGGCGTCCACCGACATCTATGAAATGGATCTTTTGAGGACCGGCAATGCATTGACCGGCCCCGCGATCGTGGAAAGCGTGGACACGACATTCGTAATCCATCCCGGACAGAATCTCACGGTAGATGAGTCCAGGGACCTGATCTTGACCCTATAGAAGGAGGCCGGAAGGATGGACCAAAAACTGGACCATGCCGATTTTGAGATCCTGAAGAACAGACTGTTCGCGATTATCGAGGAGGCGGCCGAAACCATCAAGTTCGTATCCGCCTCTCCTGTCGCCAACCAGGTCTACGACTTCAACACCGGGTTGATGACCGCGTCGGGGGACGTCTTTGCGGTAGGGAGGTACATCTCCATTCATGCCATCACCTTCGGCCACGTCGTAAAGGTGATCTTGCGGGAGTACATGGAGAACCCGGGCGTCGAAGAGGGCGACATGTTCATCTGCAACAACCCCTATGAAGGCGCCGTCCACCAGTCCGACGTCGTGGTCGTGGCCCCGGTCTTCTGGGAAGGAAAGCTGGTCGCCTGGTGTGGGAGCGTCATCCACCAAGTGGATGTAGGGGGGCCCACGCCGGGACAGGTGGGAGTCGGGGCAGGTTCCATCTACGAGGAAGCGATCCCCATGCCGGTAGTGAAGATTATCGAGCGCGGACGGCTCAGGAAAGACATCGAGAAAGAATACCTCATCCGCTCCCGGGCATCGCAGTTGGTCGCACTGGATTTCAAGGCCAAGATCGCCGCCAACAACCGGATGAAAGAGCGGATGACGGAGTTGATCCGGGGTTACGGCGTGGAGACTTTCCTGACGGTGGTTGACGAGATCATCCGCTACACCGGGGAAAAGCTGAAGGAACGGCTCACGGCGATACCTGACGGAGTCTGGCGCCATCGCTCCTACCTGGACTACGGCGAAGACATTTACAAAGGCAAGCTGACCATGACCAAGAAGGCGGACTCCTTGGTCTTCGACTATACGGGAAGCAGCGAACAGGCGCCCGCGGTCATCAACAGCACCTATCCCGGCCTCGAGGCCTATACTCTGGCCGGAGTCCTTACGTATCTGTCGTTCGATGACATCCCACGGTGCCCCGCGGGCGTCTTTAATGCCATCGAAATCATCTCGGAAGAGGGAACCTTCCTTCACGCGAAATGGCCCGCCGGAGCCAGCAAGCAAACGACCGCGTCCGGATGGGTGGTCAGGACACTCACCACGACCTGCTTGGCGAAGATGCTGGACGCTTGCGAGGAATTTCAAGACCGGGTCGTGGCGCCCAGTTCCGGTACCCTCGCCGTGGCGGAACTCGCCGGTCCGGGATTTTATGGGCCGATTCTCGATTCCCTTGCAAGCGGGGGAGGAGCCAGAAGCACCAAGGACGGGATCGACACTGGAGGCATTCCCGAGCTCGCATCCTGCAGTGTCGTGGACGTCGAGGTGGCCGAGTCATTCTTTCCGATACTGTATCTCTACCGGAAACAGGAAAGAGATTCGGGCGGCGCCGGCAAGTTCAGGGGCGGGACCGCTCTTTCTTTCATGTATGTGCCGCACGGGGTCCCTCTAATCCCCCAGAAGATCGTTCATGGATACGGCATAAACCCTGAGGACTCGGGGATCTCGGGCGGCTATCCGGCCCCGAACTACCACACCCGAATCAAGCGGGGGACGGATATCCAATCCGCTATACGCAAGGGGGCCGTCCAGGATTTCGCGGAGCTGACGGGACAGGAGGAGGCCCTGGGGTCTATCTGCGAGACGTTCCAGGCAGAACAGGATGTCTTTGAAGCCATATTCTCGTCCGGCGGCGGCGGTTACGGAGACCCCCTCGAGCGCGACCCCCATCTGGTGCTCCAGGACGCCAGGAACGACCTGATCTCCATTGAATGCGCAAAGAGCCTCTATGGCGTCGTCATCGACCCCCAGACCCTCGCGGTCGATGACGAAGAGACCGTACGTTGCCGCGATGCGGTTCGGCAGGAACGGAAAGAGTCCGGACAACTCCAGCGATAGAGCGAGGAGTCATATCCATGCGCATGACAGGATATTTGAGCATTGTAGAGAAAGACGGGCAGGACATGATCTGCTGCAGGTGCGGCTATACCATTTGCAGCGCGGAACAGAACTTCAAGGAGCACGTACTACTTATCGAGTCACCGCTCGCGAAGGTCGGCCCTCTTTCCGACGTCAGCCGGAACGGCTCCTCTTTCGTCTTCCGGGAGTTCTGCTGTCCCGAATGTGCGACTCTGCTGGCCACGGAGGTCGCCATGAAAGATGAGCCCGTATTGCACGATATCCAGCTTCAGACCTCCAGATCCTAGCAGCTGCTGGAGTACGCCTTGCTCGGGAAGCTCATGCCTTCAGTCGAATCCCGGCCCGGAACTCGGGATCTGAGATGATGAACGGCGTCCCAGTGGTGCCGAAGGTTGGGTGACCCGGATGGGGCGTAGGCAGCGTATCCTGATGGGGACCGTGCTGCTGGCAGCCCTTGTGCTGCCGCTGGGGTCCTATTTCTGGGCTGCCTACAGGACTCACGACACGGCCCTTCCTCTCCGGGAAAGGATGCTCACGGCGCATGACGATCTTTTCGCGATTCATCTTGACGACCGCCGGACGGGATGGATCGTCGGTGCGTTCGGGTTGATTCTACACACACAGGACGGTGGCCGCACATGGGGACACCGCGCCAACTCCACGACCAAGACGCTGACCGCCGTTTCGTTCGCCGATGACCGACATGGTCTTGCCGTAGGGAACGGCGGGACCATCGTCGCCACCGGCAACGGCGGCCGTACTTGGGAAAAGCAACTCTCTGGGGTGCAGGAGCACCTTCTGGGCTTACACGTTTCGAGTCAACGAGAAGCCCACGTGGTGGGAGCGTTCGGGACGATTCTCTCCACGAGTGACGGTGGCAGCACATGGAACAAACACAAGCTTCCTTGGGGAAAGCTGATCCCACGCGTCGTGGAAGACATAGGCCTCCTGGAGCCCAACCTGAACGCCGTGCATTTCGTCACACACAAGGTCGGCTGGACCGTCGGAGAGTTCGGACTTGTCCTCCGGACCGCCGACGGAGGCCAGACCTGGGTTTCCCAACGCCACGGGCCTGACAGCCCGCAACTCGCCGACATCGTGTTCCAAGACCAACGCAGGGGTTTTGCCGTTGGACAAAAGGGAACCTTCATCAAGACTGTGGACGGCGGCAAGCAGTGGTTTCCGGTCAACGTTGGGACGCAGCGAAATCTGAACAAGATCTTCATGGACGGCAACCGCGGCGTGGTCGTGGGTAACGGCGTCGTCCTCACCACCAAGAATGGCGGGGCCAACTGGGAGCCCGCAGACACTTTTCCGAACAACCTCTGGCTCAGCGGCGTCGCCGCCAACGGCAAAACGGCCGTTGCCGTCGGACAGTCCGGTTACATCGGCACGCTGGACATCCAGAACTAATTGGACGGGACACCGGGTAGAGAGACGACATCATCGTGAGACGCTTCGCCGAGTGGCTTTACGATCACAGGCTTTCCGCGGGGGTGGCCATTCTCATGGTTACGTCGTTCTTTGGATGGCAGATGCGAAATCTCGACATCTCCACTCACTTTCGAGACCTGTATCCGATCAACCACCCGCACGTCAGGTTGTTCGAACAGTACCCCGGGTTCGGCTCCCCACTCAGTGTCTCGCTTGTCGTCCAAGCGACGCAAGGCAACATCTATAACCCACGCACCCTCAGGAAGATACAAGAAGCCACCCGGCTCATGGACGCTATCCCGGGTGTGGACCACGACCGAATCCGTTCCATCGCCTCTCGCAAGGTGAAGCATGTCGAGGCAACGGTAGGAGGCATCCGGGCCACCAATTTTCTGCTGGGGGCCGTGCCGGAAACCCCCGAAGACATCGCCAAGCTGAAGGACAAGGTGCGACTGACGCCAGGCATCGTGGGCACCTTCGTGTCGGTGCAGGAGGACGCCGCGCTCATCCACGCCACCTTCATCGAAAGGCTTGCCGACTACGACACCATCTTCAACGGGGTGAACGAAATCATCCGCAAACTCGGCGACGACGATCACGAGATCTACGCCGCCGGCCAGCCAATGCTGACCGGCTGGGTCTATTATTACGAGCGGCAAATGTTCACCATATTCGCCGTTACGCTGCTCGGCATGCTCCTGTTCCTGGTTCTGCACATGCGAAACCTTGCCGGGGTCGCGGCGCCCATCATCGTGTCCGCCGCCGCTGCGCTGTGGGGTTTGGGGTTCGCCGGGCTCTTCGGAATCAGCATCGATCCGCTCATCATGGTGCTCCCCATGCTGCTGGTGGCGAGATCGTTCAGTCACGCCGTTCAAGCGTGTGAGCGCTACTTCGAGATCTACGCCGACACCGGGGACAAACGTGAGGCCTGCGTACGTTCGCTGGTATCCATTTTCCCCCCGGGCACTCTCGGGATCGTCACGGACGCTGCCGGACTGTTCTTCATCGCGGTGGCGCCGATACCCATCATGCACAAGGTGGCGTGGCTTTGCAGCTTCTGGGCGCTGAGCTTGATTCCCGCAAACGTGCTCTTTACCCCGGTGGTGTTGTCCTATCTCCCGGCGCCGCGGAACGCCGCGGAAGTGGTCGGCCGACGCCTTGCAGGCCGAGCCGGCGATTCTTCCTCCTCCACCTTTGGCGTAGGCTTTTTCGACCGGGGAATCGACGGTGTCCTGGCGCTCACGGGAAGGTTGAGCCAGGGAAAGGCGGCGTGGGGCACCGTCTGCGCGCTGGCCGTGGTGCTGACCTGGGCCGGCGTTACCGCAACGCACCTGACCGTTGGCGACGTCCATGCCGGAACTCCTCTCTTGTGGCCGAACTCGCCCTACAATGCGGCCGTCCAACGGATCAATCATCGGTTTGCTGGCTTCGATGTGCTTCAGGTCGTCGTCGAGGGGAACAAACCCTACGCCATTGAAACCACGGCCGGACTGAGCCTAATGCAGCGGTTTCAAAGGCACATGGAAAAGGATCCGGAGGTGGGGGGGACCTTTTCCTTTGCGGATCTCGTGCCTAAGGTCAACAGCCTCTTTCACGGTGACATACCCAAATGGCAAGTCATTCCTCAGAAGGATGCCGATGCGGCCCTGCTTTCACAACTGGCGATGACCGGGGCAAGCCCGGGAGATTTCGACCATCTGCTGACAAAAGACTTCAGGGCGGCCAGTGTTAGCGTCTGGTACAAGGACCACCGGGGCAAAACCATCGAACGTGCCCTGGACCGAGCCCAGGCATTCATCGATTCGGACCGCCAGGCCGAGAAAGATGGCCTCTCGGTCCGCCTCGCTTCGGGCAGCATCGGGCTCCTGGGGGCCACCAACAACGCGGTTGCACGGAGCGAGCTCAACATCCTGCTCCTGGTCCTGGCAGCGGTGTTCGTCACCTGCAGCATTACCTACAGGTCTTTTGTGGCGGCCCTGCTCCTGCTCATCCCCGTCAACGTCTCCAACCTCATCGCCGCCGCGGCGATGGTGAAGATGGAGATAGGTCTGGACGTCAATACCCTCCCCGTCGCCGCCGTGGGCATCGGCGTGGGCATCGACTACGGGATCTACCTGATGAGCCGAATTTGCGAGGAGTTTCAACTCAAGGGCACCTTCGAGGAAGCCATCTCGGTGGCGGTGGGGACGACCGGAAGAGCGATTCTCTTTACAGCCACCACTCTGCTCATCGGCATCGCCCCGTGGTACTTCCTGTCCGACCTCCGGTTTCAAGCGGACATGGGCCTTTTGATCGCGTTTCTTATGGTGATCAACATGGTCGTAGCCATGGTCGTCGTTCCGTTGTTGTTATTCATCGTTCAACCCAGGTTCGTCGGTCGCGTAAGGTACATCGTGTCCGGCAATGCCGGATAGGCTGCTCCAATGGGATTGTCGTTGAAAGAGAGAACCATGAGGGAAGGGGGTTTTTATGAAATGGAACCAGGGTGCGATTCTGTACGTTGGCCTTTTTGTGGGGCTTCTGTGTTTCCACAGCGAACTCCACGGTCAGACCCGTATGGGTCCTTTTGAGATAACGGGCTTGTACCGGCTCACCGTCAACGCTGCGACGGGTGTCGCCAATCCGAACAACACCGCGAACGCAACGAACCCGGTAAGTCTCATCGATAGCACAGGTAAACCCGACCTTTTGCTGATGCAGAATGCCCTCCACCTGAATATTTATGGGAAGCTTGGTTCAAATTGGAGTGTTCTTCTCGAACCTCGATTCACACTGGACACGACCAAAACCGCAGACGACTATCACGAGCCGCCGTACGAATCTCTGCCGTCCAACTTTGCCGGACACGACTGGCTGCTTCGTTCCGGCGGAAGGGATGGCAAGGTCGAGCTTTCGCAAGCCTATATCAACTACGCGAGCGGAAACTTGTGGCTCCGGGTCGGGAAGCAACCCATCGCGTGGGGCGAGGCAATCGCTCAGCGGGTCCTCGATGTTGTCAACCCCCTGGACCTGAGTCAGTTTTTCTTTTTCGACAGAGCCTTGGAGGAATTCGAAGGAATCCGCATTCCGCAGTGGTTCATTCGCGGCGCAGTTACGGTCCCTACCGACCAGATCCACGATCTCACCTTCGAGTTGGTGCTCAACCCGGGATTGGTCACCCCGACGATTCTTCCCGAACAGGGTGCACCCTATAACGTTCTGCCGGGTATCCTGAAAGCCACGGACGAGGTGGAGACCGGAGAGGCCACCGTCGGGACGCGCGTGACCGGCACATTGGGGGACTTCGACTTCTCACTGAACTTCCTGTCGAAGCCAAACGATGATGGTGTCGGTGTGGTACCAGCACCTCCGGGCGGACTCGTCTACGACCCCAGAGGGATTCCGCTCCTGGGCGGGCTCGGAATCTTCGATCCCTTCCGCGTGGATTTGCGGCTCCAACACCCGCGGGTCAACATCTTCGGCGGGTCATTGAACTACTTCTCGCAGGACCTCGGCGCCCTGTTTCGAGTCGAAACCACGGTCACCCCCAACGCGCCCTTCTCCCTGACGGAGAACTCGACCGCGATTGTCAAGAGAAGGGTCTGGAAGAGCGTCATCCAGATCGAGCGGCCGACGTACCTCATTCCCGGCCTGGGATCGATGTCTGTCGCGTTGGGATACTTCTTCACCCATACAAGCGGCGATCTGAGCCAGGTCTACTCGTCCGGAGCGAAGGTGGATGAGATGGTCCATAGTTTTTCCGTGCTCCTGCAACAACCACTCTTTCGTAAACAGGTGAATCTGGAGCTGCTGGCGATCTATGACACCGACGATTCGTACTGGATACAGCCCGCGATTCACTGGGAGATCGGCAGTAACTTTCGTTTGGATCTCCTTTACAACGCATTTGGCGGGTCGGAGAGACGGCCCGGGCGGTTTGGCAGCTTCTACTGGGCCGAAGGATTGGCTTTGCGCCTGACCATGGGCTTCTGAATAGGGGAAGGATGATACCATGTACAAGCTGGAATGGACGAGACGACACTTTCTCAAAAGCGCGGGTGTTTTCGCTGGAGCCGGACTCCTGCAGCCCGTTCTTCCACTGATCGGCGCTGGCAAGGACATTCAGGCAGCCTATCCCGAAGATGTCCTTTCTATCGAGAAATACTCGAAAGGCGCGGTGAAACCCGGAATGGTCATATCGAAGGACAACGCGGACTTGGTCCGGGAGTTTGCCTCACCCGGCCTTTACGAGGAGCTGAAACGAGGTCACCAGATCAGGATTGCGGAGACCACTCTGACCCCGAATTCGTTTATCCCGGACCAATGGATCGAGGCCACCCTGCGCAACAAGGGCCAAGCGGTCCTGGACAAGAAAGGGCAACTGTGGACACGGGATGGCCGACCGTGGATCGGCGGAGACCCTTTTCCGGAACCGAAAAACGGGCTCGAGGTCATCTGGAACCATGGCTTCAATTTCGAGAAGTACGACGACATCTTCCGAACGGACGCCATCGAGGTGGACGTTGGCAGCAACGGAAGCGTGGTCCGGGAACGAAAGGCGAACTTTACGACCATCTACACCAACGGGCGGCAGTCCGTGGAACCCAAGCCCACCATACCGGCATACAAGGATGAGTTGTTCCGTATCACGCTCACCGAACTCGCCCCCTTCGACATCTACGGGCTCGGCGTGACCACCATCACCTACTATGACGGCAGCAAGCTTCCCGACACGATTCTGTATGTGCCCTCGCTGAGACGGCCGCTCAGAGTCCCTTCCACCCAACGATTCGAGCCTCCGTCTCCCGGAGCAGCCTACTTCACCAGTGATTTCAGCGTCCACAACGATCCGGTGCTGACATGGACGTGGAAGCTGGTCGGAAGAAAGCCATTCCTCGCCCCGTCTCCGGCCAACATCGGCACTTTCGCCAAGGGCTCAAAGGATCCCTTTATTTTCCCTGCGACCAAGACCAAGTGGCCCGGGTCGACCTGGGAGCTGCGACCGGAGGTCTTCGTGCTTGACGGTGTCGCCAAGATCCCGGGGTCACCGTACAGCCGGAAGAGGATGTACGTGGACGCCCTCACTGGGCGCGCCTCGCTGGCCGACACATGGGACAGTCAGAACAAGATCTGGAAGTACTTCGTCTTCTTCTTCGGCAACCTGAAGGTGAAGGACAGCAAGGGCCGCGAGATAAAGTCGTTGTCGGGGATTTCCTTCGCCGACGTCCAGAAGGACTATCATACGAATATCTGGCTCTTTCCGGAGGGCCCCGGAGGACAGTTCAAGGTAAATTCCGGGATCCGTATCGAGGACCATTCGACGCCGAGAGCCATGCTCTCAAAGGCCAGGAGATAGTTCGGGAGGGTTCCTTACCCACACGACGACTCGAGGACCATCGAGATGCCTCAGTTTGAAATTCATCCGGAACGGCTCGCCTTGATCGTGCATGATATGCAGAAAATCTTCATCCGGGGACCCTACTCGCACGATGAAGAGGCGAGCCGTTTGTTGGTCGACAAGGTAAAGGACCTCGTCCAACTATGCCGAACCAAGAACATCCCTATCGTTTACACCATGTTCTGCTATCGCCGTGATGGCGCGGACCTGGGCATCGTGGGGGAATTCTGGAAAGAGATACGGCAGAGGGAAATCCTGGTCGACGACCAGGAGGAGACGCAGCTCGCGGCAGAATTGGCACCGGCCAACGGGGACGTGGTGATACGGAAGGTAGGAAGCTACAGCGCGTTTCACAACACGCCCTTGGAAAGCATCCTCAGAAATACGGGGCGAGACACCATTGTGATCACCGGATGTGGCACCAACGTCGGTTGCGAAGCCCTGGCCAGGGACGCCCATTCCAGAGGGATACGGGCCATTCTATTGGAGGACGCGACATTGGCGGTCGATTTGCCCGATCTGGGTTGGGGGGCGATATCCCAGGAAATGGCCCAGAAAGTCGCTTGCACCATCATCGCCCGCTGTATCGGTCAGGTAATGACGAGCGCGGATTTCGTCAGGCAACTGCCGTAGTCATTGGGACGACTTCAGCCAAGTCCTCTTTAAAGAGGACCACGCTACGATTTCGTCAACCAACGGAGACTGCATTTAAGGAGAGCCCGGACTTTCCACTCCCGGGCCGATGGAGTCTGTCATGCGTTATCGAATGAAACCGGTACGGGCAATGACGACCGCCCTTGTTCTGGCCGCACTGACATTGGGTCAACACGCCGCCGCACTGACGGTTTCGCCGGCTCAAGCTGCCACACTCGAGGAATTGGCCGTCTACCCCACCCTGATCGCCCACAACGGCAAGATCGCCGCCATGGATTCGGACCTCAAGTTTTACGAGTCCATCGCGGTGCGTGGTGACCGCATCTGGAAACTTGGCACCAATCAGGAGATTAAGCCGTTGGCCGGTCCGCGGACCACCGTCATCGACCTTAAGGGCCGCACCGTCGTGCCCGGACTGATCGACGTCCACACCCACCCTCACCTGTTTGGTCTGTGGCACCTTCAATCGAAATACGCGCCGGAATTGACACCTGTCCTCATTGAAGGGAAGAGCACGGCGGAGGTGGTCGGAAACTTCGCCCCGACCATCAAGGCCCGTATCAAAGAGATAGGCCCGGGCAAATGGGTCTACGCGGCCCTCCCTTTTCGGGCCGGCATGATACTGGGTACATCCATCGATTTCAGCGGCCGCCCGTTCAAAATGAGCGGCCAGATTACCCGGGAGACGCTCGATCAACTCGCTCCGGACAATCCCGTGGTGGTTGTTCAAGGATGTTGTATCGGGCTGGGAAATTCGAAAGCCAGAGAGATCATGATCCGGGAAACCGGCTATGAGCACGTATCGGTACGGGTACCCTACGACACGGTGTTCGGAGTCGTTCTGAGAGGAAAGACCCAGAAGGTGGCGGCCTTCCTCACCGAAGAGATGAACGAACTCGCCCGTTACGGGATAACGACCATCGGCTCACACGGAGAGGTAAACGTCGAAGTATTTGACGCGCTCGGCATGATGGACCGGGAAGGCACGATGCCTTTGCGATTCGGCTGGCACCACGAAAGCGGCTTTTTCGGAAAGGATCCAGCCGAATTCTACCGACTGTTGGGCAATACGGCCGGGCAGGGCAGCGACTATTTGTGGAACGTAGGGATCGGGTGGGAGGTCTGGGACACCTTTGGCGACTGCCTGTCCGCAAGGCCGAAAACGGACATTCCTCTACGCATTTACCGACGCCTCTTCCTCGCGCCCGCGGGACAGTGCATCCCATCGGATTCGACGAGCTATACTGGACATCTCGCGGCCGCCAAGGCCGGCTTGCGCCTCGTGGGGCTGCATACCTTGACCGGCGATCGCGTCTACGACAGGGCCTTCGAGTTGGCTGAAGAGGTCATCCGTTCGGGGCGCGCGACCCTGGAGGACATCCGGCAGCAGCGGTGGGGCTTCGACCACAACTGGTGGGTTCGCCCGGATCAAATTCCGAAGATCAAGAAATATGGATTCTGGTTGAATTTCCAAGCACCCAGTTCTCGCAGGCGGTGCCCTATGTGATGAATCATTTCGGCGAGGACTACCTGCCTTGGATTATGCCCGTGCGCAGCCTCGTCAAGGCCGGCGTGAAGGTTGTCTTCGGGACCGACAGCCACATAGGCACGCTGACGGACCAGCAGGAAAGGTACTTCAACGATCTGGGCGGATACTTCCCGTACCGCGACTCCGTTTGGCCGTGGGTGGGAACCTGGGTGACCCGGGAGCTTCACGGTAAGGTATGGCGACCCGAGGAAAGAATAGACCGCGTTACCGCACTAAGAGGATGGACCATCGACGCCGCAGGATACCTTCTGCGAGAAAAAGACTTGGGTAGCCTTGAACCCGGTAAACTGGCGGACTTCATCGTTCTGGATAGAGACTATTTCTCAGTTCCCGACGGCGAGATCAAGAATATTCAAACACTCATGACGGTATTGGGCGGCAAGGTTGTCTACCGAGCTCCCAATTCTTGAAACTGGACTTCGGTGACGGACGGATTCGACGGTTGTCTCGGCACCGTCGGCTCTCTCCTTTTCCCGCCCAAGACAAGCTGGGGGGATTAGCCGCCAAAATGCCAAAGTCTCTTGCCCGACGCCTATCAGTCCCGGCACTTGCCGTGTTCGGAGGACCCTCACCCTTATTGGCGCATGGCCTGAGGGAACAGCCGCACTACCACTCCCCCGTACCGCTTTGGCTCTACCTAGCAGGTGCCGCTGCGGCCGTCGTCTGTACATTTCTGATCGTCGGCGTTTTTTCCCGCACACGCCCGCCCGGGAACAACTATCCTCGCGCCAATCTTTTGACTTGGCCCATTGCCAAGGTCCTCGTCCATCCGGCCGTTGTGCTCGGCTTGCAGCTCTTGTCCGCGGGACTCTTCCTCCTGCTGCTGCTTGTTGGATTCTTTGGCAACCAGAACCCTCACAGAAACGTTCTACCCACTTTCGTTTGGGTCCTTTGGTGGGTAGGATTCGCATATATCTCAGCCCTAGTCGGGAATCTCTGGGCCGTCGTCAATCCGTGGAAGATCCTTTTCCGATGGTCCGATGCGCTCTATCGCCAGATGCGTGGCGAAGGCGAACTGTCACTCCGCATCTCCTACCCGGAGCGGCTTGGCGTCTGGCCCGGGTTTCTTCTTTTTGTCGCGTTCGCGTGGATCGAACTCGTCTCTACACATTGGGCCGTGCCGATCAACCTGGCAGTGTTAATCATTGCGTACTCCGCCATCACATGGACCGGTATGTTCCTTTTCGGAAGGGAGAAGTGGCTCCTTCATGGAGAGGCTTTCTCCATCGCCTTCGGGCTGCTGGCCCGATTCGCCCCGACCGAGGTTCGGGTAACCGCTCAGGAAATGTGCATGTCTTGTCGCCTCGACTGTCGCGACCGCGATTCGGAATGCGTCAACTGCTACGCCTGTTTCGAGGGAGCAAATGACGACCAGCGGGAACTGAACCTGCGCCCCGTGGCCGTGGGGCTACTGCGCCCCGAGGTCGTCTCCCCTTCGCTTGCCGCATTCGTGCTCCTGATGCTTTCGACAGTCACGTTCGACGGCATAAGCGTCACCCCGGCGTGGGCTCGTTTGATGGTTTTTCTCCACGGACTGTCGCCTGACCCGCATACACCACAAGCCCTCATCGCGAACAGCGCGGAAATAGTTATTTTTCTCGCCTTATTCATGAGCACTTACTTGGTGTTCTGTAAACTCATGCTGGCGGCCAGCGGCAGCCCACACTCGGTGGGGACTTGGGCTCGAACCTTTGTCTTCTCTCTCGTCCCCATAGCCTTGGCCTTCCATCTGAGCCACTATCTGTCGTTTTTGCTGATTCAGGGACAGCTTATCATTCCGTTAGCTTCCGATCCGTTCGGGTTCGGCTGGAATCTTTTCGGAACGCGCAACTACTGGCCCGACTTCGGTATCGTGGGAGTTCGATTCGTCTGGTTTACCGCCGTGATCACCATCGTGCTTGGACACATCATCGCCGTTTTTCTTGCCGACGGCATCGCTTTGCGCACGCTTGGAGATCGGACCATCGCACTTCGAAGCCAGTATCCGATGTTGGTACTCATGATAGGTTATACGGTCGTCAGCCTGTGGATCATCGGCCAGCCGATCGTGGAGAGCCCGGCCATTACGATGTCATCGTGAAGCGGCGAGAAGCGAAGGTGCCCCGGCGGCCGTGCGGTCGCCACGCGAGATATAGAGGGGACCGGAACACAAACCGGTGTGCTGTTACGACTAACCAGATTGGGAGGCAAGTCATGTTGGAAAAGCAAGACGTGCTGGACGCAGTGGCCGGCGCCTGGTGGGAACAGTCTCCCCGAGCGGTCGAATTCGTCACCAAGCACCTAACGGTGGAGGGAGCTCGAATATTCGCCCTGGAACATACCTATTTTGCCGCGAACTTTCCCCGCTGGTTCGGAAATGTCATCGCCAACTGCCCCGAACTTCCGGTCAGGCAATACATCATCGGCAACATCTACATCGAAGAGGTGGACGATCCCACCATCGGGGACACCCACTACGAAAGCATGGTCAAGTTCGGCGAGGGTCTCGGCCTTAACCGGGAGGACATCATCGGATACAAGCCCAGCACACCCATGCTCATGGCTACCCATTACTGGGACAACGTGAGCCGCACGCGGCCGTGGCTCGAAGGTTTCGCCGCCATCGGCGGACTCGAGCTCACCAATCACGGCGAACTGGCCGAGAGATACGGTCAGCACCCGCTCAACTCGCGAAAACACTGGCAAGCGTTGAAGCTGGACTCCAAGCACCTGACTCACTGGGAAGCAGCCGACGCCGCGGACCCGGACGAAGGCGGGCACGCCGACGAAACCGTGCGTATTATCGTGGAGTATGCGCGCACCGAAACCGCGGCCATCACCGCCCTCGCCGCGGCCACTGAAAGCATCAACGTATTCCGCTATGTCTACGACCTGATTGGCGACCGCGCCATAGCAAAAGCGGGGAGATAGCCTGCCACGGACTCTGGTGTATTCTGTCGGGTGCTACCAGCGGGCGGGGCGAACAGCGGCATGCGTTGCATGTCCCAGCAGGCATCGATAACCTATACTCGTCCTCGGAAAGATCGGCATCGAAATATCGTACCTGTCCGGCGCCGAGATCCAGCACCTGTTGAAGCAGATCTTCTCCATCGGTCCGGGAGCCAAGGTGAGGCTGCAACGGTTGATCCTGGGCAAGTAGCGTCCGCCAATGTCCGGATCGGTATCCGTCGGCGCATTTTCACGGTACAGGGTGATAAGGGGAGGATCATGAAAGCCACTGACGCGCAACTGAACGGCGTCGAAGACGTATGGCGGGAACTGGTAGAACTCGTCAACGCGCAGTTCGAGACTCCGCCCTTCCGGCGGCTGCTGGATCTGCGATTCAACCAGGCGCGTGCCCAGGCCCTGTCCATCCAGATGAAGCACTACGTCGCCAACCGGCGGGACTGCTGGGCGTTCGTGGCGGGGGCGGCACCGCTGAGCGTCAAGCGGCTCATCTGGGAACACGAGGGCGAGGAGCTGATGGGCGACAAGGCCGCGGGCAAGGTGGACCACATCACGCTGGCGGTGCAGGAGGGGAAGATCTTCGGGCTCTCACCGGAGGACTACGAGCGGGTGCGGCCGCTGGACGCGGCGGTGGCGTGTTTCTACGCGTGGATCCATCTGGCCAAGGACCGGCCGTGGCGCGAGGCCGTCGCGGCGTCGGCCGTGCTGGAGATGCGCAACTCCGACGACCTGGTGCGCGGCGGCTCGCTCTCGTACCGCGTCGGCAAGAACCTGGAACGGGACCTGGGGATTCCGCTGAAGCGGCAGATCAACAACGCCGAGCACGTGACCGCCGACGTGGAGCACGGCCAGCTCCTGCTCGCGGTGGCGCGGGAACACTGCCATACCGAGGAAGAGCAACAGGCGCTGCTGCGGGGCGCGCGGGAAAGTCTCATGATCGACCGGGCGTACCGCGAGCAGCTCGCCAACATGATGGAGGCGCTGGACTGAACCGGGAACACGCGCTGGAGAGGAGCCGCAAACCATGCCCGATATCGCGAAGCTCAAGAGCATCCTGAACGGGATGTGCAACCGCCAGTTCGAGAGCGACGAGTTCCAGGACCTGCTGACGTTGCCCTGGACCATGGAGCGGGGGCGCTACTACGTGGTGCAGAACGCTCTCTACACGAAGAACCGCCGCGATTGCTGGGGCTACGTGCAGGCCGCCGCCCCCCTGGACGTCAAGTCCCTGGTGTGGCAGCACGAAAGCGACGAGCTGATCAACGATCCGCGGGCCGGGATGGACCACTACTCCCTGAACGTCAAGCAGGGCGAGGTCATCGGCCTCATGCGCGAGGACTTCGAGAACGCGGAGCCGCCGCCCATGACGCAGGCGGCGTTCCTCGCATGGCACCACATCGCCGTCAAGGGCCCGTGGCTGGCCGCGTTCACCTCCTCCCAGATGCTGGAACGCCGCAACAACCCGGACATCGTCGAGGGCGGCGGCATGTCCTACCGCATCGGCAGGAAGTTCGAGAACGAGCTGGGCATCAGCCTCAAGCGGATGATCTCGCTGGACGTGCATTCCACCGCGGACACCGACCACTCGGACATGATGGACGGCGTCTACGACCGGCACGTGCGCACGCAGGAGGACTACGACACCGTGCTTCGGGCCGCCGAACAGTGCATGGCCATCGACCGCGCCTACCGCGGCGGGATGGCCTACGTCATGCGGCGTATCGAGGGCTGACATGCAGGCGACAGGGCAGCCGAAGCCGTAACGTCGGGCCGGCCGCAGGGAGACGATCATGAGCCTCGACGATCTCGACAAGGACCTCGCCACCAAGCAACTGGTGGGCTTCTGGGCTTCCAACATCACCGGCAACGACGGCGACGTCATCGAGCCCAGGACCACGGTGGTCCCCTACTTGTGGAAGTGGAACGACATCTACAACGGGCTACTGGAGGCCGGCGAGTTCGTCAGCCTGGAGCAGTCGGAACGTCGTACCATCCGTCTCCTCAACCCCGGCGTGCCGGGCACCACCGGAGCCACCAACACGGTGCACACCTCCGTGCAGCTCGTGAAGCCCGGGGAGGTCGCCAAGGCCCACCGTCACACCCTGACCGCGCTCCGCTTCGTGATCAAGGGAGGCGGCGCCTTCACCACCGTGGAGGGCGAGCGGTTCACCATGTACCCCGGCGATCTGATCCTTACGCCGCAGTGGACCTGGCACGACCACTACAACGGCAGCGGCGAGAACATCGTCTGGGTGGACGGCCACGACGGCCCCCTGCTCAAGGCCCTGGAGGTCATGGCGGTGGAGCCCTTCAGCCAGAAGCAGCAGCCGGTGGAGGCCATGCCCGACTTCAGCCTGCACCAGTTCGGCTGGGCGCGTCCGCCCGAGCAGCTCTCGGAATTTCCGGACCCGCCCTTCCGCTATCCCTGGGAGACCACCTACGAATCGCTGAAGGCGCTGGCGTCGACGCCGGGAGACGAATGCGACGGCGTGCTGCTGCGCTACGTCAACCCGCGGAACGGCGGTTTCACGCTGCGCACCATCGGCTGCGAGATCCAGATGATCCGGCCCGACGAGAAGACGCGTTCGCACCGCCACACCAGCACCACCATCTACCACGTGTTCCGCGGCGGCGGCGCCACCATCGTCGACGACCGGCGCATGGAATGGAGCGAGGGCGATTTCTTCACCGTGCCGCTGTGGTCCTGGCACCAGCACGAGAACGGCAACAAGGACGAGGCCATCCTGTTCTCGGTCAACGACCGGCCGGTGAAGGAGGCCTTCGGGCTTTACCGGGAGGACCGCGGTTAGAGTCGAAGGACGCTTCAACCGGCTAAGGATCGGCGTTCAGAGGAAGGAGCATAGCCATGAGCAAACCCGCCGCCATCGACACAGCCAACGGCTCGGAACGGAACCTGAACGAAGCCTCCGGCTTCGCCCCCATAAGCCCCTACGAGATCTACCAGCAGTGGGAAGGAATCCCGGTGTACGAGGGGTTCATCATCGACGACCTGCTGGAGCTGGAGCTGGGGGACTGGGCGCGCACCGGCGGCAAGGGCGCTTTCGTGAACCTCGACGGCGCCGGCGGCACCTGCGACACGGTGATCCAGGAGATCGCGCCGGGTGGCGAGCTCCGGCCACAGCACCACCTCTACGAAGAGGCGGTATTCATCCTGTCGGGCCAGGGCGCCACCACCCTGTGGAACGAGGGCGGCCGGAAGCACACCCTGGAGTGGCAGAAGGGGAGCCTGTTCTCGATTCCGCTCAACACCTGGTTCCAGCACTTCAACGCCCAGGGACGGGAGCCGGTGCGGATGATCTCGCTGACCGACGCCACCGTCATCATCAACCGCTACCGGAACCTCGACTACATCTTCAACAACCCCTTCACCTTCGGCGACCGCTACGCCGGCGACGCCAACGAGTGGGGCAAGCCCGGGCGCTATCTCGAGGGGGTGAAGAAGGGGCGCGTGTGGGAGTCCAACTTCATCGCGGACCTGTGGCAGTTCTCGCCCAAGGACTACAAGGAGCGGGGCGGCGGCAACCGCACCACGCTGTTCGAGTTCGTCGACAACACCATGAGCGCGCACCTCTCGGAGTTCCCGGTGGGCAAGTACAAGAAGGCCCACCGCCACGGCGCCGGCGCGCACATCATCATGCTGACCGGCTCCGGCTACTCGTTCCTGTGGGAGGAAGGCGCGCCCCGGAAGCGCGTGGAATGGGGCCGCATGAGCATGTTCGTGCCGCCGATCCAGTGGTGGCACCAGCACTTCAACAACGGCGCCGAGCCGGCCCGCTACCTGGCGCTCAAGCCCTGGGGCTTCAAGTACAAGGTGGAGGAGCTCAAGGACACCGGCGAGGACGTGAAGAAGGGCGGCGCCCAGATCGAGTACCAGGACCAGGACCCGGAGATCCACCGGGTCTTCGTGGAGGAGTGCGGGAAGAGCGGCGCCGAAGTCGACATGGCGCAGTTCGGGTTCTGAGGGGCGGCTCCTCCCCGTTCCGTTCGCGCTACGCTCCCGCCCTTTCTCCGGCGAGCCGGCGCCGGAGAGCGTCGGTGGCCTCCGGGGCCACCTGGCGGGTCCCGGGTTCGAGCACCACGCCGTAGATGTCGCGGGCCGCGTCCTCGGAGACCACGCCGCCCTCCACGTCCGCCTGCACCAGGCCCGGTTCCCGCGTCAGCGGATCGCCGTAGCCGCCGCCGCTGGCCACGCGCATGTACAGCACGTCCCCCTCGTTGAAGTCGAAGTTGCAGTACGGCAACACGCGCTCCTGCCCGCCCACCTCGTCCAGGTCCACGGCGTTCCGGTGGCCGGCCATGACCTCGCGGACCCGCGTACCCTCCCTGAGCACGATGACGCTGGGCGCGCCGGGGTAGCCGCCGTACATCCCGTGGCCCGAGTTGCGCAGACCGGCGACGCCGTAGGCCACGCCGCCCAGCCTGCCCTCGGGAGCGTCGTGAGGGGTGTGTGCCGTCTCCACCGCCAGTCCGCCACGGAACTTTCCCGGGCCGGCCGAGTCTTCCGCGTGGCGGCGGAACAGGTAGAGCACCGGGAAGTTGAGCTCGAACCACTCGGCGTTGGGACAGCTCATGTACGTGCCGCCGGAGTCGATACCGTCGCGGTAGGCGCGGGCGCCGTTGCCGTCCATGGCGCCGTGGGCAAGGTTGAAGACGCAATAGCGGCCGTACTGGTTGACGCCCGAGTGCTTGCCGTTCCGGTGGCTGGCGTTGGGGGTAACGATCTCGCCCTTCCAGCGCTCGTGGGTGCCGAGCATTTGCATCAGCACCGAGCTGGCCAGGAAGCCGACCGCGAAACCGCACGAGGTGGTGTTCATCGACACCGGAGCGGGCGGAGTGACGTTCACCAGGGTCCCCTCGGGGGCGATGACCTCCAGCGGCCTCAGCACACCATGGTTCTTGGGGAGATCGTACACCAGCGTGGTCAGCACCGCAGCGAAGCAGAACCCGGCGGTGCCGTGGAGCGGCAGGTTGACGCCGGTCGAGGCCTGGGGGTCGGTGCCGGTGAAGTCGAAGACGAGCCGGTCGGCGCGCTTGCGTAGCGTGATCTTCATGCGCCAGGTGTCCTGGGCCTCCAGAGCCAGCTCCTCGGTCCACTCGCCATCCTCGAACGAGGCGACCCGCTCGCGCAGGATCGCCTCGGTGTAACGGATCATCTCGTTGCCCACCGACTCCAGCAACTCCGGGCCGTAGTGGTCGTACATCTCCGCGAGCCGCGCCTTGGCGACGTTGTTGGCAGCGATCTCGCACTTGAAGTCCAGCCCCACCATACCCGGCTGGCGGGTCATGTTGGTGAGGGTGTCGAACACGTCCTGGCGCAGTCTGCCCCGCTCCACCAGCTTGATGCCCGGGACCCGCAGCCCCTCGTGAAAGATCTCCGTGGCGTCGGGAGAGTCGCCCCCCGGCGAATTGGCGCCGACGTCGTTCACATGGACGAAGGTGGCGCTCCACGCCACCAGCCGGCCGCGGTAGTGGATCGGCGCGATGACGTAGACGTCGGACTGATGGATGGCGGCCAGGTAGGGATCGTTCAGCAGGAATACGTCGTCCTCGAACACCTCCTCGGCCGGAAAGCGCTCGATGATGGACTTGACCGCGCAACTGGCGCAGGCCACGTGCTGTCCCAGGGTGGCGCCGGCGCACAGGATCTCGCCGTCCGGGCGGTAGAGCGAGGCCATGTAGTCCCGCTGCTGGGTGGTGTTGACGGTGCCGCCGGTTCGCTCCAGGGTGATGCCCATCTCGCGGGTGACCTGGTGCAGCCGGTGAGACAGGATCTCGAAGGTCACGGGGTCGACGCCGCGGATTCGCGTGTCCATTATTCCCTCTCAGTCCCCGATAAGCAGCCTGACGTTACGGTACTCGTCCATGACCGCCCGGTCGCCTGGGTTGACCACGATGGTGGTCACCGGCGTCTCGATGATGGCTGGCCCGGAGATTTCGTTCCCGGGACGCAAGGGCTCGAAGCCGTACACCGGGGTGTCGCGCCGCTCCTCGAACTCCTCGAAGAAGACCTTGCGGGTTCCCTTCAGTGCTCCACCGGCATCGGTCGAAGACGATGGGTAGCGCTGCAGCCGGGGCTTGTCCAGCGCGCCGGTAGCGGTGAGGCGGAAATTCATGATCTCCTTGCCGGCCTCGCGGTAGCCGGAACCGCGGCCGTAGGTCCGTTCGTATAGCTCGTCGAAGCGTTCGTACACGCCGTCCAACTCCTGCTCGGACAACGCCGCGTCGCCCTCGGGCATGCCGACATTCAACTCGTGCACCTGGTAACGATACCTCATGTCGAGGCTTCTCTCGATGCGGATCCCGTCGCCCTCGAACCCGGCGGCGACGAGATCGGCACGGGCACGGCGCACCAGCTCATCGAAGTCGCGGTTGACGCGGTCGCGGTCCGCCGGCACCAGCAGACGGTCCGACTTGCCGTACTGGTAGACGATGTCCGAGCTCACCAGGCCGGTGGCGCTGTGCACCGATGCGGTGAGCGGCACCACCACCTGCTTGATGCCCAACTCGGCGGCGTAACGGGCCGCGTGCACCGGCCCGGCGCCGCCGAACGCGAACAGCGTGAAGTCCCGAGGGTCGTAGCCCCGCTCCACCGTGGCGCGGCGGATGAGGTCGCTCATGTGGGCGTTGATGATGCGGAAGATACCGGCGGCCGCGGCCTCCACGGACAGCCCCAAGGGCTCGGCGACCTTTTCCTCGACGGCCCGCCGCGCCCGTTCCGCATCCAGCGACATGCGCCCGCCCAGGAAGTAGTCCGGATTCAGGTACCCGAGCACCAGGTCGGCGTCCGACACCGTGGGCTCGGCGCCGCCCAGTCCGTAACATGCGGGCCCCGGCTGCGCGCCCGCGCCCTCCGGCCCCACCTTGAGCAACCCCGTCTTGGGCTCGGTCCAGGCGATGCTGCCGCCCCCGGCGCCGATGGACTCCACCCAGATCTTGGTGGAGTAGATCTGGTGCCGCAGCAGCACCGGCTTGTAGTCCATCTCGATGGCGCCATCCCGGATCACGCTGACCTTGAAGGTAGTGCCGCCCATGTCCGTCGCCAGGATGTCGGGAAGATCCATGAGGCTTCCCAGCCACGCGCTGCCCGCCACCCCGGCCGCGGGTCCCGACTCGATGGTGCCGATGGCGTTGCGGGCGGTGGCCTCAACGCCCAGCACGCCGCCGTAGGACTGCATGATCAGCGGCTCCCCGTCGAGGCCCCGCTCCCGCAGCCGGCTTCCCAGCCGCTTGACGTAGGTTGAGATCCGCGGCCCGATGCCGGCGTTGAACACCGTGGTGGCCGTGCGTTCGTACTCGCCCAGGTACGGCGCCACCTCACTGGAAAGGCTGAGGAATACGTTCGGGTGTCTCCTCGAAACGATGTTGGCGACGGCCCGCTCGTGGCTGTCGTTGGCGACGGACCAGATGAGGCACACCGCGAGGGCCTCCACCCCCTTCGATTCCAGCTCCGCCACGGCCTTCTCCACCTGGGCGGGATCGAGCCGCACCAGCACGGAACCCTTGTAGTCCACCCGTTCGTCCAGCTCCTCGATCAGCGGCCTCGGCACCATGGGCGCGGGTTTGTCGAGGGTGGCGAGATGGAAGATCTCGGACTCCGGGACGCCATCGGTGAAGCGCCCGCGCATGATGCGGAGCGTGTCGGCGAACCCCTTGGTGGTAATCAGGCCCGTGACGGCCCCGGAACCCGTGATCAGCGCATTGTCGCCGATGGTGCAGGCGTGGAAGAACAGCCCGGTGGACGCGAGGAGCTCGGCTTCATCCGCCAGCCCAAGGCTCTCGGCGGCGTCTCGCACCGCGTTCAACGCGCCGATGGAGTAGTCCTCCGGAGTGGAGAGGGACTTGCCCACGGTCACCGTTCCGGCGGCATCCATGGTGACACAGTCGGTGAAAGTGCCACCGATGTCCACGCCGACCCGGTATTGGGGTCCTGACGGATCCATGACCGCTACCACGCTCCTTCCAGCACCTCCAGGACTTCCCGGGGATCCGTCACCGGCCTCGGGTTGTAGATGATGTTGGGAGAGACGATGACTTTCTCGGCGATTTCCGGAAGATCCTCGCGGCGTATGCCCACGTCCCGCAACCGGTGGGGCAAGTCCAGGTCCCGGACCAGCCCGGCCACCGCAGCTTGCGCGCTTTCGGCAAACTCGTCGTCGGTGGCGCCCTCCCCGCCCAACGCCCGCCCCAGGGCGGCCTGCGCGGAGAGGGTGACAGAACGATTGAACCGCATCACGTGGGGCAACATGACGCAGGAGGTATGGCCGTGGGCCACGCCGTAGGCGCCGAGCTGCCAGCCGATGACCTGGGACAGCCCCTTGTGAACGCCGCGTCCGTGGAAGCCCACGCCAACGAGCGCCACGTGGCACTGGGTGAAGGCTTCCAGGTCCTCGGGGTTGTCCTTGCAGCGCGGCAGGTGGCGGTACAGCAGCTCACCGGCCTTGAGGCACATGTTGTCCACCACCGGATTGCGGTCCACGGTGTAGAGCTTCTCCACGACGTGCTCCATGGCCTTGAGGCCGGTGGCGCACCACAGGCCGGCCGGGGTGGACGAGGCGATGGCGGCGTCGAGGATCACCGCCCTGGGCACCAGATCCGGGTGCCGCACGTGGTCCTTGAACTTGCGCTCGGGGCGGTTGATGGTCACCGACCAGGTGGCTTCGGAGGCCGACAGGGTGGTGGGTATCGCCACCTGTGGTATCGGCGGCCTCGGCAACCGCACCAGCCGCTGGTTGTCCGGCGAGGCCACGTAATCATCCAGTTCCTCCACCGATTCCAGGCCCTGGGCGAGGATGAAAGCCACCGCCTTGCCCCAGTCCGCCACGCTGCCGCCGCCCACGGTGACGATGACGTCGGGCTCGACCTCCCGCGCCTGCCGGGCCGTGTCGAAGCACAACCAGTCGGGCGTGAACTCCGCGCTGTCGCTACGGACCGCCGCCACCATGCCGCCCAGCCCGTCCACGATCCTGTCTACCCACGGCGTGCGCTTCTTCAGGGAACCGCTGGTCAGGAGAAGTGCCCGGCTGCAACCCATTTCTTCCAGCAGCCCTTTCAGGCGCTCATGCGATCCGGGTCCCCAGATCACGTGGTCCGGCACCGCGGCGCGGTCGCGCCACTCGCCCTGGAGATCGTTGGCCGTCGTGGTCATGGATGGTCCTCCTCCGGTGGCGTGTACCACAAATCGCGCGCCTGCGCCCTCCCCGCTCCCGGGGAGGCCATCGGGCTTGCCAGTCCGGGTCGACTGTGAGAAAAGTGGGAACCGGAGGGAACGATCATGAGCGACCGAATCATCTCTGCAGACGGACACATGGACCTCTTCTACCTCGACGAGGATACGTTCCGGTCCCGCGCGCCGGCGAAGCTGAAGGACCGCGTGCCCAACGTGCACACGGTCGACGGCAAACCCACCTGGGTCGGCGACGGCGCGGCGATGGGCGGGCACCGGGCCTGGATGGGCCGGCAGCCCATGACCAACCATCGGGGCCGGCGAATGCGCGAGGCGGGCTGGGAGCCCACACACCCGTCGGATCCCAAGCTTCGGGCCAGGGACATGGAGATCGACAACATCGAGGTGGAGGTGATCTACGGCATCCGCTTCGTGGAAGACAGCATCAAGGACCCGGACGTGATCACCGCCACCTACCGGGCCTACAACGACTTCATCGCCGAGTTCTGCGAGCACGACCCCGGCCGCTTCATCGGCATCGCCGACATCCCCGCCCACTCCCCGGACGCCGCGGCCGCGGAGCTCCGCCGCATCGGCAGGAACGGCCTCGGCCTCAAGGGCGCGCTGTTCGACTTCTTCAACGGTCCGGCGCCCATCTGGCACGAGATGTGGGAACCCATGTGGGCCGCTGCGGAGGAGGAGGAAGTGGCGCTGTCCTTCCACATCGGCGCGGGCCACGGCACCACCACGGTGGGGCCCCGGACCGCCGAGGAAAAGCTCAGGGGGGATACCCCGAAGGTATCCAAGGAGGCGCACATCGCGGTGGTGGCCATGCAAGCGGACGAGTGCCTCGTGTCAATCATCCTGTGCGGCGCGCTCGAGCGTCACCCCGCCCTCAAGGTGGTGATGGCCGAGAGCCACATCGGCTGGATCCCCTACGTGCTGGAGCGGCTCGACACCAAGTTCCGGGAAGGCGAGTACGAGGGTATGATCAGCACCCCGCCGAGCGTGTTGTTCCAGCGCCAGATGTGGGCCACCTTCCAGGACGACAAGGTCGGCGCGCAACTAGCGGAAGAATACGCCCCGGAGAACTTCTGCTGGGCCTCGGACTATCCCCACCGGGACGGGATCTGGCCGGACTCCCAGGAGTTCATCGCGCACACCATGGGCGGATTGAGCGAGAAGATGCGCAAGCGGCTCACCGCGGACAACGTGGCGCGGTTGTACGATATCCAGTAGGTTCGTCGGACTGTCGGGTTACGCTTCGCTAATCCGACCTACAGGCTACTGTTCGGGGGGCAGCGCGTAGGTCGGGTGAGCCGAAGGCGTAACCCGACTCCGACCTACAGGATCTGGATCTTGGCCCGGTTGTAGGCGGCTACGGAGACCGTTGACGCGCGGCTTTGCGGGTAGTCGGCCGCATCCAGACTCCACACCATGGTGTCCCGCGCCAGCCCCTCCGCATCGTTCTTGTTGCCGTAGAGCGTCGAACGGTGGAAGTAGCCGAGCTTTTCGGCCACCCGGGCACTGGCCTCGTTGCGCGGGTCGCAGCGTATCTCCACCCGCTCCACCCGGTTGATCTCGAACGCCACCCGCGTGAGCGCCGCCGTGGACTCGGTGGCCAACCCCTTGTTGGCGTACGGCTCGGCGATCCAGTAGCCAATCTCCCGTGCGTCCTTGTTCTCGCGCGTGTGCAGGCCGGTGCCGCCGATGATGCGGACGCCGTCGGCGCCGAAGATACCGTAGACGAAATCTCGCCGCGAGAGGAAGTCGTCCCGGAACCGCCGCAGCCGCTCCGTCTTCATCTCCAGGGATTCCGGCTCCTGGCGCGCCCAGTCCATCCACGGACGCAGATAGTCCAGGTTGTCGTTGATCGCCCGCTGCAGCAGGTTGGCATCGGTCGGATGCCAGCAGCGGAGGATCAGACGTGGCGTGTGGATGCTGTAAGCCAGTCCGGAGGGGCGGGCCATTTACACGGTGTCCTGCATCAAGGCCCGCCCCTCGCGGGCGGAAACGTGGTGCTCGCTACATCTTGGACGCAAAGGTCTTCTGGATGGTCGCCATCAACTCCGGCGGCAGCTTGGCGATGTTGGCCACGAGCCGTTCCACCTCCTCGCCGGAGACGGGGGTGACGTCGAACTTGCCCTTGGCCTCGGCCAGAAGCTCGGGGTCCTTCGTGGCCGCGTCAAAGGCGCGGCGCAGGATCATCACCCGGTCCTTGGGAGTGCCCGGAGGCAGCGAGTACGGCCGGTTGAGGGAACCGCCGATGTCGTGGACCACGGTCTTCATCACCACCCTGCCCTCCTCGGTCTTCATCTGGTCGATGCCCAGGGGCACCTTCTTGAGGGCGTAATGGGGCTTGTCCACGAACTGCAGCAGCACGCGCACGTCGCCGCTCTTCAGCGCCGCGGCCCAGGGGTTCTTGAGTCCTTCCCAGCTCGCGCACACGCCGCCGACCTCGCCCCGCTCAGCCGCGAGCCGCACCGGCGCGGTGCCGCCGTACCCCTCGATGAGCTTGAGGGGAAGGTCCGAGTGCTTGTCCAGGATCATCGGGATGTCCGACATGGTGGAGCCGGGCCGCTGGCCGCCGATCTTGAACGGCTTCTTGGCCGCGCGCCAGCTCGCCAGGTCGACGACGCCGCTCGACTTGTGGGCCATGCATACGTTGTGGATCCGCACCGGCGCGCCGACCCACTCGAACTTGGCCGCGTCGAACTTCACCCCCTTGTCCCCCAGGTACTGCTGCAGGACCAAGCCGCCGATCCACATGCCCATGGTCAGCCCGTCGGGCTTGGCCTTGTTGTACATGTAGTTGGCGGTGATGCGCCCACCCGCTCCGGGGCGGTTCTGGACGATCATAGAGGGTTTGCCCGGTATGTGCTTGGGCATGTGCCGCGCAAGGAGTCGCGAGTAGGCGTCGAAACCCCCGCCCGGGGAGGCCGCGACCATGATGTGCATGGTCTTGCCGGCGTAAAAGTTCTCGGCGGCATGCGCCGCGGAAGCGGCCATGGCAAGAGCCGCGAATAGAGCCAACGTCGAAAGCACGAGTTTCCGGGTCATAATCTCCTCCAGTGTCGTCCCGGTCAACGGGATTTTGGAAACAACAGGTCGAGGTCGTTTCCCTTATACCACAGGCACCCCGTAGCGGCTCAAACGGATAATGAACCCCTGCTGCTGGCCGTCTGCGCATGCGCCCCGCGATGTCGGCGGAGATGGTGGCGGCGTTCTCCTCTCATCTACCTGGACGACGCCGCCAAGCTCGCAGTTAGAGGAGCGGCTGATCAGGCGAGCTTCAACTTATCGGACACCTCGGCGAGCAGTTCATTGATCTTTTCCACCGCCTCAGGGCCGGGAGCGGTTTCCCCACCCAGCTCGACCCGGACGTTGAACTGGAGGTTGTTGCCCACCGCCGCTTTGGCGATCTCGGGGACTTGATCCGCCAGATCCTGAATCCCGTTTGCCTCAAGGACGGCTTCAGCAACAAGCAGCCCGGATGGTTTCGGAGGCTTGGGCGGGTCAACCTTACCGGATGGGACCCGAAGGGCCACGTGCTTGGCACCGGCCAAGTCACAGGGCCACGTGGCGTCACCATCCTTGAGTTCGATCCATCTCGCCCGGATGGCATCCTCGATCGCCGTCCGCACCGTGGACCATGGCAAGGTTACCCCTCGCTTCGTCGAGAGGGCGGTGGCGATGGCCAGAGCGTTGCTTTCACCGTCCTTCCAGGCGTCAGGAATTGACGAATCCGTCAACTCGTCGACAGCAAACCGCTCGGGGGGCGGCCGCAATTTCGCGGAAGCGTTGAGCACGCCGGAGGGCACGCTCTCGTTCAAAATTGATGCCGGCCCGTTGGTCAACCATACAAAGCCCTGCTCCACGGCCTGCGATATCGCGCTCTCGATGTGCTCAGGTTCGCAGCGGGGGATGGTGGCGGTCTCTTCATAACCCTCTCTCGGTACGGTCACGGTGTGGCCGCCGGCGAAATAGTCATACACGTCCTGAACGCTGATCTCTCCACCGCTCCACAGTCGGGGCAGCTTCTCCGGCGCCAGCAGATCGGCGGTGAGTTCACTCAGTGTTGCAGCGTCGGACAAGAAAACCTCCAGGCCCGGATCCTTCAGCGCAGGCTCGTCGATGTCCGTGCGCCAGAAGGTCCTGGCGGTTCTGTCAGGACGCAAAACACGCGCCACCCAGATGCCATCCCGGACCCCCTGGGCCACGGTTTCGAGGATCTCCTTCGTCCTCAGCATCTTGGGCAGCTTCGGGAACTGGGCGAAGGCGCCCACGAGATCCTTGACGCGGCGGGACTCTTCCCCGTCCCGCCACAGGTCGTAGGGCCCCCCTGGCAACATGGCTTCCGAGCTGATGGCCGTTTCCTGGATGCGGGATCGCCGGTCGGCCTTGATGGTGGTGAACAGGGAATCGCCCGTGACAACCACCTTGAACGCCTGGATCTCGTTCCCTTCGTTCACCGTCACCACGATGGAGTAGGCCTGCGAAATGGCGTCGGGGATGTGCCTTCTTGCCGACTCCGTCTCGCCGGCGAGCATTTGTTCACGAATGGCATCGATGGGTTGATCCTTGAGCTGTTCGCGGACCTCGACCCAACCAAGGTACTCCCGAATCCGTGCACGCGCCGCATCAAGCCCGTCCCGCGAGGGAACCGCGAGCACGACAGCGTTGCGATAGACCCGAGGGCGGTCGGCCGCAGTGGTCTCATCGATGAAGCGCCTGGCCTCCGCGCTCGGCTTGCCCGAATCCGACGCGCCCCTGGGACCGAGGATGGCGTAGTGGAAGTCGCCGTCGTCCGCGACGTCGCGCGGCCGCTCCGGCAGGTTGTGCACCTTCGCCCCGGCCGCGGCGGCTCCCATCGTGAGCGTCTTTCGTTTTTCGATGGCATCGATGAGTTGTGTTTCCACGAGGGCGGGCGGAACTCGATTGCTGCAGGCGTCGTGGTGCATCTGGCGCAGATTCGGGCGATTGCCGAGCCTCCAAGCCTTGGGCAGTTGCGGAATGCCCCCGGCGTCCTTTTCGCCCGTAACCACGTCGGTCTCGTCCAGGAACCAGGACAGTTCCGTCCAGCGGCGCAGGGCCTTTTCCAGTTCGATCTTGTCCGGATCGGCTGTCCCGAGGAGAACCATCAGCTCTCGCGTCAGGGCCTTGTGATTGATAGGCTGCGAGCTGAGGAACACCGACATGACCGCCTGCTCAACCTCCCGATGGCGCAGGCTGGCAGCCTCCAACTGAATCATCCGTGCCTTGGCAAGCTCACCCTCGATGATCGGCCGCCACTGCTGCCTGTCGGCGCCGTCTTCCACGCTGGCGAAGGAAGCCAACTCGCCGGCCGCTTCCGCCAAGTCGTTCTTTTCCGGCTCGGCCAGCAGGACGTTCGGCCCGACCAGCGGGCTCGTGTCCCACGCCTCTGCATCGCGAAGCGCGATGGCAAACGTCCGAAGGATGCCCCGCGTGCGCTGGAAACCGTCAACCTGGGCCCAACGGGTATAGAAAATCTCGGTGAGCTCCGGGTGAAATGGATAGCTCTCCAGGTAGCGTTTCTCCGCTGCCTCCCTCTCCTTCCGGGTCTGCTCGTCCAGTCCCGCGATGCTGCTCACGACCGAAGTCACATGGGGGCGGAAGACTTCGGCATTGCGAATCGACTCGGGCGTGAAAAAACGGCGCCGCAGGACCTCGGAAACGTCCTCCTTGCTTACGGGACTCGCGTCCTCTTCCATCTGGCGGCCGAAGACCTCCGACACCTCCTGAAGCAACTCGCTCCCAAGCTCGTCGTACTTTTTCGGATCCGACGCCAGAAGAGACGCCACCAGGGCGCATCGGTCCACCTTGACCACCGCCTGCGTCAGGTACTGAAAGAAGTTTCTCAAACGTCCGCGCCAGTCGGGGTCCGTCTCGATCTGGGCGCGCATGTACATCAACACCTCGTCCAGCAACACCAACGTTGACAGGCCCTCTGCCTGGGGCTTCGACAACAGGTCCGCTACCAGTGGTTCGGCAGGCGGCGTCTCGCGCTCCTCGTCCTTGCCATCGGCGTGGATGAGCCTGAGCCCGTCCGCACCCGCCAGTTCATAGGCGAGGATGCTCCATGGATGCTTGAGCATCCGGACAGTTCCGTCGGGTCCCAGCGTCTCGACGCCCTTCTCCAGGTCGATCTTGTCGAAGCACAGCGCCGCGACCCGAGCCCTCGGTATCTCGGAACCAATACCCGCCTTGAATTGCGTGACCGCCGGCAAGTCAGGAAGGCTATCGGGTTCGTGCACCAGGTGTCTGAGCGTAATGAGCGTATGGGTCTTGCCGCCGCCGTAGTTGACGGAGAGCTTTCGGTACGCCTTGTCACTCTTTCCCGCCAAACGGACGCACACGTCCTTGACCAGTTCGCGGAGATTGAAGGTCGGGTAGGTGAGCGCAAAAAACCGCGCCGGATCCTCGTACACCGGCCGCCGGCCCTTCTGTATGACCACGTCATGCAGGTCGGCGGCGAACACCGCCAACGAGAGTTCCCCCGTCCTCAGGTCGTCGCGTAGCTGCACGACCTCGTGCCAGGGTTTCCGGGCAGGTTTGGTAGACATGTCGTCCTCGTCGAGTGAACTATATTGAAGGCAGAAGGCGGGGTTTCAGGATGGGACCAGTTCAACCCGCAAACGCCTGGAGTTTGCTTCGAAAGTACCGGAAGCTAGGCGACCCGTTGGCGTCCACGTCCATCAACGGAGCAATCCTCTCCGACCATGCTGACTTTTCCTTACCTACGGCCTGAAACCCCTTCTTCTTGAGTTCACCTGATCCTCCGGCGTATACGGCGTCAGCCAACAGCTCCCAAGTGCCGCAAATTGAGTCCTTTTCGTAACGGTCCAGTACGTCGTCCCAACGATTGTCGTGAATGGTCCTACCCGCGACGTCTCGTCTACGAAATTCTTGAAGTTCACCAGGCGGATCGAGGTAATCATCGGCCTTCCTCCGGTTGACTGTTCATGTACCGCAGAACCGAATCAAAGGCGCATCTGCCGCGGGTCTTGAACACTGTCGCGCCCGGCCACATGATTGCTGAGGGCTTCAAGGACCGCCCGCTCGTCGGAGCCGGCGTCCGCCAATTCGATCAGCGTCTGGAGGAGCTGATTGAACAGGGCATTACGCTGAAGGCCACGGGTGTCGAGATAGTCGTCTACCTTGGTCTGGTCGCCGGCTCGCCACAGGTGCATGAGCCTGTGCACCTGGTCTATCAAGGGCACGGGCCGTCCGCCGGACATGTCAAGACCGAGGTTGCGGCCGCGGCGGCGATGCCAGGGTTTGAGTTTTACCTTGGCGCCGCCGCCAGAATCTTCAATATTCTCGGCCAGTTCGTCTGCGCTGTGCGTCGACGCGGGGGCCTCGTCATCCCGGTCACCAGCCTTCCTCGCCTTCCCCGAGTGGACCAGAAGATCGCATTGATGTATCAGCGCCGAGTCCGACAGGTTGCAGGACAGTGCGTACAGGATGCACGCACCGGTGGGCGCATCACTCATGCCGAAGTCGTGGCGATGGAGGAGGTAGTAGGTTGTCACGTCGTCCAATCCGGTCGCCGCCTCTTGTCCGTCTGCCGACGCGGCACCGCCGTCCTGGATCAGCACGCGGCCGACCACGAAGTCTACCACCATGCGGCGGACCTCGCGCAGGAATTCCGAGACCGTCATCCGCTGGTCCCGGTCGTTCGCCTTCTTGACGATGGGGTGTCTGCTGAAGGCTTCCAGAGCCGGCCCGGTGGCAGCCCACACGAAATCCGGCCCGCGAATGCCGGCGTCCCAGAATTCATGGAGTTGCCGTGTGATGTTCTCACGCATCTCGCCGAGGACCGCACTGTCCCAGCCGGGACGGGACACCTGCCGCTTCTTGCAGACCAGCCACACGGACGACGAAAGCGCCGCGGAGGCAAGCGCCCGCGCCCGGTTCCCCATCTCTGTCTGGATGGGCCATGAGCCGTCCACTACGAAGCCGGCCCGAATCAGAGCCGCGACCAGCGTCTCCCAAGCATCCGGTTGTTTGTTGGCGAACACCACCACCAGACGGCCATCGGGCCGCAACGCCCTGTGACAAGCCTGGAAAGAGCGGGCCATACCGTCTTCGTAACTCCGCTTCGACCGCTCCTTGTCGCCGCTGAACCGACTGGCGTCGTCTATAAGCTCGCCGTCACTGCTGTCGTGGTCCCATTTCGGCCCCAACGGCTCGCCAAACGCCGCATCGATTTCTTCTGACAGACCCTGCGTGGAGCGCCTCAGCCAGACATGGAAAAAATCCATCAGGTCCGAATACGGGATCGCGTCATAATAGGGAGGATCGGTGACGATGGCGTCGTACTCTCCTCCGAAGTCCATGGCGCTTCGTCTGGAAGGATTGGGCTCCACCGAGAATGCCGATGCTCCCACGCCGTGTTCCAGATAACGGGCGACCCATTCGAGTTGTCCGGAGTAGGAGCCGGACGTTTCCCCCAAGACCGCCGTTTCGCTGAAATCCCAACTGATCGGCAGACGGAACCCTGCAAAAGTATTCGCCACCGTCTCGCGACCCACGTCCCAGTGGGCAATCGTGCTGCCACGGTCCGCAATGCGGTCGGTCACAAGCGCCAAGCTTGCGCTCACCGCTTCACTCCATTCCTTTGGAGTCGTGCCGCCGCCATCGCACATCTGCCGGGTGACCGCCACAAATGTGCCGAGGCACAGTAGCTGGCGGTTGGTGAAGAGCTTCCGCCAAGTGTCGAATCCATAAAGGGGAACACGAAACCCGAGAGCCTCTTTACTGGGCAAAGGTTCTTCCGGCAGCCCAAACGGGACACCCGCATACAGCGCCTGAAGCTGTCCCTCGCTGACCTCAGCGACCGCACGTTCATGGTCCGTGGGCGAACGGTATTCCTTGCCCTTCTGCCCATCAACCACGACAGCGGTCATCACCATACCCAGCCGGCCCGCGCGGCCCTCAAGACGGATATCCTCCATCGTCATGATCGCGCCGCAGCATGGGCAGGTCGCGCCGGTGCGTGACATGGTGCCCACACCGACGCGCTTGTCGTGCTCCCGCCGTTGCGCCGTGTTGCCGCCGTTGTGTGGGACATCCCTCAGTACTCCGAAGACTACCCCTGTCCCGTCGGGCCTTCGCTCCATCGTCAGCAAGACACGTTTGCGATCCTTCTTGCACAACCAGCGCGTCTTGAGCAGCGGAAGGATGACGCGGCACTGTTTGCAGGTCACGGTTCGCGCCCAGAGATACGCGACCGTGGGCTTGGCGATCCAGCGAGGCTTGCGGGGGTCCTTCAGGTAGGCGGCGTCGAATTCCGCGTTGAGCGGGTCGAGTTGCGGCACCCCCTCCTCGTCAACCTTCAGGAACTGCCTGGAGCGCGTTTCGTATTCCTTGCCAGGCGCCAGCGGCTCGAACTCCGCGTATGTAGGGTAGCAGGCAGCCAACTCCTTGCGCGCCCTTGCCAGCACCCACCGGCCCCAGGCGCGCACATGCCAGGCCAAGTCCGCTTCCACCGTCGGGTCGTCATGACCCAATGTATCGAGCTGGATCTCGCCGCCGTCACCGTGGCCCAAACGCTCCAGGTGAGTACGCAGACTCGCGCCCTTGAACCCCTTCGCCTTGAGGAACGCCTCCATGAAGTCGCGGTCCTCCAGGGCAAAGGCCGGCAAGGGACGCGTCTGACCGGCGAGCTTCTGGGGATATTCGAGCGTGCACTTGAGGATGAACCAAGCCACCGGGTTGATGTCCATGGCGGTCACTTCACAGCCCAGACGCATGGCTTCGAGAGGAATGGCGCCGCCTCCGGCAAACGGGTCCAGCACCTTGGGCGCCCGCCCGCCGTATGCCTTGCGAATCTCGTCACGGAACCACGCGAGACCCGACCCGTTCTCCCTGCCCCAGTGAAGAATGCCGCCGACCGTCTCCTCTTTCACCTTCTCGACTGTCCGACCGTTCAACCGTTTGCGCTCGATCTTCTCCGTGACCCGGCCCGCCATGCGCTCGAGGATCGCCCGGCGCTTGTCCAGATCACCCGGATCCGGCAACAGCGTCGCAATCAACGCCGCCCGTGATGCCGCCAACGGCCTCCGCGCCGGCCAAATGTGAAGGGTGGAGATGTGTCCGTGCCGGACGTTCTTCTCATGCACGGAGTCGAGAGACACCTGCTTGAGCGGGAACGCCACTTCGATTAGGCGACGGTCGTTCAAGACGACTCTCCCCTCTTGTGCTTGCGCCACAAATAGCTGGCGAAGGATGCACAGGCTCCCAGCATGAAAACAGCCTCGTCCATCCCCACCTTTGCCTTGTCGTTATCCAATAGCGGGTGTCGCAGGCCCTTTTCGCTTGATGTGTACCCATAGAGCTTGATGAACGCATCCCCAAGTGCGGGATGCAGTCCTCCGTGATCATTGATGGACGCGAGGGCCTTTTTGAGGTTCTTGGCGTCAGGAGCAAGTATCCGTGCCACGGACTCGACCGTGTGAATACTTTCCCGGACACTCGCTGTCCAGTCCGCGTTGTTGATGCATTCACAAGCGTTACGCAGGTGCTTTTCGCTACCACGGAAACCGGCATCGTGAAGCGTTTGCAACGATTCTACGACCGTACTACCTTCTTCCGCCGTAACGGCGGGTACAATAATCGGCGGTTTCCCTTGGTCGATATGGTAGGCCAACCTGCATTCAGCGAAGACATGGCTCATCCTGCCAATAAAGACGGGTGGGCATTTCGAGTGACGAAAAACGAACTGAAGTAGATCGAAGACCTTGTTGAAAGGCATCGTTTCGATATCCCGACGGAGCTTCTGAGCAATAGGCCCGAAGTCTGTGCGCCACTCGTCAAGCGGAAGGTTATCATGCTGGATATGTTTTGCTCGAAGGATTTCCTGCCATGCTCCAGAAATCCAGCGCCCGCCGAGGCTCCATGTCTCCGTGGACTGATCGAGATGCTGGTAGAACACGTTCCATATCTGTGTTCTGGCGCCTTGGGGCAGTTTCCCGAGTTTCAGCGGTCCAGGGATCTCCTCGTAGCCCTGTGCTTGGGAAAAAGTCAGTTTACGCGGGTCATTGGCATTGTCGATTCTAGATGTGTCACCAGATATTTCATTGCGTTGTGGTTTTGTGGCCGCACTTGCGACCTCTAGGGCCCTTTGTCGTGCCCGCCGAGCGGCCCTGCGCATTGCCGCCTCGGCCCCGACCAAATCTGGATCACGCCCTCTGTCCGTGGTGTTTCGATCTCGCGAACTCATTCTCCTCGAACCCCCGCTGCCAGCAGTTCCGGCTCCTCACCCGAATTGTCGTACAAGGCCCATTCGTCGACAAGACCCCGATAGACCTGTTCGAAGTTGCGCCAGCCTATTCGAAACCGACGCTGAATCACCGAAACCGGTACGTCGTGGCCTCCCTCCAGCACTCGCTGTGAGACTCGGCGGATCGCTGTTTCCGGCAGATCCAACTTCAAAAAAAACAGCTTCACCCGATACCCTTCCTCCTGCCACCGAGGAATCCACCGAGCGTAGCCCCGTCCGCTCAGCGTAGTCTCGAACGCGAAACTGTTTCCCTGCCGTGCGTGCCTGTGAATCTGCTCCAGCATCAGGCGACCAGCCCGAACAGCGACTCGGTCATAGCGAAACGGGCTCAAGCCCGCAGCGATGAGATCTGCGTTAACGAAGTTGGGGCAATCCCCTTCGTTCGGCAGGAACTCGACCGCGAACGTCGTCTTACCCGCGCCGTTAGGTCCCGCGATGATAATCACCTTCTTGTCAGTCGAGCCCATCAAAATCAGTATGACTTCCCGCTCTTTCCCACGAGCGTTGTCCTTTTCCACCGCACCGTCTCACGTATAGGGCACCAAGGTACCCTCCTCGCTTCACATGGTTCAATCCGACCCCGACGCCAATGCCACTAGGCGTGCGACAAGTCGCTCAGATATAAAATCGAAACGTGGGACGCCGGTCCGTGACGGTTGGGTTGCTCACAAGAATTTCCCCTACGGCGTCCGAAAACCTCACGGTGACGGGCTGGGTGTCACCGGCGCTGCAAGAATTGTAATTCAGCTTTGTCAGGCCGAGGATATCTTTTGCCACGTCAAGCAACTCCACATCCCCATGCTGGACATCAATCTGTAGCGGTGCAGGTGTCTCCCATCCATCGTAGGTCCCTAGTCTCGGCTTAAATCCTGACCCAAACAGATAACCTCTCGTAGGAGAATGCTGCCAAAACGTGCCCCGGATCACCGGCCAGCGCTTTTCCGGGCGATACAATCGTGGACCGTCTCTCCAAGGACGCACACGAATACCCACGACCTTTACACCGTCCGCCGCCGATTGGTAGCCTTCGAACTCCTCGGCACTGATGTCGGAGCGCGAATGCAGAAAGACTTCGGCCAACATCTTCCCGTGCAGCTGCGAATACGTGTCAAGCGCGCCTTTGAGCAGATCGTGTGCGGCCTCGGCCGTCAGTCGAAATTGCCTATTCTGCGGCGAGTACCAAGGACCGTAGTTGCCTAGGAACACGACGCCATCGCCATCGTCAAGGAACATCTGAGCGGCACAGGCCGCAGTTCTTGTACTCTCTCGCGTGTCGGCTCGACGAAAGGCAAGGCCAACGTAACACACGCCCTCGCGAGCAGTAGCTAGTCTCCATGGTTTCCCGCCTGCCTTGTAGTACAAGGTACTGGACAGATTCCACATGCGGTTCGACAAGGGTGTCAGCGGTCGGACTCCAAAGCTGTTCTCGTCGTCGAGCCGCAGGGTCGACTCACGGATGATTTGAATGGGGATGTCGTGCGCCATTGTCCGAGCCTTGATCTGTCTTCGAAAATCGAGGGACAGTTCGTACTGCTCTTTCTCATACGCCGAATAGAGATCCAACTGCCCCTTCTTGCGAGAGTCGCGTTGCCTTTTCGAGACAACTTCTCCGGTCGCCTGCGTCACATGTGACTCGATTCGGCATGTCCGGTAGATGTCATCAGGGACAATACACACCATCACGTTTACGCGTTGGTCAATCTTCTGCAGATCCTTGAAAGCCTCGAGATAATGATTTACGGCCGAATAGACTCGTTCGTAGGGATCATGACGGTGTGCCACGTCGTCCAGTGCTCGGTGATCGAGGACGTGTTCCCAGACCGGCTCTTTCCGCCACTCGCAAGCAAAAGCCGCATCAAACCCGGGGTATGGTGGCCACAGACGGTGTCGATTCCTTGGGGCACCCGTCCATGAGCGGACCATTGCCCTTGACCAAGCGGCAAATGAGGATACACCGCGCTCTGTGCCGACAACACCGTATGATACAACCCCGGGATGACCGGGAGCGTCTGTGTCATAGGGACCGAACAGCGACAGCCCGTCACGGGCGTCGGTGAGTCGCTGACCATACCTAAACTCTAACGCCGGCTCATCGAGAATTTTTACTTTCTTAAACACAGCACCTCACTCGTTCGGTCCGTCATCGAACCGCGTCTCGTCCTCTTCGTGCCACATCGTATAGATCTCGTCCGGCTCATCCACGAGTTCGTCACGTATCCGGTGGGAGGTTTCCACAAGAATCGGTATTGCACTAATGACTAGTTGCTGCCTTCCTACTGGTCCGAAACGGATACGCATGTCGTCATCAGCGAGTAGTTGAGCAGATCCAAGGGTCCGAGCGCACCACTCTCGATTGAACCATGTCCTACACAAATGTTTGCGTCGCGACGAAATCTGTCGCCTGTCGAGCACCTTGCCATCCGCATCGGTGAGGTAGACACGATTTCGCAGGAACAGCGCAACCGGATCAACTCGATCGCGGAGCACTGAGAATGAAGGGCTCAAGTGGTATCGGTAGGTCTCTCTGCCTCCGGTTGTGAAGTAGGTTCGTTCTCCAACGCCCTTGAACCAACTCTTCTTTCCGCTAGGGAACGTTACTGACACACGGTCGTTGTCTAGTACTCCTTGTGGCAAATACCATTGCGAAGGGCGTCCTTCGAAGCGGGTGCACCTCATTCCCTTGGCCTCCAAAAGACTCTCCAAACACCTGTGAATTAGACTAACAACAAGGTCCTGTGTGTTAATGCCCTCCACTCGGTCTGAACTCTGCCAAAACACCTCGCCGACGCAGTCGAATTCATGATGCCGCGTGACACTAGAAGGTGGATCATGAAAAGCAAGCACGCGCATCGACGATACATCACGACATCCCCAGGTTACCCGCAACGCGCGACGTTCATCCATTGAGAGCCTGCCTTGCCTAAGCTGGTACTTGCGGATGATTGGCGGAATCTGCTCAAACTCAAAGCAATTGCTCAGCAAAACCTCGCCTTCGTCCTGAACCGCGCTACGCGCGACGATAGACTCTATGGCGAGCTGAGGGCCGTGGCTCAAGACTCGAGGTGCGTCAAGGGAAGCGAGTTTCTTCAACAAATACGCTAGTCCTTCCGCCCAACTCGGCGCAAAAGGGATATAGTTCACAGGTTGGAGATTCCAGGTTATTTCGTCTGGTGGAAGTCCCTCAGTGTTCAACGGTATGACAAAATCTTCAATGTTCAGCCTCTTCGCTATGGCGAAGCCCTTCAGCCATTCGCCCTGTGGATTAGACTTTTTCATCGAAGCCCTAGACAAAAGGGCAAGCATTCGGAAGGTCCGTTCGCTGATGGCAGCGTCAATATCCTTAGGCCAATTCTCGCCACCAAGCAGTTTCTGGCGATCATACCAAACAGCGTACCCTTCCGCCGCAAGCCGCCGGGCAAGCCAGTCACACAACTCTGACTGTTCCGTTGCATAACTGATGAAGATGTGGTCGCGTTTCGTTTTCATAGCGTAGTCAGAGCTAGCCCCTCTTTGGAACACACCTGTCGTGATGACGATATCAGTTCTTCTGCCTTCGAACTTTACTCTGCTGCTTCCATCACCGCTCCCGGCGTGATGGTAAACGCCAGCGATTCCCGCCCCGTCACCAGCAGCTTGGCAAACGGATCACGCACCCTTACGAGCCGCGGGTTGGGCGTGGCGCAGTCGAAGACCACGTAGAGCCAGTACCGATCACGAAGATTGCAGGCTCTGGCCCACTCGTTTTCCTGCATCTCGACGCTACCGGTCCGCGCCCTCCCCTTCACCTCGATGGCTCGCTCTTCATCGGGGCGACGGGACCTCAGATCGAAGCCCGGCCAATCCGTCAAGCCCGCGCGGCGTGCAAGCTCAGGCCGTGAAATGTCCGCCACCTCGGCACCGAAACGTTCCTCGTAGGCGGTGGCGACCTGCATTGCGACGGCTTCCACGTCGGCGTCGTAACGCTCGGTCTCGCCGGAATCCTGGGCAGGCACCACGAGAGCATGGGCCAAAAACTCGACCTCGCCGGCCTGGATGAGGTCCGGTTCGGACTCCAACGCGCCCAGGGTGCGGTTACGGTGTGTTGTCAGACTCCGTTGCCGTTCCTTGACTCTCGCAAGTTCGGCGTTGGCATGCCCATCGCCTGCGCGCGCCTTCTCGCCCAAGCGCTGGCGGGCAGCCGTAAGCTCGGCTGCGCGGAAGTCGAAGCCGCACTTGATGAAGTCGATACGCGCCGGGAGGTCTTCGATCCGCCGCTGTCGGTGCGACTGAGCGAGACGATCCAGCACGACCTCGCGGGCATACGCGACAGCCTCGTTGACCATTCCCCGCGCCTGGGTGGCGAGCGGCACCCGGCTCGGCGCGAAATCCTGGGTTCCTCTGAGAAGCAGGAGGTGCTCGACCGGGCACTCTTCCACGGCGCCGTCGTTTGATTGTCGCAGGCCGACAAGCCGCGATTCGAGCGTCTTCGGCGTAGACTCGCCGTTCTCAAAGACGCCTATCAGGGCGGGTTCGCGATCCAACTGTTCGTGCTGTTCGACCGCTACCCGTGACACGTGGAAGAGGTACGGCTCGATCGCATACGGGTCGGTGAACACGCCGCCTCGAAGACCGTCCCGCCCGAAACGACCCTGGACCGCGGCCGACAGGGCATCGAACAGTGGTTCACCAGGGTGCAGCCAAACGGCGTCTTCCCGGCTCGCCGGCTTGTAGATCGTGAGCCGCTGTCGTGCGTCTTCCGAATAACCTTCGAGGGCGGGCAGCAGGGCGTCGCTGGCGCCGGGACGGTCGGGAACGAAGGTAAAAGCCGTTTCCGGGTCGCCCTCGATGCGCAGGTTGAGCAACGGCGCGGCCCTTTCCACGAAACGGCGTACATAGCCGGGAAGAAGCCGCCGGTAGTTCTCCTGCTCCGCCTCATCGTTGAGGGCGTCGAGCCGCCCGCGCACGTCCCCGCCCTGCCCGAACAGCACGCGCTCCCTTTCCTCCAGAGCCCGGACCTGTTCCTCCGTCAGATGTCCTTCCAACTGCTGGACAACGGTCTCCGCACCCTCCGTGACGGCCTGCTCAAGGTACTCCTTCATGGACACGCCCTCGAACAGGCGGCCTACCACGTCGAACACCTTGTCGGACTGAAGTTGCCGGCGCATCGCCTCAAGCTTGTCCAGCAGCGTCTTCAGCACCCTTCCCTCGCGCGTGGTCCCCGCCACCAGATTGACGATCACCACCGGATCGTGCCTCTGGCCGTAGCGATGAATGCGGCCCATCCGCTGCTCGAGCCGCGCCGGGTTCCACGGGATGTCGTAGTTCACCATGAGCCAGCAGAACTGGAGGTTGATCCCCTCGCCCGCCGCATCCGTGGCCACCAGATAGCTGGCTCCGCCGTCGGCCGTCGATCTGCGGAAGAACTCGACCTGGCGTTCCCGTTCCTGATACGGCAGGCCGCCGTGAATAAGCGCCACCCGACCGGTGAAGCCAAGTCCTTCGAGCCGGCGCACCAGGGATTCCGCGGTGTCGCGATGCTCGGTAAAAACGATGAACTTCTCGTCGGCGTACCTCGGATCGCGGAGCACCTCGCGCAGCTTCTCGAACTTGGACTCCTCGCCGGCATCAAAGAGCTTTCGGGCCTTGTCCAGCAACTCCTCGACCTTGAGACGCTCGGCCTCCAACTCGCTGAGAGTTACCGCGACGGTCGCACCCAAGGCCCTGACTTCGTACTCCTCGTGTTGCTCGTGCTGGTCCTCGCTTGCCGTGTCCTCGTCCGCGGTTCTACTCTCGAAGACGTCCTCCAAGTCGTCGAGGTTTCGTTGGATGTACGCGAGCGCTTCCTCGGTGAATCGCCCGCTCCGTATATCGTCGATCATGCCTTCGATCTTCTCTACCCGACGCTCGAAGGACCGCATGAGGGCATAGGTGGAGCTGGCGAGGCGCCGTTGGAAGACGCTCATAGCCAATCGCGCCGCGGACCGGTTCAACGACCGAGCCCGGTTGTAATAGACGCGGAGATACTCGGTCGTTTCGTCGTAGAGTTCCTGTTCGCCGGGCGACAGTCCGTAGCTCAGCGTGTCGCAATTGCGCTGTGGATACAGCGGAGAACCGTCAAAATGAACCAACTCCTCCTTGGTCCGGCGGATGAAGTGTCTTTGCCGGCCCTGGCGAGGAAACGCATTGAAAGCATCGCTGGTGGAGAGCGTATCGGGAAGCAGCAACCGCCAGAGGAAGTAGTAAGGGTAGTCCTTGCCCATGTGCGGGGTTGCGGTCAGGAGCAAGAGATGTTGAGCGGACCAGGGAAGTCTCCACCGCTCATCCTCCACCTCGGCTCCTGCCAATGCCTCGGCCAACCTGTAGCGGCCCGTCTTCCGTACCCGAAAATCCGGTTGGCGGTCCGCGGCGAGCTTATGCGCCTCGTCAAAGACCACAAGGTCGTAGGGCGGTATCGCCGGGTCCCTGAGGCAAGCGAACAGTCTTTCCCCCGCCAAGGTGTCGACGCTGACGATGGCATGGTGGCTCTCGGGACCCAGAAACGGGTTGCCGGCCCGCGCATCCGTCCCGCTGACGATCCGGAACGGCAGCCGGAACAGGGTTTGCATCTCCCGTTGCCAGTTTCCTACCAGACCGGCCGGCGGCACGATGAGCACGCGGCCGATCAGCCGCCGGGAAAGCATCTCGCGCACGTACAGTCCCGTCATGATCGTCTTTCCCGCCCCCGCGTCGTCGGCGAGCAGGAACCGCAGAGGGGCCTGTCGGAGCATCTGCTCATAGACAGCGATTCGCTGGTGGGGGAGTGGATCGATCAGCGACGTTTCGGTCGCGAAAGCCGGGTTGAAGAGATGACCGTAAGCAAGGCGATGTGCTTCAGCCACCGCTGAGACCGCAGCAGGGTCGCCCGAGAAGTCCAGATTGGGGAGATTCTTGCGACCGGCGTCATATTCGCCAGCATCTTCCATCACGTGAAGTGGCGGTGTCTCGATCTCGGCAATTCGCCGCCACGCCAGCTTGTTGGGACGGGATTGTCCGTTCTCCCAACGATTGACGGTCACGTAGGAGACGCCAACAAGCTCCGCAAACTGCGTCTGGGTGAGGCCTTTGGCACCCCGCAGGCGCCTGATTCGTTGCGGAAAGTCCTTAGCTAAATAGGCTGGCATGATAGACGACATAAATTTACCACACGACTTGCTTGATAGGACCGTATCATGATAGCCGTTCGCGTGCAATAAATTTCGTCACATATCAGACGATATGTCGTCAACTTTTTGGCGAGTCTTGAATGGCGAGAGAAAGGATGTGCTGCTATCGCCCCCCTACCCCTCTTTCCGCTTCGGCGGCGCGTAGAGCTGCAACAGGTTCCCGTCGGGGTCGAAGAAGTAGAAGCCGCGGCCGGAGCGGCGCTCCACCACCGAGACCTCGTGGATGCGGACGCCGGCGGCGCGCATGCGTTCCTCGGCGGTGTCGAAGTCGTCGCTATCGACGTAGAAGGCCTGGTGGGTGACGCCGTCTTCGGCCAGGGCGTCGCGGTCGATGGGGTTGGGGCGCTGGAACAGCACGACGATGCTCTTGCCGGAGCGCATGTCCGCGCGGCCGAGGCCTCGGAGATCGTCGCGGGCGACGTTGGCCACCTCCATGCCCAGCACGTCGCGGTAGAAGGCCACGGCCCGGTCGATGTCGTTGACGGGGATGCCGCTGTGATAGAGTCCCTGGGTCTTGATCATGTCCGACCTCCCGGCCCGCGTGGGCCTTGCCTTGCGCTTAATCGAATCACGGGAAGAAACGTGCTATGGCTGAGTCTCCGTTATCGCCGAACAAAACACCAGAGGATACTACCGATGAACGAATTGTGCCGACTTTCCGCCAGCGAAGCCGTGGAACGCATCAACCGGGGCGAGATCACCTCCGAGGAGCTTGTCCGGGCCTGCCTGGAGCGGATCGAGGAGCGGGAGCCCGACGTGCAAGCCTGGGTCCACCTGGATGCCGAATACACGCTGGCCCAAGCGCGCGAACGCGACGCCGCATCGGACCGCGGACCGGTGCACGGTCTTCCGTTCGCGGTCAAGGATATCATGGACACCGCCGACATACCCACGGGCTACGGCTCGCCCATCTGGGAAGGCTTCCGGCCCCGGGCGGACGCCGCCTGCGTGGCGCTCATGCGGGCGGCGGGCGGGGTGCTGCTGGGCAAGACCGTCACCGCGGAGTTCGCGAGCCGCCATCCCGGCAAGACCCGCAACCCCCACGACCCGGCCCACACGCCCGGCGGCTCCTCCAGCGGCTCGGCCGCCGCGGTGGGGGATTTCATGGCCTTCATGGCCTTCGGCACGCAGACTCTCGGCTCGGTGATCCGGCCGGCGTCGTTCTGCGGCTGCGTGGCGTACAAGCCGACCTACGGGGAGATCAGCGCCGAGGGAGTCAAGGAGAACACCGGCTCCTTCGACACGGTGGGGCTCTTCGGCCGGGCGGTGGAAGACCTCCCGCTCTTTCGGGCGGCGGTCACCGGCGAGCCGGTGCGGCCGCTGGCCCCGGTTTCGGTGAAAGGGCTTCGGGTGGGAATGTGCCGCACGCCGCTCTGGGACCGTGCGCAGGACTACACCAAGGCCCTGGTGGAGGGCGCCGCGGCCGACCTCGCCAAGGCAGGGGCGGCGGTGTCGGATGTCGACCTCGGCGGGCCGTTCGCCGACTTCGAGGCCATGGGCCGGCGCCTCAGCGACTACGAGATCGCGCGCGCCCTGACGTGGGAGCGCACGCATCACTTCGAACTGTTGAGCGAGTACCAGCAGGGCAAGATGAAGGACTGGCCCGTAGTATCCTACGACGAATACCGCGAAAGCGAACGGGTCATGGCGGCGTGCCGCGCCTACCTGGAGGAGGCGTCGAGGGAGCTCGACGTGCTGGTGACGCCGAGCGCCACCGGGGAGGCCCCCGAGGGGCTGGACAGCACCGGCGACACCGCCTTCAACATCCTGGCCACCTGGACCCACGTGCCATGCGTGACCCTGCCCCTCTTCAAGGGCCCCTCGGGCCTTCCCGTAGGATTGCAACTGGTGGGTCACCGCTGTCATGATCACCGGCTGTTCGAGATAAGCCGCGCCGTGCACTCGACATTGTCGGGCTAGACCCCCCCTCAACCGCGTCCAGGAGGATGCCATGGACCGCTTGAACGCAGTCATCGACTCGGTCAACGCATTCGCGTGGGGGCCGCCCATGCTGGGCATCCTGGGGGTGACCGGCCTGCTGCTGACGCTCGGTCTGGTCTTCATGCCGTGGTGCAAGGTGGGTTACGGCTTCCGGCTGCTGTTCGACAAGAGCGGAGCCGCAGGCGAGGGCGAGGTCAAGCCATTCAACGCGCTCATGACCGCGCTGTCGGCCACGGTGGGCACCGGCAACATCGCCGGCGTCGCCACCGCCATCGCGTTAGGCGGCCCAGGGGCGATCTTCTACATGTGGCTCATCGCGCTGTTCGGGATGGCCACAAAGTACGCCGAGGCGGTGTGCGCCGTCACCTACCGCGAGGTGGACCGGAACGGCCATCACGTCGGCGGCCCCATGTACTATCTGCGCAACGGCGTGGGCGAGTTCGCCCCCGAACTGGGCAAGTGGCTCGGCCTGGCGTTCGCGGTGTTCGGCGCGGTGGCGGCCTTCGGCATCGGCAATGCGGTGCAGGTCAACTCCATGGCCACCGCCCTTGTGGACAGCTTCGGCGTCCCCACATGGCTCACCGGGCTGATCGTGGCGGTGCTGGTCGGGGTGGTGGTGATCGGCGGCATCCAGCGCATCGGCGAGGTGGCGGGCAAGCTGGTACCGGCCATGATCGTGCTCTATATCGGCGCCGCCCTGCTGATCATCCTCATCAACATCACATCGGTGCCGGCGGCCATTGCGCTGATCTTCACCCACGCCTTCACGCCGGCCGCGGCGGCTGGAGGCTTCGCCGGCGCGGCGGTGGCCGCCGCCGTCCGCTTCGGCGTGGCGCGCGGGGTGTTCTCCAACGAATCCGGGCTGGGCTCGGCGGCCATCGCCCACGCGGCGGCGCAGACCAACAGCCCGGTGCGGCAGGGCGTCATCGCCATGCTGGGCACGTTCATCGACACCATCGTCGTCTGCACCATGACGGCGCTGGTGATCCTGACCTCGGGCGCGTGGACGTTGACGGGCGCGGACGGCGGCGGCCTCACCGGCGTCGTACTCACCTCCGCGGGCTTCGAGAGCACGGTGACGGGCGGGCGCTACATCGTCACGGTAGCGCTGGCGGTCTTCGCCTTTACGACGATTCTCGGCTGGTCGTACTACGGCGAGCGCTGCTGGCAGTTCCTGTTCAGCGAGAACAGCCTGATGATCTACCGCGGGCTCTGGGTGCTGGCGGCCCTGACCTTCGCCAACGTAAAGGTCGCCTTTGTCTGGAACCTCTCGGACACCCTCAACGGGCTGATGGCGGTGCCCAACCTCATCGGCCTGCTCCTGCTGGCGCCGATGGTGTTCAAGGTGACGCGGGAGTATTTCGACAAGGCGGAGAACCGGTAGCGTCATCGCGAGGCAATCCGAGCGGTGGTCTCCGTGCTGCCCGGTAGCGGGCTTCTCAAGTAGACGGGGCTTGACGCGCATTGTTACGCCCATCGATATGGGGGCGACTCGTCCTCTACTCCATCCCGGCTGTTCTGCTGATGAGCTTTAGCGGCTTCCTCGAGAACTTCTTCCTCTACCATCCGCTCCGGCAAATCGACGTCACCCCCGCCGATCACGGCGTACCCTTCGAGGACGTGCGCTTCCCGGCCAGGGACGGCGTCTGCCTGCACGGCTGGTACGTGGAACCCCCCGGTCCGGACCGCCCCGTGCTACTCTGGGCGCACGGCAACGCGGGCAACCTCTCCCACCGGGCTCACAACATCGCCATGATCCACACGGAACTGCGAGCGGGAGTCTTCCTGTTCGACTACAGGGGCTTCGGACGGAGCGAGGGAAAGCCCGGGGAGCCGGGCCTGTATGAAGATGCCCGGGGCGCGTACGCGTGGCTGCGCCGGCGCGTGCCGCCGGAGCGGATCTTTCTCTTCGGACGCTCTCTCGGCGCGTCCGTCGTGGTCCGCATCGTGGCCGAGGGCGCCGCGGCCCGCGGTCTGATACTCGAATCACCCTTCGAGAGCCTGGTGGCCATGGGGAGGACGGTCTTCCCCTTCCTTCCCGTGAGTTGGCTCGTGTCCCAGGAGTTCGACAACCTCAAGTACCTTCCCAAGGTAGGGATCCCGGTGTTCATTCTTCATGGGGACGCTGACGAGATCGTCCCCTTCGCCCAGGGGCAACGGCTCTTCGAGCTGGCCAACCCGCCCAAGCGCCTCTACGTCATTGCCGGATCGGGGCACAATGATACCTATCTCGCGGGCGGAGGGCCGTACTGGGACGCCTGGCGCTCGTTCATGGCGAACCCCGAGCATGGGACCCCGGAATCGGAGGGCCGGGATGCGGACTAGAACCCGATACGGATACCTGCCCGGAAGACGTGGTTGCCGGCCTCGGACTTGGCCGAGGAATCAGAGAGCGAGGTGAGCTTGGGATCCCCCGCGCCCATGTACCGATAGCCCACGTGAACGACCAGGGACTCCATCAGCCGATACGCCACTCCGCCGCCGATCTGGTAGGCAAGCACCCAGTCCCCGTCGTCGCCGCCGATGGTTCGAGCGGCGCTGACTACCTCGGGCTCAAATCTCGACAGATCGCGCGGCCGATCGATCTCGTATCTCACATACTGGACACCGAGACCGCCGCCGAAATACGGTGTGAAACCGATGCCGACGTCCACGTCGTACCAGGCGTTGGCCATGAGACCCAGTGTCGCGCGGCTCCCTTTCAAGTCCACCTCGCTGTTGATGGCTCTGACGACGTCTTGCGGGAGTTCCTGGCCGGCCACGCTGAATCGGGCGTACTCGACGGAGTCGACGTCGGCCTCCCGCCACGAGATCTCTCCTTCCATCCGTAACGGGCCCCAGCCCAGGCCGACGGCCGCGCTGTATCCCAAGGCGGAATCGATATCGGCCGTACCTCTCGTCGCCGCCTTGAAGTCCGAGGTGGAACTCATGGCCATGCCCAGATCCGCAGCCAGATAGAGTCCACTCCCCCGCTGGGCGTACGCCGCGGTGGAGAAAACCAACAGCACCACCCCCAGAAGCGCCACGGCACCGAGTGCCCTCCCGACAACCGCCGGGCCAGCTACGTTACGCATCTGCAACTCCTTTCCCCTGCCTGCAGGGTTCCACCATCCGGAAAGCGTCAACCATCACCGCTGTCCGAACGAACATCAGGATGGAACACCTCCGTCGCATCGAGCTTGCGCTGATAGTCCAGGTACTCCTGCTTCGTCATCCGGGGCATGTCTTCCCGGAGGATCCGCTGTGCCGCTCCGGCGCCGTCGTGAAGCAGGTCGATGGCGGTCATGGCCAGTAGCTTGGCCGACTTCACGTAGACCGAATCGTGGTCCACGAGGAGATATCCGTTGGTATGGCCGCCGCCGGCGGCGCCCGCGACATAGGGCTGCACGGCCGGCATGATGTGGGCCAAGTCGCCGAAGTCGGTGCTGCTGGTGCGGTGCTCGGTGCCGAGCGCGAACTGGCCCGCGCCGAACACCTGCTCGGCGTTCTCGCCCCACAGACGGGCCATGGTCTCGTTGTTGGTCTGCGGCAGGTAACCGGGCACCGTGGTGATCTCCACCGATGCGCCCACCGCCATGGCCGCGCCACGCAGCGCGTTGTCCACCTTGCGGTTGGCGTCGAGGATGCCCTCCAGGGTCTTGCCGCGAATAAAGGTCTCCAGGGTCACCTCCGCCGGCACCACGCTCACGGCGTCGCCGCCCCGGGTGATGATCGGATGGATGCGAATGGTGTCGTCGTCGTAGAAGGTCTCGCGCTGGTAGGCGATGGCGGTCATGGCCAGATTGGCGGCGTTGAGGGCGTTGATGCCCTTCTGCGGGCTCCCGCCCGCGTGCGCGGCCTTGCCGATGAAGCGGATCTTCTTGATGACAGCGCCGTTGGAGGAGCGCGCGACGTGGGAGGCGAGGGTGTCCGTCTTGGTGTGGAACATCATAGCCAAGTCGACGTCGTCGAAGTGTCCAAGCCGGATGAGCTCCGCCTTGCCCGAGAGGAACTCGAGCTCGTCGTGCGCCTTGCGAAGCATGCGCCCGTCAACGTCGATCATCTCTTCGGCCGGAACGGCGAAGAATACCAGCGAACCGCTGAGCTCCGGCAACACCGCGGCGGACAGGAGCCCCATGGCCGCGCCCACCATCCCCGCCACCTGCGCGTTGTGCCCGCAGGCATGGGCCGCGCCAGTCCGGGGATCGGCATGGGGATGGTCCGGCACCACGAGCGCGTCCAACTCTCCCAGGATGGCCAGGCTCGGACCCGGTCCGCCGCACTCGCGCCGGCCCTTGACGCCGGTGATGGCCAGGCCCCGCTCGGGCTCGACGCCGAGCCCCTGAAGCCGCGTGGCAATCAGGTCCGCGGTATTGTTCTCGTTGAAACCCGTCTCCGGGTTGCGCAGAATGGTCTCGCCCAGGTCGATGATCTCCTGCCTGCGGGCGTCGATGACCCGGCAGGCTTCGGCTTTGATATCGTCCCTGGAGGTCATGGATTTTGCCGCAGCGCGTCTTCCAGAAGCGCCAAGGCTGCCGTCGTAAAGGCCCACATGTTGGCTTCCCGGTCCGAATCGCCGGTCTCGATGGTGATGGCCTTCTCCACCGGTCCGACGATGGCCATGCAACTGTGGCCGGCCGCGTCGCCATAGCGGTTGCCGGTCGGGCCGGTGGCGCCGCTCTCCGACAGACCCCAGGTAGTGTTCAACCGGCCCTGGATCAGCCGCGCCATGTTGAGCGCGTAGGGTTCGGTGCTGCCGCGGACCGTCACCTCGCTCTCGGGCATCATCAGGAGACCCGCCCGGGCATGCCGGGTGTAGATGACGCCGCCGCCGACGAAATACGCCGAGGCGCCGGGCAACGACAGCAGCGCCGCGGAGATCAGACCGCCGGTGGATGACTCGGCCACCGCCACGGTCTGGTTTCGTTCCTTGAGCAACTCGCCCACGGTACGTCCGAGGGTGATCAGATCCGGCATGGGGCCTCCCCTTCTGGATTCCGGCTTCCGCCGGAATGACGGATGCAAAGCGTCATTGGTTCACCCACCGGCCATATGCCTTCCAAAGCAGCAACCGAGATTCTGACGCTACGCGCCACCTTTTTGCAACGACAGCGACAGGCCCGGCCGGCGGACATGGATGCCGGCGTAGCGGCCGCGGTCGGTGAGCCGCTCCATCAGCGCCACCATGGGCAGCTTGGCGCTCAGGTATTCCCGCGGCGGACCGGCGGCGCGCATGGCGGCGATCTCTTCTTCGCTGAGCATCCACCGGAGCAGCAGCTCCTCGTCGGTCACTCCCGGGCCGCCGAGCTTGCGCCGCACCTCTTCGATGGTGAGGTCCGGCGGCTCCCACTCGGCCATCTCCTTGCCGCGGGGCCGGTCCAGGATCTTGTGCTTGACGTCGGGGTCCATGGTCTCGGCGCCTTCCCGGCCCCAAAGGCCGAGCGCGTACTGGATGATCTGGTCGGTGACCTCCCGGTAGGGTTCGCCGACGATGACGTTGATGGCCGCCTGGCTTCCGACGAACTGGGAGAGCGGCGTGACCATGATGGGGTAGCCGAGATCCGCCCGCACCCGCACCACCTCGTCCAACGCCTCCTCCACCTTGTCTTCCAGGCCCACCTTGGCGAGCTGATGGCGGAGGTTCGAGATCATCCCGCCCGGAACCTGGTGCTGGTACTGGGCGTAGTCGTATTCCACCGGGGCGCCCACGGGGAAGCCTTCCTGCCGCGCCACGTTGGTGAAGTGCTCCGACACTTCCTCCAGCGCGTCCGTGTCCACGGCGCAGGCGTAGCCCAGGGCGCGGAGGTTGGCGGCGACGCTGAACACCGACGGGTTCGAGGAGGCGTTGGCCAGCGGCGGAACCGCCGTGTTGACCGTGCGGATGCCGAGCTTCACCGCCTCCAGGCAGCAAAGGGGGCCCAACCCCGTGGTGCAGTGCGTGTGCAGCTCCACCGGGATGCCGCCGGCGTTGTCGAAGATCATCGGCACCAGGGTGCGGGTACGCTCGGGCGTGAGCAGGCCGCCGGGGTCCTTGAGGCAGAGGTACGGCACCCCCAGTGACGCGGCCTCGCGGGTCTTCCGCGCATAGTACTCGTCGGTGTGCTTCGGCGACACCGAGTAGATCAGGTTGACGATGGGCTGGAGGCCGTTCTTGCGCGCGATGCCGACCTTGCGCTCCCACCCCTGCAGCTCATTCCACTCCTCGGAGATGCGCGCCTGCCGGATGCCGTTGGCGGCCATCCGCTGGATGAAGAGTTCGTAAACCGACACCGGCGTGATCTCGAACGCATTGACCCGGCCGGCCATGAGCCGCAGCGGCGTGCGGGTGACGCGCTCCGCCACCATCCGCACCCGGTCCCACGGATCCTCCTTGAGCTCGCGTACACACTTCTTCAGGTGAGAGGCGGACATGAGCTCGATGGCGTCGAACCCGGCCTCATCCATGGTCCGGGCCACGGGCAGCATCATGCCGGTGGTCATCCGCTCGGCCCAGAGGCTCTGGTGGCCGTCGCGCAACGTGGTGTCTACGAATCGGATCTCGTCCATCTGTTACTCGAGGATGCGGAAACCGAACAGCGTCACCGCGTTGTCCCACAGGATCTTGCCCTTGGCCTCGTCCGTTATCGGTTGCGCGTCCAGATCGGGCAGCGCCTTCTCCGGCCGCGGCGCATCCGGATGCGGGTAGTCGGTATTCCAGGCGATGTTGTCGCCGCCGAGATGCTCCACCGCATACGACAGCGCACTCTCGTCGCTGTCGCAGGTAACCGTGATCTGCCGCTTGAAGTACTCGCTGGGCAGCATCGGCAGACGCTCCACCGCGTTGCCCATGACGCTGTTGCGTCCGTGGGTGTGTTCGTCCATCCGGCCGAGCCAGAACGGCACCCAGCCCACGTTGGACTCGAGGATCCCCAGCCGCAGCTTGGGGAAACGCTCCAGGATGCCGGTGAAGATGAACTGTCCCATGGTGGCCATGTTGTCGCACGGGAAGCCCAGGGCGTGGTCGAGCCCGCGCAGCGCCAACATCTGCATGTCGCGGTCGTCGACGTTGCCGCGGTTGCCGCCGGCGAACGGGTGGAACCGGCGTTGACGGTATTCGCCGTGAACAGAGATGGGGAAGTCCAGCTCACAGGCCAGGCTCCACAGCGCGTCGTATTCGGGCTCGTGAAGCCAGCGGCCCTCGGGCAGGAACGGGTTCCGCACGGACACGGCGCCCAACTCCTCTACCGCCCGCCGCGCCTCCACCAGCATGGCGTCGGTATCCGATCCCGGAAGCACCGCCACGAACTTGAGGCGCTTGGGGTCGGCGTCGCAGTAGTCCCGGCACCAGTTGTTGTAGGCGCGGCACATGGCGGCGCCGAGCTTGGCGTCCTTCAGCGCCACCCGGTAGGCGAAGTTGCCGTTGTTGCCTGTCGGCAGCAGAACCTGGACATCCCATCCGTGCGTGTCCATGTCCTTGAGCCGGGTTTCCGCGGACCACCACGTACGGTACCCGTCGCCGTACTTGGCCTCCATGTCGGCCCATGCCGTGGCCGGCAGCTTCGGCTGTTTCTCGGTCTTGGGAATGATCCGCCCGTCCGGTTCATAGACCATGAAGGCCCCGTCCATGAACGCCACCCTGGGCACCTGATCCCGGTAGGCGGGCTCCACGTACCGCTCCCAGAGATACTGCGGCTCGTGCATGTGCGCGTCCGCGTCAATGACCTTGAATCCCTTCCACATGATGGCGCTCCTTTCGCTCGCGGGCCGTCCGCGGGCCCCTTGCACGACACGCCTGTTACTATTCACTGTTTCGCGTCCCGCTTCAACCGGGCGGCCGACCCTTGACAGCGGCGCGACGATTCCTTTAGTGTCCTGCGTCACCAATAGGCTTATGAAGATGCGAGGGCATTTTGGCCGTCGGCAAGGCGCGATGACGAGCAGTGGCGGGTACCACGCGAGGAAGAGCAACGCGGCCGACGGCCAAAAGGACCCGCAGATTCATAAGCCTATTGGTGACGCAGGACACTATGGTCGCGGGCGTCACCGTTCCGACGAGTCCGCAGTCGAGAGAGGCATCGTGACATCGCGTACCTTTGTAGCCTCGGTTGTCGAAGAGATCATCGCTCCCGGAATCGAACGGCTGATGGCGGGACGGTATTTTTCCGACCTGCGCAACGGCACGCTGTCGACCCGCAGGCTCCAGGGCTTCGCCCTTCAGCACTATCTCCTCAACGTCGCCATCAACAAGGGCTTCACCCTGTGCATGGCCAAGAACGCCCACAACCAGGAACTCTACGACCTGTTCCTCCACGCCTTCACCGAGGAACAGACACACCCGGACCTCATGAAGCGGTTCGGCCTCGCTATCGGCCTCACCGAAGAGGACTTCGACGAGGCCCTGCCCATCTTCGAATGCCAGGCCCACGCTGCCGCCATACTCAGGGGCATGTTCCTGGGCTCGCCCGCCGAAAGCCGCACGAGCGCATTGGTGAACGAGAGCATGGTGGGACGCTACGCGGCGGAGTTCGACGCCTGCCTGGCCGGAGGATACGGCATCGACGACCACGACCGGGAATTCTTCACGGTGCACGCGGTGGCGGACCAGGAGCACACCGCGCTGGCGGCGCGGGTCGTCGAGCGGTACTGCACCACCAAGCGGGACCGCCGCGTGGTCGAGCATGCGGCCCGCAACATGGTCCGCTTCAAGCTGGCCAAGTTCGACGGCATCTATGACGCCTACGCGTGAGCGGCGGTTGACGGCGAGGGGAGCGGCTCTATAATCAGGGAAGGGGGGTCAGCATGGAAGACAAAACCGAATCCGTCTCGTTGCCCGATATCCTTTCCGTGTTTCCGCTTACCGGCGTGCTGCTGCTGCCCGGCACGCGGCTTCCGCTGCACATTTTCGAGCCCCGCTACCGGAACATGGTGCATGACGCGCTCGAGGCGGAGGGCGTTTTCGGCATGATCCAGCCCTTCGTTCCCCAGAACGACAACCGCCCCCAACCCGGCGCCGAGCGCAGCGCGCCCGAGCTCTACCCCGTCGGTTGCGCCGGGCACATCGAGCGCTGGGAGCAAGCCCCCGACGGCCGCTACATGGTGCAGCTTCGCGGCATCAGCCGGTTTCGCGTCAAGGAGGAGCTGTCTCTCGAACGCGGTTACCGCCGCGTGCTGCCGGACTACGGCTGCTTCGGCGACCTCGAGGAGACGGAACCCGGGAGCATCGACCGCCAGCGCCTGACCCGGGCGCTGGACAGCTACGCGCAGGGCCACGGCCTCGCCATCGACCTGGGGCAGCTCGAGCCGGTGTCGGACGCCGATCTGGTCAATTTCCTGGGGGTCGCCATGCCCTTCCATCCGTCGGAGAAGCAGGCGCTCCTGGAGGCCGGCTCCGTCGAGGACCGGCAAAAGATCCTCATCAGCCTCCTGGAGTTCGGCGGCGACACCCCCGCATCCCCCTCCGACACCGGCTCGCGCACCCTGAACTGAGCACCCTCACCCCCACCCTTTCCCAGAGGGGGAGGGGCAAACCCAATCCCTCTCCCAGCAAGGGGAAAATCAGCAAACCTATCCCCTCTCCCTCTGGGAGAGGGTGGCCGAAGGCCGGGTGAGGGCTCCGGCGTCAAGCCGCGCGGCCGAGACTATCGGAGCATGCAGCAGCGCTTGTACTTGCGGCCGCTGCCGCAGGGGCAGGGATCGTTGCGGCCGGCAGCGGGGCGGACGGCGGCGTCCGCTTCGCGCACCAGGCGCATGACGTTCTCGATGGGCTCGCCGGCCTGCCACAGGCCGGCCATGGTGCTCAGGTGCTCGCGGCTGTGGATGAAGAACTTCTTGTAGCCGGCGCAGAGGTAGTTGAGGCCGTCCTCGCCGTCCGGGGTCTTGATGAACCGGTCCTTGGGGCACCCGCCGTTGCACTGGGCGCGCACCTCGCACTCTCGGCAGTAGCGCGGCAGCGAGGTCCACTTGTCGCGGCCGAACTGCCGCTGGGCGTCGCTGTCGATCATGCGCGCCAGGGAGGTATCGCGAATGTTGCCGAGGCGGTAGTCCGGGTCCACGTAGTGGTCGCAGGAATAGAAGTCGCCGTTGTGCTCCACCACCGGCACGTCGCCGCAGGTCTCCCGGAAGATGCACAGCGCGTGCTCGATGCCCAGGCCGGTGCGTGCGGCCTCGTCGAAGATCTGGATGGTCACCCGGCCCACGTCATTGCGGATCCACTCGTCGAAGATGGCGCACAGGAAGGTGCCGAAGGCCTCCGCCGGCACGCTGCGGGGACCCACCGCCGCGGTCCAGGGCCTCCGCTCCACCAGCGGAATGAACTGCTGGTGGTCCGCGCCAAGGCTCTTGAAGTAGCGGTACACGGTGGTGGGATGGCCGACGTTGCCGGCGTGCACAACGCACAGCACGTCACAGGGCACCTTGTGGGCCTTGAGCCGCTTGAACGCCTGCACCACCTTGCCGTGGGTGGGCTGCTGCCCCTTGGTGACGCGGTAC
>JAJDTQ010000226.1 GCA_022827045.1 Candidatus Binatia bacterium
GGTCCGCGCCGGCTTGCCCGGACAAGGGTTCCGGGCTAGGATTCACGGGGCCGTACATACTCTTCAGCGAGAGGAAGAAGCCATGTCCCAACAACGAATCATCGACGCCGACGGGCACGTGATGGAGCTCGACGACGAGCTGCGCGACTACATCGGCGGCCCGTACGCCGAGCTGGAATGGCACCGGTCCTACGGTTTCTGGCCGGGCCTCACCATGGACGGCTACCTGCGCTCGTTGAGGCAGCCGGGCGGCTGGGTCGGCGCCGGCACCGGCCCCAACGCGCAGCATTGGCTCGACTTCCTCGACAAGAACGGCATCGAGCTCACCGTGCTGTACCCGACCCAGGGCTTGACCCACGCCGCGATCCGCGACCACGAATGGGCCATCACCATGGCGCGGGCCTACAACGACTGGCTGCACGACCGCTTCATGCGGGTAAGCCCGCGCCTGGTGGGCGTGGCGCTGCTGCCCATCCAGGACATCGACGAGGCGGTCAAGGAGCTGCGCCGCAGCGTCGAGGAGCTGGGGATGGTGGGCGCGGTCCTGCCCTCGGCCACGCCGGGCGGGAAGCTCTTCAGCGGACCCGACTTCCACCCCTTGTGGGAGGAGGCGCAAAGGCTGGACGTACCGGTGTCGCCCCACGGCGGCATGAGCTTTCCCGACCTGGGCATCGACGACACCCGGAACTTCATGGTGGCCCACACCCTGGAGCACCCGTTCGCGCAGTTCCGGCAACTCGTGGCGATGATCTGCGAAGGCGTATTCGAAATGTTCCCCAGGCTGCGCTTCGGCGTGCTGGAATGCGGCGCGGGCTGGGTCCCCTACATGATGGACCGGCTGGACGAGGAGTACGAGCGCAAGGGGCACTATTCGCCCAACTGCAAGCGCAAGCCCAGTGAATACTTCCGGGAAGGCAACATCTACTTCGCCGCCGAGGTCGAGGAGACGCTGCTGCCCGAGACCGCGCGGCTGGTGCCGGAGCACACCCTCCTGTGGGCCTCGGACTACCCCCATGAAAGGGATCAGCGGGACTTCAGCGAGGACATCCCGCACCTGCTGGGCCGGAAGGACATGAGCGACGAGCTGAAGCAAAAGATCCTGTTCGAGAACCCGCTCAAGTTCTACCCGCGTCTGCGGGCGCGGCTGGATGCCACGGCGGTGGCGTCGAGAGAGGCCGCCGTCAGCTGAAAAGGACCTTGGCCATCTCCGACCGGAACCGGTCGGCCAGCTCGCCGCGCCCCAGGACCTCGAAGATCTGCACCATGGCCTTGCGCGCGCCGTCGTCCTCGAAGCCGCGGTCCTGCTTCAGCACCGCCAGGAACTCCTCGAGAGCGGCTTCGTAGCGCTCTTCCGCGGCCAGCGCCTGAGCCAGACGGAAACGCAGGTCGATGCGGTCCGGGGCCGAATCCAGCTCCCGCCGCAGGGACTCCACGTCCGCGCCGTCACCCGCGCTCAGCCCGTGGCGGGCGACCAGCCGGTCGGCCTCGTTGCGTTCCGGACCGCCCGGGGGGACCCTCTCCAGCAGCGCGAGGGCGCGCTCGGCGTCGGTCTCCAGGAGCCCGCGGCCCAGTCCAAGTAGTGCCCCCGCATGGTGCGGCGACTCCTCCAGGACCTGCTCGAAGATCTCCAACGCCTTTTCGGTCTCGCCCGCGGCCCACAACCGGCCGGCCTCCAGCGCGAGCTCATCCTCGGGCGAGGGGACCACGCGGTCGAGGATCTCGCGCACGCCGGCTTCGGGCAGCGCGCCGGTGAACTCCGCGGCCAGCGCGCCGTCCTTGAACACCTTGACGGCCGGGATTCCCTGTATGCCGAAGCCGGCGGCCAGCTCCTGGTTCTCGTCCACGTTGACCTTGGCCAAAAGGAATTTGCCGCCGTATTCCTCGGCGAGCCCTTCAAGCACCGGCCCCAGGACACGGCACGGCCCGCACCACGGCGCCCAGAAGTCCACCGCCACGGGCGTCTCCCGGGAGCGCTCCAGCACTCGCGCCTCGAACTCGGACTGGTCGACGTCGAAGACCAGCGTTTCCGTTCCTTCCTGAAAACCCTGCATAGCGCCTTCCCGTACGCAGAATCGATCCTGTACTTGGGCCGATTATCGTCAGCTACTTCCTGCTGGTGTCGAAATCCGCTCCGTTGAGCGTCACCCGTGTTTCCACCGGCGTCGGATTCCTGACCGTCTGCATGATGTAGCAACCCTGCTCCGAGTTGCGGATCACCGCGGCCACCCGCTCCGGAGGCTCGTCGGACTCCACGTCGAGCTTCGTCTCGACGCCGACCCCCTCCGCCTGCACCGTCTCCCGCAGCACCGAGCCCTCGTTCCTGAAGCGCGCGGTCACGTGCACGCGCGCCTTGTCGATCTTCACCTTCATCATTTCCCCGTACCGGGAAAGCTGGGTGAGCAGTCAGAATCCGATGGAAAGCGCGAAGTACGCCATCGGCGGAGGCGCCGTGTTGTCGCCGCCGATGCGCCCGCCCTCGTCGCACATCACCGTGAAGCCGCGCGCCTCGCCGCGCTTCTGCTGCCGCTCCAGCATCTCGGCGTCGGCCTCCATGACGACTTCGCGTTTGACGATCATGTCGTCCGCCATATATCAACCTCCAAGATGATCATGGGCCGAAAGAGTAGCCCATAGCCCCGACACCGTCAATTTGCGTCGAACCCCATGGCCAAGCGACACCCCGCCCTGATACCCCTGTCCCACGACCACCACCATGGACTGGCGCTGGCCCTGCGCTGCCGCAAGCACGCCCTCGGGCAGCTCAACCCCGGCGAGCCCGCGGCCACGGAGGCGTGCGCCGCCGAGGCATCGCGGTTCTTCAACGAGAACCTGACCGCTCATTTCGAGGCCGAAGAAACGATCCTCTTCCCGCTGATGGCGGCCCACAAGGACTGCGGCGAGCTGGTTGCCCGGCTTGAGAGGGAGCACGAACGATTCCGCGCAATGGTCGCCCGGGCCGGCGATGCGGCAGGCAGGCGGAAGTTCCTCTTCGACTTCGGCGACCTGCTGGAGCAGCACATCCGTAGCGAGGAGCGCCAGCTCTTTGCCGCCTTCGAGATGTACATACCGGAGGCGGACGCCGAACGCGCGGGCCGGGAGATCAAGCGGTTGTTGGACTCGGGCAAGGCCACAGCCGGCGAGACCGGAGCCGCCACATGAATACCAAAACGGCCATCATCTCCATCGAAGAACTGAACGACACGGCGGTCGCGGAACTGACCGAAGCCTTCGGGAGCTCACCCGGCGTGACCGAGGTGGACTTCTCCGTGGAGCGGCAGGTCGCCGTCATCGAGTTCGACCCGGAGGTAACCCACATCGACGGGCTGATGCGGGTGGTGCTGGGCAAGGGGTACAAGATCCTGTGACGATTCAGCCGGACAGGACGCCAGGCACCAAGTCGAAAACGATTCGCAAGGCGTCATCAATCCTGGCCAAGTCTTCGTCTTCCAACTCGCCACGTACCCTGACCAATCGGGCACGGTGATCCACCGGCCGGGTCTGCAGACAGTCCGCCACCGACCGCCTGGTCAGTCCATTTCGCGACGACGGCACGACCTCCACGTTGGTTACGATACGGGACTTTCGCTCATTCCATGCGGTCAGCGGCACTACCTGTATGACCGGGACGCGCGCGTTGTACGTATCGTTGGTCACAATGACGCAAGACCTTACCTTCCCCGTCTCCGACCCCTTGGTGGGGTTGAGATCGACGTCAATGACCATTCCTCGCGTCAACCTGCTCAAGTCGGCCACTCCTCAAGGGCCGCGTCGGTCCATTCTTGTGTTTCAGCGTCATTCGCATAGACTTCGGCATAGATATCAGCCGATTCGCGCAGACGTTGCTGGGTCAATTCCTTGCGAAAACGGTCCAGGGCGTTCCGCACGACAGCGCTTTTGTCCTTGAAACCGTGCCGCTTGAACTCCGCGAGAAACTGTATTTGCGATTCTTCCAGACTGAACTTGGCTTGCAACATGGGCACCTCCAAGATAGACCTATTTTAAGACCTTATTCTACGACCCTGATATAAACCCCTATCTCACGAAGTTCAAGCACGGGCGCGTTTGTCGCCAGGGCCGGGGGAGACAGGGCATGCCGGGGAACGAAGACTCGAATACACGGGGCGCCGAGTCCCGGGCGCTCCAACGGCTCTACGACCGGACGCTCCGTAGCGCCGGGACGCGGCACGCCGTGTGGGCGCTGGTGGCGGTATGTTTTCTTCAGAGCCTGATCCTGCCGGTGCCGCCGGATCTGCTTCTCATCCCCATGGTGCTGGCGCGGCGCGCCAAGGCCTGGGGCTTCGCCACGGTCTCTACCCTGTCATCGACCGCCGGCGGCCTTGCCGGGTATGCCATCGGCTACTTTCTCTACGAAGCGGTGGGTGAACCTCTGCTGAGCCTCTGGGGATATGAAGGAGGGCTCCACGTGTTCGAGGCCTACCAGCGGGAATGGGGCGCCTGGATCGTGGTTGCCGGGGCCCTCACTCCCCTGCCCTACAAACTGGTCGCCGTCGCGTGCGGTGTCGCCCGGCTCGACATCGGGGTTTTCGTGCTGGCGTCGCTGCTCTCCCGCGGTTTCCGCTTCTATGTCGAGGCCACACTCCTCTGGTATTTTGGGCCGGCAGTGCGTGGACTCATCGAGCGTCACCTGACCACGGCTACGGTGATCGGGGTGCTTCTCGTCGTCGGCGTCTACCTTCTGCTCCGCATCCTTGCACGTTGATCAGCGCCGGCATACCCTGGCAACAAGAAAAGGACTTGACGACATCCGAGGTAAGCCAAGAATTGGCCGCCTGCAGTCTCCGAATCCTATCGACCCACTGGAGTGACTCGATGTTCCTTCATGTCACAAAGGCTACACCGCTCGACGGCTTTCGCGTAAGGGTGTGCTTCGATGACGGCCGCGAAGGCGTAGCAGATCTTTCGGAGGCCCTCACCGGGCCGGCTTTCGAGTTGCTGACGGATCCGGAGGTATTCAAACAGCTTCGAGTGGACGAAGAACTACAGACCATCGTCTGGCCCAACGGTACCGACCTAGCCCCCGAGTACATCTACTACCAAGCCTTCCGGGACGATACGACGCTCCGCGCCACCTTTCGTAAATGGGGTTACGTCACCTGACCCTCCCCGTTGTCGTGACGAAACTCACCCTCAGCCAAGGAACCACGGCAGTACCCTGAATCCCTTGAAGTCGAAGCTCTCCTCTCCCCCGTGGACCAGGACGCCGCCACGGTTCGGATTGGACGGAATCGATGTCCACCAGGCGAGGGTGTCGACGGCGTCGGCGGCTACCGTCCGGCCCGATTTCACCTCCACCGGGACAATCCGGCCGCCGGCATCGATGAGGACGTCGATCTCGTGGCCGGTGGCATCCCGCCAGAAGTAGAGGGGCGGGTCGCGGCGGATGGCAGCGAAGCTCTTGACCAACTCCGAGACCACGAAGGACTCGAACACGGCGCCTCGTAGCGGGTGGCGCTCCAGTGTCTCGGCGTCGCGGATGTCGAGCAGGTAGCAGACGAGCCCCGTGTCGAGAAAATGCAGCCTGGGGCGTCTGCGCAGGCGTTTGCGGTAGTTCGCGTGATGGGGCGGGAGGGTCGTGGCCAGATATCCGATCTCAAGAGCCGTCAGCCAACGCCGGGCGGTCTGCTGCGTGACGCCGACGTCGCCGGCAAGCGAGGCGAGGTTCAACTCCGTTGCCGTGTGTGCGGCCGCCAGACGGACGAAACGTTCGAAGCTCCTGGCGTCCGAAATCTGCATGACTTCACGGACGTCGCGTTCCACGTAGGCACGAAAATAGTCCGCCAGCCACTCGCTCGCGGGAATGCCCCGGTCGTGGATGCGCGGATAGAAGCTTTCGACCAGCGTGGCCCAGAGCGTCCTGTGGGGTAGACGGCTTGCCGTCACGGCCGCGTCGGCATGGTCGAGGTTCAGCGGGTCAAGGGGTTCCCCCTCCGACAACTCCGCAAGCGACAGCGGGTACAAGCGGAGAAACGCCGTGCGCCCCGCCAGAGTCTGGGATACGGCTTCCATCAACAGCAGGTTCTGGGAACCCGTCAGGATGAAACGACCTGGCCGGGGGTCGGCGTCCACGAGCCCCTGAATGTAGGACAGCAACTCGGGCGCGCGTTGTACCTCGTCCAGGATCAACCTGTCGCCCTGGGCGAGGAGGCTGCGCGGGTCTTCGATGGCTCGGGCCCGTAAGTCCGGCGCCTCGAGCGACAGGTAGCGGTGGTCCGCAAACAGCGCCTGAACCAGGGTCGTCTTCCCGGACTGTCGGGGACCCGTGAGAGTCACGACCGGATAGGATGTGGCCGCATCCCTCAGCGCTTCGGTCAAATGGCGGCGCAACATGCCGCAATTTTGCCAAGGAATATGAATCGTGTCAATTCGATGATCGGATCATCAAAGAGACACGGTCTGGTGCTCTACCGCCCAGGGCCGCCGCCGAAAGCCGCCCTATCCACCGTCCAGATCATGCCTGTCCCTCGGCATCGGCCCCTGCGAGGCATCGCCCAGGATGTCACAAAGATTTCGCAACGCGTGCTCGATGGGCAGGACGGTGACGTCGTCCATGTACAAGGTGCTCGGTCCACCGTAGAAGACGAAGCATTTGGCCGGAGGATAGTCCTTCTTGAATTCCCTGAGCGCCCTCGTGTCCCTGGGTTGGATTTGAGCCGAGCGCTTTATCTCGATGGCA
>JAJDTQ010000248.1 GCA_022827045.1 Candidatus Binatia bacterium
GGATTGCCGGAGGGCCGGGAGTACCTGCGCTACTTCGATACCACGCCGGAGCAGTTCATCCTGGAGCACTTCGAGCACACCCGGGTGCGCGCGTTCATCGGCTTCCTGGCGGTGATGCGCGGCTACGAGTTGGACGCGCCCAACACGGGATACCTGGTGCCGGCCATGATCGCCTGGGGAGTCAACCCGCAGCTCTGCCGCGGCACCTCCCACGCCCTGGGTGACAACCTCGCGCACATGCTCTCGCACAACAGGGTGGACTACATCGAGGCCGTCGGCGTCGAGCGCATCCTGGTGGATGGGGGCCGCGCCACCGCCGTGGTGCTGGAGGACGGCACGGTGGTGCACGCGAAACGCTTCGTCGCCTCCAACGTCAACCCGGTGGAGACCTTCATCAAGCTCGTGGGATCGGAGAACCTCGAACCGGAGTTCAGCGCCAAGGCGGCGGCGTTCAAGTTCTCCAAGACCACCCCGATCTTCGCCACCAACCTGGCCCTGAACGAGCGGCCCCGCTACATCACCGAGGACGAGCACCCGGAGGTGACCGACAGCTTCATGCACATCGTCGGGCTGGAGACCTACCAGGAGTTGCGCAACCTGTTCGAGGACTGCCGCACCGGCCAGTTGCCGCGCAAGCCCTTCATGAACGGCGCCACGCCCTCTCATCACGACCCGACCCAGGCCCCGCCCGGCAAGGCCACCGCCTTCATGTGGCAGCTCTCGCCGTACAACCTGCGGGGCAATCCACTCAACTGGGACAAGGTCCGGGGCGAGTGGTTCGAGCGGCAACTGGGCGTATGGCGCCAATACGCGCCGAACCTCACCGACGACAACATCCTATCACGCGACTCCACCACGCCGCTGGACATCGAGCGCCACGACCGCAACATGTACGAAGGCGACTGGATGGTAGGTGAATACACGGGCGACCAGGCGCTGGAGAACCGCCCCTTCCCCGGCTGGGGACAGTACCGGACGCCCGTTTCCGGGCTCTACCTGTGCGGCTCCTCGTGCCATCCCGGCGGAAACATCACCGGCGCACCGGGATACAACGCGGCCCAGACCATCGCCCGGGACCTGGGGCTGAAGCTGTGGTGGGAGCCACTGGACCTCAGGCGGCAGCTTCGGGAGATGAACGAGCGGGCTGCGGCAGCGGACGCCAGCGCGGCGGGCTAGGAGCCTGTCCGAGTAATCAAATACAACCCCTTCTCCCTCTGGGAGAGGGTGGCCGAAGGCCGGGTGAGGGCCTAGGGTGCGGGAACCAACGCATGGGACGACTTGATGACAAAGTCGCCATCGTAACCGGCGGCGCGCGCAACATCGGAGCGGTCTATGCCAGGACCCTGGCGGCGGAAGGTGCCCGCGTGGTCATCGCGGACGTTCTGGACGGCACCACCACCGCCGTGGACATCAACCAGGCCGGCGGACAGGCCGTGGCTGTCGAGGTCGACGTCTCCCGGGAGGATGACACCCTGCGCATGGCGCGGACCGCCGTCGACGCCTTTGGAGGCATCGACATCCTGGTGAACAACGCCGCCATCTATGTAAGCATCAACCGGCGGCCGTTCCATGAGATCTCCGCCGAGGAATGGGACCGCGTCACGGCCGTCAACATCAAGGGCGTGTTTCTGTGCGCCAAGGCCGTGCTTCCCGCCATGCGTGAGCGGGGCGGCGGCAGAATCATCAACATCTCCTCCAACACGGTCATGGCCGGCACGCCGAACTTTCTTCACTACGTGGCATCCAAGGCCGCGCTGATCGGCATGACCCGCTCCATGGCGCGGGAGCTTGGAGGAGACCGCATCAACGTCAACGCCATCGCCCCCGGCCTGGTGGAGCACGACGGCCAGACCGTACCTGCCGAGATCTCGGCAAGCCGCGTCGAAGCCAGGTCGATCAAGCGCCGGCAGGTGCCCGGGGACCTCACCGGTGCGGTGCTCTATCTGGCCTCATCCGACAGCGATTTCGTCACCGGCCAGACCCTGGTCATCGACGGCGGCGACATCGTCTACTGAAGCCGTCACGCCGCCGAAAGCCCGGCCGGCACGCTCATGGCCAAGAGTCTACGCACCTTCCTCGACGACCTGGGACGCCAGCGGCCCGGGGAGGTGGTCCACGTCACGCGCCCGGTGAACCCGGCGCGCCACGACGTCTCCGCCCTCGTCACGCAGCTCGCGGACCGGAAACAGTTCCCGGTGCTGCTCTTCGAGCGCCCCAGCGACCTCCACGGCAACACCTCCGAGATCCGCCTCGCCATGAACTGCGAAGTCTCCATGGGCAAGTTCCAGACCGCCCTCGGAGTGCCGCCGGAGACGAACCGGGCGGAGCTGGCGCTGGAATGCCTGAAGCGCGAGGCCAGCCCCATCGCGCCAACGGTGGTGGACCGGAGCCAGGCGCCTGTCAAGGAAGTCGTCCAGCGGGGCGCGGAGGTGGACCTTTTCGAGCTTCCGGTGATGCGGCATCACGCCCTGGACGGAGGCCCCTACATCGACATGCCCAGCCTGGGCCGGGACCGGAAGACCGGCGTCTACAACGTCTCCTACCACCGCATGGAGGTGAAGGACCGCAACCACACCGGCTTCTACCTGTCGCTCCAGCACATGTGGCGCATCTTCCGGGACTACGAGGACAACAGCGAGGAATGCCCGGTGGCGGCGGTCACCGGGCACCATCCGGCGTTCAACATCGGCGCCTGTTACCGCGGGCCTTTCGAGGCCGACGAGCTCGAAATTATCGGCGGCTATCTGCAAGAGCCGCTGCGGCTGACGCCATCGGAGACCTTCGGCGAGCGGCTGATGGTGCCGGCGGACGCCGAGATCGTCATCGAGGGGGTGCTGATTCCCGGGAAGCGCGTGGTGGAGGGCCCGTTCGGAGAGGTCCACGGATACGTCGGCCCCCAGGGTTTCCGGCAGGCGGCGGCGCTGGAGGTACGCGCCGTCACCCGCCGCCGGGACGCCATCCACCAGTCGGTCATCACTCCGGACGGCGACAAGCCCTGGATGGACCTGGCGCGCGAGGGCGCCTACCTGCGCCGCTGCCGCGAGGCCGTGCCCGGGGTGACGGCGGTGTGCAAGAACGGCCGGCACGCGCTGATGAACGTGTTCATCGCCATGAAGAAGATGTCGGAGGGAGACCCGGGGCGCGCGGCGGCCGCGGCGTTGAGCTTCGACCAGTGCAAGCACGTGTTCATCTTCGACGACGACATCGACGTCTACAATCCCACCGAGATCCTGTGGGCCCTGGCTACGCGGGTCCAGCCGCACCGGCAGGTGTCGCTCATCACCGACCTCATGCGCGGCCCCCTGATCGACCCTTCCATGGACGAGGGCATCCGCACCTCGGCCATGATCGTCGATGCCACGCGGCCGTTGGACAGGCCCTTCTCGCCCGTGTCCAAGTGTCCCGAAGAGGCGCTGAGGCGGGTCCGACCGGAAGACTACCTGCCGCGCGAGGTTCTCGACGCGATCCCGGTGGACCGCACCACCTACTGGAGCTGAGGCTTTGCAACGGCCCGGGCGCGGGCGGGTTTGCCCCCGGCACGCCGTGCACGGGACAGTCGGCTGGACGCGTTTTTGCATCGGCGTAACGAATCGGGTACATCCTGACGCGGACCCACCGACTACACGAAAGGACTCTTATGCGCATAGGACTGCCGGACTTCGTCTCGAACTCGTACTTTCCCGCCATTGCCGCGGTGGAGCTGGGTTTCTTCAAGGCCGAGGGGCTGGACATGGAGCTGGAGCCCATCTTTCCGGTGCCGGCGACCTTCGAGGCCCTGAGGGACCACAAGCTGGACTTCGTGGCCGCCTCGTCCCACGCCACCCTCACCAGGTTCCCGGACTGGAAGGGCGCCAAGCTGTTGGCCGCGCTGGCCCAGCACATGTACTGGTTTCTCGTGCTGCGGTCGGACCTGGGGGCCAAGCGGGGCGACGTCGAGGCCGTCAGGGGGCTCCGCATCGGCGCCGCGCCGGGGGTCGATCTGGGGCTCAAGCGGATGCTGGCGGCCGCCGGCCTGGACCCCGAGGCAGACAACATCCAGATCGCACCGGTGCCCGGGGCTACCGCGCCCGGCGTCTCCTTCGGCGTAACCGCGGCCAAGGCCCTCTCCGAGGGCGCCATCGACGGTTTCTGGGCCAACGGCATGGGCGCGGAGGTGGCGGTCCTGCAAGGCGCCGGCACCATCATTCTCGACATACGGCGCGGCGAAGGGCCGGCCGAAGCCCGTGGCTACACGTTCCCCGCGCTGATCACCTCGGACCGGGTGATCGCCGACGACCCCGACGCGGCGGCGGCCGCGGTGCGGGCGCTGGTCAAGACCCAACGGGCGCTTGCGGAGAACCCGCAGCGGGCGGCGGAGGTGGGCAAGGCGCTGTACCCGCCCCATGAGGCCGGGCTCATCGCAACCCTCATCGAACGCGACGTCCCCTACTACGATCCGCGGATTCCCGAACCGGTGGTGGAGAGCATGAACCGCTTCGCGCAGGATATCGGCCTGCTGGCCGCACCGGTGGCCTACGAGGATGTGGTGGCCGTACAGTTCAGCCACCTGTGGGAAGGTTGAGGAGACCTTGGGGTCCTTCGACTTCGCTCCGCTACGCTCAGGACGAACGGAAGATAATCCAGCACTACCCGATTGACGGAAGGAAACACCCATGGACCTGTCACGCTTTTCTCTGGAAGGACGCACCACCATCATCACTGGCGGTAGCGGCGGCATCGGCCGCGCCTGCGCGCTGGCTTTCGCCAATGCCGGCTCCAATGTCATGATCGCCTCGCTCCCGGCTGAGTCCATACCGCCGGTGGTCCAGGAGATCGAAGCCCTGGGCGTCCAGGCCGCCGGGCTGGCGGTGGACGTCAGCGAAGAAGACCAGGTCAAGGAGATGGTCGCCGCCACCCTGGAACGGTTCGGCCGCGTCGACGCCCTCCTGAACGTCGCCGGAGGTTCCTACAGCCGCAACCCGGAGATGCCGGCGTTCCAGCGTGGAACGCTGCTGGAGCTCTCGCCCGAGGACTTCATGGGGGTCTATGACGTCAACGCCAAGACGGCGTTCCTCTGCTCCAAGACAGTGGTGCCGCACATGAAGGAACGCGGCAAGGGCGCCATCGTCAACATCGGCTCCATCTCCGGCCGCTCCACCAAGCACGAGCGTCCGAACATGGCCGCCTACGGCACGTCCAAGGCCGCGGTCATGAACCTGACCTTTCATATGGCCAACCAGTGGGGGCCGGAGGTGCGGGTGAACGCGGTGGCGCCGGGAATCATCGATACCCCGCGGCCGGGAGGGACGAGCCTCGCGCGCATGGAGTCGGAAGGGCTTGAGAACATCGCGCTCGGGCGGCACGGCAAGGCCGACGAGGTGGCCGGCGCGGTGCTGTTCCTGGCCTCCGACGCGGCTTCGTTCGTCAACGGCTCGGTGTTGGACGTCAACGGCGGCGAATAGCCCGCAACCGGACAGGACACTAGCTTCCCGTCTGCGTGGATGGGGTGGCGGCCGCGGTCCTCTTCAGGTCCACAAGATCCGCCAGGATGTTGGCGGCTTCGTCGAGCAGCGGATCGTCCTGCGATGCGGCGGAGGCGGTCTTCTTCTCGTTGTGGGCCTCCAGCTCGGCGAAGCTCGCGAAGGGTTTTTCGCCCCTGGCCACACGGCGGGTGTTCTCGCTCTTCAGCTCCCGGCGCTCGTCGCCCTTCTGTCTCTCCCTCCTCGTCTTCTCGCTCAGCGAGATGGCGGTTTCCCGCCGCCCCCGTTCGAGACGGGCAATGCGCGCCTTCAGGTGGACGAAGTCCGGGTCCAGGCTCGCGCGCCGATGGTGCCGCACCGCCAGCGCATCGACGTATGACGTAGTCTCTCCGGCCCGGTCGTATCTGGCCTTGTCAATGGAGTCCCATGCCAGCGCATTGTCGAGAGAGCTCTCCCCCACTTCCGTCTTGTCGATGACGCCCGGAAGCTCGATGTCGGGAATCACGCCGCGATGCTGCGTGCTGTCCCCGGAGATACGGTAGAACTTGGCCTGGGTGAGCTTCAGTTGACCCTGGCGACCCCCACGGATCGGGATCAGGGTCTGCACCGTCCCCTTGCCGAAGGTCTGTCCACCCAGCACCAGACCCCTGCCGTAGTCCTGAAGCGCTCCCGCGAAGATTTCCGAAGCCGACGCGCTGAGACGGTTCACCAGGACGGCCAAGGGCCCGCGGTAGACGATGCCCGGATCCGGATCCGAATGAACGCGAATGATCCCGCGGCCGTCGCGGACCTGCACCACCGGGCCCTTCCTGATGAACAGGCCGACAAGCGAGATGGCCTCCTGAAGCGCGCCGCCGCCGTTGTCGCGCAGATCGATGACGATCCCGCCGACCCCGGCATCCTTGAGCTCCGAGATCAGCCGTCTCACGTCTCCGGTGGTGCTCTTGTAGTTGCGGTCGCCGGCACGAAGAGCGGCGAAATCCACGTAGAACGTCGGCAGCCGGATGACCCCGATCTTCTGGGTGCGCCCCGAGACCTTGACATCCAGAATCCTGCTGCTGGCCTGCTGTTCCTTCAGGTCCACCTTGTTGCGGACGATCCGGATGATCCTGCGCTCCCCCGTCGCGCCCACGTTGGGGATGATGTCCAGACGGACGGTGGTCTCCTTGGGTCCGCGGATCAGGCTTACGACCTCGTCCAGGCGCATCCCCAGGATGTCTACCATCTCCCCTTCCTCGCCCTGAGCGACGCCGACGATGCGATCCCCGGGTTGCAGGTCGCCGGCCTTGTCGGCGGGTCCCCCCGGAACCAGCCGCACCACCTTGACGCTCTCGCCGTCGGCCTGCAGCACGGCGCCGATGCCCTCCAGCGACAGGCTCATGTGAATGTTGAAGTTTTCGCTCTGATGAGGCGGAGAATAAGCCGTATGTGGATCGATGGCCCGCAGGAACGAGTTCATGTACACGCGGAATACGTCGGTCTGGTTGCTCTGGGCGAGCCGCTTCAACTGGTTGTCGTAGCGCCGCCTAAGCGCGGTCCGGAGCTCTCCCCGCTCGGTTCCCGCCAACAGGCCGTTCAACACGTCGCCCTTGACCTGCCTGTGCCAACGCCCCCTCAGCTCGGTTACGGACGCGGCCCAGGTGGCATTCTGCCGCGCGAGACTCTCCTCCTTCCCGAAGTCAAGGGTGTCGAACTCCTCGTCGAGGACGCGAATCACGAACCGGAATCGTTCGGCCACCCGCCGGCGGTAGCGGTTGAAGATGTTGAAGGCGGGTTTCAGTTCTCCAACCTTGAGCAGGTCGTCGAACCGTTCCCTCAAGGGTTCGAACTCCGCGACATCGGCGGCCAGGAAATAGCTGCGCGTGCGGTCAAGGGTGCGGAGGTATTCGTTGAAGATCCTGCCCGAGGCCTGATCGTTCAACTTGATGCGCGTGTAGTGGCCGTTGGTGAGCCTTTCCAGGATCTCCTTTCCGATCGCCGACTGTTGGCGGTCGGGGGAAAGGACCGCGAGTGCCGGCTCGGCAGCCGATTGAGCCGACGCAAAGCCCGGAGGCAGCCAAAGAACCACCGCAAAGGCTGCGAACCAGCGCCTGAAACGTAAACGCGCGTGATCCATTCGTGTCACTTGACCGGAGCGGGACCCTGGTATCGCACCGGTCGGTTCCGTACCATTGCCGATAGTTTAGTCCAAGGACTCCCCGCCATCAAGAAGAAACCGGGCGGTCGCGCCGTCGGCGAGGGAAAATCGTGTTGCTTCACGGAGTCTTTCACGTTAGCTTTGAAATCATAGCATTTCGTGTCGCAAGGAGCGTAACTCGTGGAACTGCCGCGCAATCCCACTCGCGCCGTGCGCATCGGCTCCACCGTGATCGGGGGAAACCACCCCATCGCGGTTCAAAGCATGTGCGCGACCCACACCCAGGACGTCGAAGCGACCGTGGAGCAGGTCAACGACCTCGCTCGCGCCGGCGCCGACGTGGTGCGCATCGCGGTGGACAGCAAAAGGGATGCGGCCGCGCTGGCGGAGATCCGGGACGCCACCGAGGCGAACCTTTCCGTGGACCTGCAGGAGAACTACCGGCTCGCCGCCGTGGTGGCGCCCCACGTGGACAAGATCCGCTACAACCCCGGCCACCTCTACCACCACGAGAAGCAGAAGCCCTGGCAGGACAAGGTCAGGTTCCTGGTAGAAGTGGCGGCGGCCAACGACTGCGCCATGCGCGTGGGAGTGAACTGCGGCTCGGTGGATCCGGCCCAGCAGGAGAAGTTTCCCGAGGACGACTCCATCTCGCCGATGCTCGCCAGCGCATGGGAACACTGCGAGCTGCTGGACAGCCTGGGCTACACCCGCTACTGCGTCTCGCTCAAGGACTCGGACCCGGCCAAGGTCATCGAGGTCAACAAGCGGTTCGCGGCGCAGCGGCCGGACATTCCGCTGCACCTCGGCGTCACCGAGGCGGGGCTGCCGCCGGACGGCATCATCAAGACCCGCATCGCCTTCGAGCAGCTCATCAGCCGGGGTATCGGCGACACCATACGGGTGTCGTTGACGGTCCCCAATCCGCGGAAAACCGAGGAGATCGCCGCCGGACGCGAGATCCTGGAAGACATCGCGGAGGGCCGTGTGCGTAGCGTCGTGGACTACGGCCGCGACAGCCTGAACATCATCAGCTGTCCGAGCTGCTCCCGGGTGGAGAACGAGAACTTCGTGGAGCTGGCGCAGCAGGTCAAGGAGATGACCGCCTACGCCGCCGAGCACGCCATCACCATCGCGGTCATGGGATGCCGGGTGAACGGACCCGGCGAAACCGACGACGCCGACCTGGGGCTGTGGTGCGGGCCGAAGTTCGTCAACCTCAAGCGCGGCAGCGAGCCGCTGGGAGCCTTTCCCTACGACGAGATCCTGCCGCGCCTCAGGGAAGAGCTGGACGCCATGATCGTGCGGCGCGCCGACGCGGGCGCCGCCGGCTGACGCCCTTGCGGAGGGCACCCCTCCCCTTTTTCGCCATGCATTTCTGGGATCGCATCGACAAACCCATCATCGGCCTCTCGCCGATGGACGGCGTGACGGACGCCTCTTTCCGCCTAGTGGCGGCCCGGTATGGACGGCCGGACCTGTGCATGACCGAGTTCACCAGCGTCGAGGGTATCTGCTGCGGCGCCGACGGGTTCGTGCGGGACTTCGCGTACGGGGAGTACGAGCGCCCCATCCTTGCCCAGATCTACGGCCGGACCCCGGAGGACTTCTACCGGGTGGCCCACATCGTCTGTGAGCTCGGGTTCGACGGCCTCGACATCAACATGGGATGCCCGGCCAAGAACGTGGCCAACAAGGGATGCGGCGCCGGCCTCATCCTCAACCCGGAGCTGGCGGTGACCATCATCCGGGCGGCACGCCGGGGGATCGAGGACTGGGCGGCGGGGCAGCGGCTGGAGGACCTGGGGCTGGAGACGGATGTGCTGTGCCGGGTACGCCACATGAACCGCGAACGCGTGCAACCGCTCACCCGCGAGGTAATCCCGCTGTCGGTGAAGACCCGGATCGGATACGACAAGGTCGAAGTGGACGAATGGATACCGGTGCTCTTGGCCGAACGGCCGGTTGCCATCTCCCTGCATGGCCGGACGTTGAAGCAGATGTACAAGGGGTTCGCGGACTGGGACGCGATCCACCGCGCGGTGGAGCTGGCCCGGGACCTGCCGACGCTGATCCTCGGGAACGGGGATCTCAAGTCCATGGCGGACGCGGTGGAACGAATCCGGCAGACGGGCGTCGACGGCGTGCTCCTGGGGCGGGGCGCCATGGGAAACCCCTGGGTCTTTCGGGACAAGCAGTGGGCCAAGGATACCCTGGCGGGAGTCGCCGGCTCCGGCGGCGCGGCACTCGACGTGGGCCAGGAGGAGCGCACCCGGGTGCTGCTGGAGCACAGCCGCCATTTCGAGAGCCTGTGGGGCGAACGGCGCTTTCCCGCCATGCGCAAGCATCTGGCCTGGTACTGCAAGGGATTCCGCGGCGCCGCCCAGTGGCGCGCGCGATTGGTCCGGGCCATGAACGCCGATGAAGTGGCTCGCATCGTCGGGGCGAACTGAGTGCGGGCTCCGCGGTCCCTCCTCACACAGACCGACCGCGCAGGACGCTAGCCGCCATGCGGATCATCCTGGCGTCCACCTCGCCGCGCCGGCGGGACATCATGTCCCTACTCGGGCTTCCCTTCGAGGTCCGCGATCCCGACTTCCAGGAAACCACCCGCGAGGACCTCACGCCCGAGGCCGAGGCCCTGGAGCTGGCGCTGGGGAAGGCACGGTCGATAGCCGCCGGCGAGGCCGACGCACTGGTGGTAGGGGGCGACACCCTGATCGCCATCGACAACGAGAAGATCGGCAAGCCCTCGAATCCGGACGACGCTGGATCGATCCTGCGGCGCCTTTCCGGCCGGGCGCATCGCATCCTCACCGGCGTAGCGCTCATCGACTCCGCCACCGGACGGGAGGACACCTACCTGGAACGCGTCGAGGTGCGCATGCGGCGCTCCACCGAAGCCGAGATCGCCGATTACCTCGCCCGGGGCGAATCCATGGACAAGGCCGGCGCCTATTCCATCCAGGGCGAAGGCCACCGGCTCATCGAGCGCATGCGCGGCGACTACCTCGCCGCGGTGGGCCTGCCGTTGCGGCCCATCGCGCTGCACCTTCGACAGCTCGGCGTCGAGGTGCCGGCGGACGTTGAGGCGCTGTACCGCGAACGGTCGCTCTGGACCTGGACCGAGGTCGCCATGACCGGCGGGGACCAAGCGCCAACCCCTTAGGGACCACTCGGACAAACTTCTAGCTCAGCCGCAACAGAACCATGCCGGCCATGATAGTCAGGCTGCCCGGCAGAATTTCGCGCACCCTCGCGCGCTCGTTGAACACCAGCCAGCCCGCGGCCAGAGCGAAAAGAATCTCGGTCTGCTTCACTGCCTCGACGTAAGAGGTGAGGGTCAGCTCGTAGGCCAGGCTGTGACAGATGCTCGTCAACGCGGCGCACAGCCCCATGGCCGTGAACGCGCCCCCGTGGCGCGGGATGGCGTGGAAATGCGCGGCCGAGTGGCGCAGCGCCAGAGGGAGCACCATGAGGGAGGCGGCGAGGTATCCCGCGAGGTTGGCGACGTAGACGTCGGAACGAAGGATCAGCAACTTGATCAGCACCACCGACGGCGCGTAGAAGAAGGCCGCCGCCAGGGTGAAGCGAAGCCCCCGGTCCACGAACAACTCACGTAGCGGCGCCCATATCGAGATGTGGCTCTTCTGCACGTTGAGCAGATAGACGCCGGCGGCGCTCAGCAATATGCCCGCCAGGCCCGCGGCCGAAGGGGTTTCGTCCAGCGTCACATAGGCGAAGAGCACCAGGAACAGCAGGCTGACCTTCCAGAGCGAGGTGACGATGGCGATCCCCGAGAGCTTGAGGGCCTTGGAGAGGCTGAGGGTGGCAATGGACTGGGTGACGCCGAAGCCGATGACGCAGAGCCAGAACCCGTCCTTCAGGACCGGCATCCCGTGCCAGGCCGACGCCAGCGCCACGAACGGCAGCAGGAAGGTGAACCGCCCCCACACGTTGATGATGTCGTCGAGCTCGTGCCCCAGGTGCTTCATGGAGATGTTCCGAAGCACCTGGAACAGCGCGGCGAGGAGCGCCAGCAGGAACCACATGAGCACGACAGGCTAACGGCTGCGCGGCGGGAAAGCGAACAGGCGGCCGACGTCCCACGGGCACGGTGATGATCGGTCACCTCTCGCGAACCGGGCTCCTCAGGTTGACACCGTGGACCGACAGGGGCTATCACCTCTTCATCAAACTCGAAAGGGAGACCCTCGATGGTTGACAAATTCGAAGATCATTGCTGGCAGGACCTCGTCACCGAGGAGATCATGGATATCTACAAGCCCTACCGCAGGGAGATTTTCGTCGGCGAACGCCCGGCGCTCCTGGCCATCGATCTCTATAACCTTGCCTACCGGGGCGGCCCCCAGCCCGTGCACGAGGTGGTGAAGGAGCACAAGAGCGCCTGCGGCGTGTACGCCTACGACGCCATCGAGCCCACCAAGGAGCTCTTCGCCCTCGCCCGCGCCCAAGGACTGCCGATCTTCTACACCACCACCGAGACGCGGAAGGAGGTGCAGCCCGCCGCCGTGCACGCCACCAACCGTCAGATTACCGGGATAGAAGCGGACGACTACGAGATCTTCGAGGCGTTCGCGCCCGAGCCCGACGACATCATCATCTACAAGGAACGGGCCAGCGGCTTCTACGGCACGCCGCTCATCGCCCACCTGACCCGGCTCGGCATCAGCTCGCTCATCGTGTGCGGCGAGAGCACCAGCGGCTGCGTCCGGGCCAGCGTGGTGGACGCCTACTCCAACGGCTACCACGTCTCAATCGTCGAGGAGTGCGTCTTCGACCGCAGCATCATCTCCCACAAGGTCAACCTGTTCGACCTGCACCACAAGTACGCCGACGTCATGAAGCTGGCGGAGGTCAAGCAGCACTTCGAGGAGCAGCCGCTCAAGAAGGCGGTCTGACCCTCGTTCCGACGGGTGATGTAAAACAGGGGCGGGTCCCGAGACCCGCCCCTGTTTTCGTCTCCCGTGTTGTATTTTGGGGCGAGCTAGTGCAGCGCCACCGGGTCTCCCCAAGTGAGGAGGCGTCGGGCTGCGAAGGCGATGACCAGAGATATGGCGATGAGGATGATCGAAAGGGCGTACGCCTCCCCAACCTGCCCTTCCTGCCAGGCGAACCAGATCATGGTGCTCACCACCCGATTGCCGGGAGTCGCGAGCAGCACCGCCGACGAAAGCTCCCGCAGGCTGTGGAGAGCCACCCACAGCCACAGGCTCACCAGCGCCGGAAGGACGATAGGCACCACCACCTTGCGGAGGGTCACCAGCATGGAGCCGCCGCACGTGTAGGAGGCTTCCTCGAGTTCCTTGTGCACCTGGACCTGGGCGGAGATCACCGCGCGTGAGCCATAGGAGATGAATCGCGTGATGTGCGCGATGACGATGACCCATATGGTGCCGTAGATCCCTATCGGGATCGACAGGTACACCAGGATCAGAGCCATTCCAATGATCACCGATGGGATGGCGATGGGGGCGAAGGTAAGCAGATTGAGAACCCGACCCATCCTGCCGCCGAACCGGACGATGATCCAGCCGGCTATGACGGAGAGCACCGCGGTGCCCGTGGCGGCCAACACCACCAGCATCCCCGTATTCTTGAACGCGGTTATGGCACCGTAGCTCGTCACGGCGTTGTAGTAGTGCTTCGTCGTGAGCTGCGAGACGAGTTCCCAAGACGGCGGCTGATAGAACGTGAGCAGGCTGCCCCAACCCAAAACCACCAAGGGGAAGACCACGGCCAGCGACAGGTAGAGGGAAAAGAACAATGAGCCGAGGTACCTCGCTCGCCCAAGGTCGATGACGGCGGGCCGGTATCCACGTCCCGTGACCGTGGTGTACTTCTCCCCTGCCCCCAGGACCTTCAGGTACAGGTAGACCAGCACCCCGCTCAGCACCAGCACGCCCATGGCCAGGGCGCTGGCCGTTCCGTACTCCGGCAACTCCCCTGTCGGAGGATGAATCGCGTAGAAGATCTTGGTGCTGAAGACCAGGATTCCTGCCTGCATCCCGATCACGCCGGGGATCTCGAAGGCCTCGACGGAAATGATGAAGAACCAGATCAGAGCCGCAAAGAACGCCGGATAGGTCAACGGGAAGGTCACTCGGCAAAGGGTCATGAAGCGGCTGGCGCCGGCGATCATGCTCGCCTCCTCGTAGGCCGGGTCCATGTTGCGGAGCACGGGCACGAGCATGAGAAAGACGGTGGGGACCATGGAGAGGCCCATGACGAACGACATCCCGTACAGGGTGAAGACGTTGAGGGGCCCTTCGCCTTCCAGTCCCAGCAACGCCCGTAGAACCAGGTTGATGACGCCGATACGGGGGTCCAGCAACCTCTCCCACCCGAGAGCGGCAATCATCGGCGGAAGCGCCATGGGCACGAGGATCAGGGCGTACATCAGGTGCCGGCCGGGTGCGTTGGTTCGTTCCACCAGCCAGGCCAGCGGTATGGCGAAGGCGAAACCGGTCAGGATGGCGCCAGCCCCGAACGCCAGCGTGTTCATGATCAACTGGTAGGTGGCCGGATCGATGTAGATGTCGACATAGTGCTGGATGGTAAGCGCGCTCACCCCGAACAGGGGATCCCGCTGAAGCGAGCAGAATATGACGAGGAACAGCGGGATGATGACAAGCCATCCCACCGCCGCCAGGGTCAGCCAACCGAAGACATCCCGTTCGCTCGCTCGCATGTCGAACTCAGGAACGACGGGGGCGAGAACCTTCCCGCCCCTGTCGGTCTATTGCAGGTTGTAGAGCTTCGCGCTGTTGTCCCAAAAAATCTTGCGCTTCGCCGCCTCGCGGAGACCGTCGATCTTGAGAAAGCTGGCTACGGCTTCAGGCCATCGCGAGTCCGCGTGCGGGTAGTCCGTGGAGATCACGATATTGTCGTCCCCAATCCTCTCGACCACGTCCGCCACGAGATCCTCTTCCACGTCTGTGGCCACCACGCACTGGCGCATGAAGTATTCGCTGGGATTCAGCGACAACGGCTCGTCACAGAGATGCTGCCGCAACTCCCAGCGCTCGTCCAGGCGATACAGCACCCACGGGAGCCAACTGCAGTTGCCCTCCAGGAACGCCACCTTGAGGCGCGGAAACCGCTCCAGCACCCCGCCGCCGCAAAAGGCTCCCACGGCAAGCATGAGCTCGATGGGGTTCCGGTACGAATTGACCAGAAGCCCCTCGTTGGGAAGCCCGTTGAACCGCTGCGCCACCTGGTCCATCCGCGGGGAAGCCGCGGGATGGAAGCAGATGGGGACATTCAGGCGCTCCGCCTCGCGCCACAAGGGGTCGAAGTAGCGCTCGTGAATGTGCCGGCCGTTGGCCGGCTCGGGCACCAGGCATAGTCCGACGGCCCCCAATTCGGTCACCGCACGGCGCGTCTCGTCCACCGCCATGTCCACGTCGTGGAGCGTGACCAGCGCCGATGCCTTGAGCCTTTCGGGGTTTTCCGCGCAGAACTCGGCGCACCAGTCGTTCCAAGCGCGGCACAGGGCGTTGGCGAACTCCGGCTCCAGGGTGTCGTCGCAATGCAGCGGAAAGGTGCGGAACAACACCGCCACGTCCAGACCCTCCTCGTCCATGGCCTCCACCTGGGAAACCGCGTCGTAGTTCCGGGCCAGAGGCCTGGCGTAACGATGCGCCACCATTTCCTCGCCCGGGGTCACGTTCGGCCGCGATGTGAGCCCCGACAACCGCACCGGGGTGCCGTCGCCGTAGTTGAACCTGATCTGCCCGTGGCGCGTTCTCGGCTCTCCCCGGGGGATCCGGTCGCCCCACTTGGAATCCATGTGCCTGAGATAGAGATCATGCGGCTCGAAAACGTGCATGTCACTATCGAAGATCTTGAAACCGTCTCGTGCCATCCCTCAAGACTCCTTTCGGGCTCGCGGCATGCTTCCGCGAGCCTGTCGCGACCCGCGACCGGTCAGTGCCCCGCCAGGATCTTTCGGACCGCCCCACGCCACTTCTTGAGATCGGCCACATCCTTGAGTGTCGGCGCGGTCCAGACGAGCTGGACGCCGGCGCCATGCAACATGCGAGCGAGTTCCGTCCCGGACTTGGGGCCGAACTGGGTGCGGAAGGAAGCCTTTTCCATGAGCTGCGCGGCTTCCGGCGTACCCAAATAACCCGCCAGCAGCATGGCCGCGTGGGGATGACGGACGTTCTTTACCGCGAACGCCCAGAATCGCGTCACCGAGATGGGCGAGAGCCAAACAAAATCCACCGGCGCCTTATCCTTGATTTTTGCGCGAAGCACGCGATCGAGCTGAATCACCGCCAGCGGCGCCTGTCCCGCCACCAAGGCCTCGAGAGTCTGGGGTCCGCCACGGGGCTGGATGATGGGGTTCTGCGCCTTGAACTTGCGGGCGTAGTCCAGCACCTTTTCAATTCCCCACACCGAGGTCAAGTCTCCGAACGGGTACCCTCTCCCCACTGCGATGATCTTCCGGCCCTTCCACTTCGGATCCAGCAGCCCTTCCCAGTCCTTGGGCACCTCGTCCTTGGAAACCAGCTTGGTGTTGAACCCGAGCGCATAGGACAAGTCGAACCACGGCGGGAACCGTTGGTCGAATCTGACCTCCTCCTTGGCGATGCCGAATTCGTGGTAGGGGAACCTCGACACCAGGTCGGCGGCCAGCACCCGCTCTCCCGTTGCGGTCGTGGCCTGCGCCACCTCGTAGGTGGACATGCCCACGCGTGTCTCGACCAGGATCTTGGTCGTGGCGTCGGCTCCCGTCGATGGAATGTGGTTGACCCTTATACCCGGGAAGCGTTTGTTGAAACCCTCGATCTGGGCCTTGAGCGCCACGGGAGGCGACCCCGCCGCAAGCACCACCTCACCCTCCTTCTTGGCTTTCTCGTAGAGAGCCTTGAGATTGTCCTGCGCAAAAGCCCCGTTCACGCCCGTGAGTACACCGAAGACGATGAGCGCCATGATCCAATGCATCTCGCCCTCCTTTCCTGGTTGGCCGGCTGGGCTGATCACGAAAACTGGTCCGCGCATACCACACCACGAAAAAAGCGGTCAAGAGGTTCGTGCCGGAACGGAACCGTCAGGTGCTAGATCGTCCCGGCTTCGGTCAGCTGCTCGATTCGTTCTTCGCTCAATCCCAGTTCCTGGAGAATCTCCGCGGTGTGTTCCCCCAACTCCGGCGGTAGCGCGGACAACCGGAACGGCGTCTCGCTGAGATTCACTCCGCTCCTGACCGTATGGATCGTGCCGTGCTTCGGGTGTTCCAGCTCCATGATCCGGTCGAGATGCTTTACCTGGACGTCCTCGAACACCTCGTCGAGGCGATTGATGGGGGCGTGGGCCACGTCGTGCTTGCCGAGCGCGTCCAGCCAATGCTGCCGGGGCCTGGTCTGGACGATCTCCTGCAGAAGGGCCTTGAGCTCGTCGTAGTTCACCAGTCGATCCTCGCGATCCCGGAAACGGGGATCGTCCGCCAACTCCGGGTGTCCCAGGGCCTCGGCCATGCTCACGAAGAACTTGTTCAGGTGCGACAGGTGGATGACGAACGGCAGGCCGTCGCCGGCCAGGAGCGCGTAGACTCCGGCCGAACGGCCCCGGCTCTTCACATCGGGAACGTCCCCGGTGGCGAAGTACTGGGTGATGCTGCGGCCGATAAACGCCATGGAGGCCTCCATGAGGGAGGTCTCCACCTTCTGTCCCTTGCCTGTCTTCTCCCGCGCCATCAGCGCGATGAGGATGCCGTAGCAGGCGAACAGCCCGCCGAGGTGGTCCGAGAAGGCCAGGCCCGGCGGCTGCGGCGCCCTGGGATCGATAATCTGGCTCAGGAGGCCGCTGAGGCACTGTCCGAGGGTATCGAATCCCGGTCTCTCACGATACGGGCCGGTCTGGCCGAAAGCCGAAATGCCGCAGTAGACGAGGCGCGGGTTCAAGTCCCTGAGCCGGTCGTAACCCAGCTCCAAGCGGGCCATGACCCCTGGCCTGTAGTTCTCGATGATGACGTCGGCCTCCGCCGCCATCTTGAGGAAGATATCCTTCCCGTCCGGATCCCGCAGGTTCAGGGTCATGCTTCGCTTGTTGCGGTTGTAGCTGCGGAACAGCGGACTGTACATGCGCGGCTCCTGAGCCCACTTGCGAAAGGGGTCGCCGCCGTCGGTGTTCTCGATCTTCACCACCGCGGCCCCCATGTCCGCCAACAGCATGGCCGCGAACGGGCCGGCGATATAGCTGCTCAGATCCAGTATCCTGATGCCGTCGAGGGCCTGTGCCATGGATGCAATCCTCCTTCGCAGCCGAAGCTGCGGGTTGCCCGGTACTGGTCCCATATATAGGAGCCCTACGTCGGAGTAGTCAAAGGCACCTTGACTCACGGAACCACCAAGGGTATTCGGGTTGGGCAGAAAAGCGCCGAAAGGAGACCTCGATGAAGAACGGACTCAAGATCATCGACTCCGACATGCACATCATGGAACCGCCGGACCTCTGGGAGAAATACGTCGACGCGCCCTTCAAGCAGCACGCGCCTCGGGTCGTCAACGTACCCAGTCGCGGCGATTTCAGCCTGCTGCTGGTGGACGGCAAGGAACCGCGGGCCAAGAGCCCGTCCCTGGCCAATGACGCGCGCATGATCGGCATGCGGCGCGGATCCACGACGCGCGATGACGTGATCGGCTTCGCGCGGGACCAGGGCTTCAACGCCAAGTCGCAGCTGGAGGCCATGGACATCGAAGGCCTGGACGTGGCGGTGCTTTTCCCCACCGCCTGTCTCCACATCATGACCGTGCCCGACATGGACCCGCTCCTGGCCGAGGCCATCTGCCGCGCCTACAACAACTGGCTCTACGACTTCTGCCAGGAGGATCCAGCGCGGCTGAAGGGTGCGGCCATGCTGCCGCCCCACGACGTCTCGCTGGCGGTTCGGGAGGCCCGCCGCGCGGCCAACGATCTGGGCTTCGTCACGGCCTTCCTGCGGGCCACCCCGCTCCCCGGCGACACCTGGTTCGGCCTTTACTGGGAGCCTCTGTGGACCGAGTTGCAGGAGTTGGGAATGCCGGTAGGATTCCACGAGTGCACCAACTCCGGCTACTATCCGCACATCGAGCGCTTCGGACAGAACAACCGCCTCATGCGCCACATCTGCAGCCACGTCACCGGCCAGATGGTGACCATGGTGGACATCATCGTCGGCGGCGTGCTCGAACGCTTTCCGGAGCTCAAGGTGGCGTTTCTCGAATGCAACTGCGGCTGGGCGCCGTCCTGGCTGAGCCGCATGGACACCCACTGGGAGCAGTTGGGCGGCCACGACGCTCCACAACTCACCATGAAGCCCAGTGAGTACTTTATGCGCCAGTGCGTGGTGGGCTGCGAGGGCGAGGAGCGGGAGGTGGGCTCGGTCATCCAGTTGATGGGGGACGACAACATCGTCTTCTCCACCGACTACCCCCACAGCGACTCGGAGTTCCCCCACGCGGTGGATGCCTTCATGCAGCAGGAGCTTCCGGTGGATCACGCCCGCAAGATCCTTTGGGACAACTGCGTCAAGTTCTACGGCATCGACGCGTAGCGTTCGGCGACGCCGGGGACCGCAGGAGACGTGAGGCGCTACGACGTGTCTGATACCGCGCTGCGATTCGGGGTTTTCCTGGCGCCCTTCCACGCGCTGAACGAGAACCCGACGCTGCTGTTCGAGCGCGACCTGGAGCTGATCATGCTGCTGGACCGCCTCGGCTACGACGAGGCCTGGATCGGCGAGCACCACTCGGGCGGGTTCGAGACCATCCCCGCGCCGGAGGTCTTCATCGCCGCCGCGGCCAGAGAGACCCGCCGCATCCGGCTCGGCACTGGGGTGAAGTCCCTGCCGTACACCCATCCCTTCATGCTCGCCGACGCCATGGTCCAGCTCGACCACATGACCCGCGGGCGCGCCATGTTCGGGGTGGGGCCAGGCGCACTGCCCTCGGACGCGGCGCAGATGGGCATCGACGCACGCCGCACCCGGCGCATGATGAACGAGGCGCTGGACGTGATCATCCCGCTTCTGGAGGGCCAGCGCGTGAGTGCCAGGACCGACTGGTTCACCCTCGACAACGCCAAGCTGCAGCACGCCTCATTCACCCGGCCGCGGATGGAGATGGCGGTGACCACCATCCGCTCGCCCGCGGGCGCGTTGCTGGCCGGGCGCCACGGGCTCGGGCTGTTGTCCCTGGGCGGCCATTCCGACGACGCGTTGGCCGCCTACGCCAGGAACTGGAGCATCTACGAGGAAGCGGCGGCCGCACACGATCGCGTAGCCGACCGGCGCGACTTCCGCATCGCCGTGCAGATGCACCTCGCCGACACCCGCGAGCAGGCCCTGGAAGACATCCGCTTCGGCGTCGACGCCTGGGGCGGCTACGCCCGCGACGTGCTTCCCAACATGCCCGTGCCCAAGGGCGTCACCGACGTCCGCCAATTCATCGTCGACAACGAGCGTGCCATCGTCGGCACCCCCGACGACGTCATCCAAAAGATCGAGCACATGCAGGCCGGCACCGGCGGCTTCGGCGTGGTGCTGTTCATGTGCCACGACTGGGCCGACTGGGAGGCCACCAACCGCAGCTACGAGCTGTTCGCGAGACACGTGATCCCGCACTTCCAGGGGCAGTTCGACGGACGAAGGGAAAGCTACGACGTTGCCGCCGCGCGGCAGCCGGAATTCCACGCGGCCGCGACGGAAGGCGTCGCCGCGGCCAAGGCCGAATACGACGACAAGCGGAAACGGGAAGCAGGTTGACAGACCCGTCAACGAAGGGGCCGGAGCCATGATCAAGGGCATGCACGCGATGTTCTACTCCTCGGAGCCGGAGGCGCTACGCGCCTTCCTGCGCGACAAGCTCGACTTCACCTCCTTCAGCGACGTCGGCGGCGGCTGGCTCATCTTCGACCTCCCCGAGGCCGATATGGGCGTCCATCCCGCCGACCCCACCCGCGCGGCCGGCGAGCCCGCCGGCACCCACGACCTCTCCTTCTACTGCGACGACATCCACGCCACGGTGGCCGAGTTGAAGGGCCGTGGCGTCATCTTCGACGGCGAAGTGGCCGACGCCGGCTTCGGCCTCGCCATCCGGCTCGAGATGCCCGGCGGCGTGCGAGTGCAGATCTACCAGCCGCACTATCAGAAGAATTCGGTCTGAAGCGCGCAACGATGCCGTCCACGGCGGCAGCGAAACGGACAATCTCCGCCTCGCCGACCTCATGCGGCACCCAGGTGAAGCGCAACCTAGTCTGACTGCCCTCCTCCACAACCGTCACCGTCGTCAGCAGCACCCACGGCCAGTTAGGTAACGCTCACCATGGTCCGCGTTTTGCGTATCCTTGGATCGCACCTCGCATGGAATCGTAGAGACCGAAGGTTCCAGCGAGGTTTGACAACATTCCTTAGAAGGAATATGTTCATAGATGGATTGGCCTGTCGAGTACACGAATGAGTTCAGTGAATGGTGGAATCGCCTGACGGAGGTTCAGCAAGACAACGTTGCCGCGATGGTTGAGTTGCTAGTAGAACACGGGCCTGGACTGCCGTTCCCTTATTGCTCCGGCGTGACAGGTTCTCGCCACGGCCAAATGCGTGAGCTTCGCATCCAGAGCGCCGGTGATCCCATCCGTATCTTCTATGCTTTCGACCCAAGGCGGTCCGTGATCCTGCTTATCGGCGGCAACAAGGCAGGCAACGACCGGTTCTACAGACGGTATGTGCCCATAGCCGACAACCTCTACGACGAGTATCTGGAAGAATTGAAAAAGGAAAGGTTGATCGAATGACTGGACGCAATACCTTTCGCGATCTCACGAAGGGCTTCTCGCCGGAGCGCCGTGCGCGTGTGGATGCCAGAAAGGCGGAGCTTCGCGCGGCCATGCCGCTTCACGAACTCCGACAGGCGCGGGCGCTGACCCAGAAGGCCCTTGGCGAGGCTTTGAACGTAAACCAGCCCGCGGTCGCTAAGCTGGAGCGAAGGACGGATATGTATGTTTCGAAACTCCGTGCCTACATCGAAGCGATGGGCGGAAAACTGAATATCGTTGCCCGATTTCCGCAGGGCGACGTCGCGATCACGAATTTCGCGGATGTGGACGACAAACTAGAAGTTGCAACACCTTCCTCCACGATAGGGCAGCCTTTGAAGTTCACTTCTAAAAGACCAACCGAGGAGCAGATGGTCGAGATTGAAACACTTGCGGAACTTCCGGACGAGAACATCGATACAAGTGACATACCTGAGATTCTCGACTGGACCGGCGCCAAGCGCCGTCTTTGACCCACTTCCCTATTCTTGTCTTGACGCCAGAGGACGGCCAACCGTGCCCCTGAAACGTTCGATGGCTAGATCATTGTGTGATCGCAGAAACTCCCGAAGTTATTGCTCCTTATCATTCCCCCCGGATTTGGGTAAACCGCACCTTCAGGCTTGCAACGATCGCGACCTCGTCCGACGACGTACCATCGGCGAGCAGATCCACGGCCTCAAGCGGGTCCCTTGAAAGATCATAGAGCCGAGGTTCTGATCCTTCCACCTGAACCAGCTTGAAGGGACCCTCCCTCAGCGCCCAGCCTAAAACATTGCGGCGTCCGCGGCGTCTTGGGCGTCGATCCGAAAAATGTTCAACGTAAACATACTCACGAGTGCCGTCCTGTCCTGACAGGATCGGGCGAATATCGTGGGAGTCCGGAGTTTGGACTGCGACCCCCGCATAGCCTGCGATGGTCGCGAACAGATCCGTGGTATTCACGAAACTCTCGGCGCGCCCCGGCGCAATGCCGGGTCCGGAGACAACGAAGGGGACATGGGTGCCGCCTTCGAAGATCGAGCCCTTGGCTGCGTGTTCGCCGTAGAATCCACGCGTGACCTGGTTCGGGGATCCGTTGTCCCCGATGAACATGACCACCGTGTTGTTGCGCACCTCCCGAGGCATAGCCGCCATGAGACGTCCGATCTCGCTATCCAGCGCCTGAAGCGCCGCCTGGTAGTAGGGCAAGGGGTCTGCGTCGATTGCATCCGGGTCAGCCGACAGGTCTTCGAAACCGTGCAGATGGGCGGGAGGCAGGTGAAACGGAGCGTGGGGGGCGTTGTAGGCCAACCACAGGAACCATGGGCCGTCCTGCTCACGTATCCAGTCAATCGCCCGGTCGGTGAACACGGTTGTGGCGTATTCATTGATCCGCACCTCTTCGCCGTTCTCGACCGCCGGCCAATTCCAGTAATCGCGCGTTCCTCCCCGGATCAGGCCGAAGTAGTCCGGCACACCCAACTCGGCGGGATGATCGAGCGTCGTGCCTGCCCCCGCCAGATGCCATTTCCCGATCAGATTGGCCTTGTACTCGGTGGTTGCGAGGACATCGAACAGGCTGGTGACATCCGCGGACAATCCCTTGGCTCGACCACGACGCCGGAGCGCTGTTCCGACTCCGGTGCGAAACCCATACTGTCCGGTCAGGATGGTAGCGCGTGTAGGGGAACACAGGGGTGCCGAATAGGCGTTGTCGAAGACCATTCCGCTTGCGCACATGGCTTCGATGTTGGGCATCGGGGCCTGCTGGTCTCCGAGCGAATAGCAACGCGATGCATCAATCCCCATATCATCCGCGATGATAAGCAGGATATTGGGATTGGCATGCGCTGCTATCGGAGCGGTCCCGACGATCAGCCCAACAAGGATCGAGCGCAGGATCGAGCGTAGTGACATCCCGCCCAGGCCCTTCCCCTCACCGATCACAGATCGTAAAGCCGCGCACAGTTATCCCAGAGGATCTTCTTTTTCGTCTCCCTTGAGACGCCTTCGACTTCCAGGAACTCCTCCACGGCGTGGGGGAAATCCGAGTCGCCGTGGGGGTAGTCGGTGGAGTAAACGATGTTGTCGTCGCCGATGAGCTCGGCGACCATGGCGAGCTCTTTTTCTGACTCGGTGGAGATCCAGCACTGGCGCTTGAAGAACTCGCTGGGCTTGAGCTCCGAGATGTTGGGGTGGCGGGCCTTGGACACGGCGCCGTCCATGCGGTGGAGCATGAAGGAAACCCAGCCGCAGTAGCACTCCAGGAACGCCACCTTGAGCTTCGGGTGGCGCTCCAGCACCCCGCCGCCGATGATGTCGATCATGGCCATCATGTTGGACATGGGGTGCTCGCAGATGTGCCGCAGCAGGAGGTCGTCGCCGAACACGTCGCCCATCTGGCGGACCTCGCCGGCCGAAGCCGCCGAATGGAAGCCCATGGGGATGCCCAGCTCCTCCAGGGTGGACCACAGGACATCGTAGTAGCGTGAATGCCACGGCAGGGACCGGAGCGGCTCAGGCCGGGCGAACACGGACACGAAACCCAGTTCCTCCACCGCCCGGCGAGCCTCCTTGGCGGCCTCGGTTACATCGTGGAGCGAAATCATGGCCGAGCCCTTCATCCGCTCGGGATCGGTCTGGCAGAAGTCGTGGAGCCAGTTGTTGTAGGCCCGGGCGATCGCGGCGCCGAGCTTGGGATCCATCTCGTCGCGCATCATGACGCCCAGGCCGATGGACGGATACATGATCGCCAGGTCCAGCCCCTCCTTCTCCATGGCGTCGAGCTGCGAGACCCCGTCGAAACCGCGGGCGCGGGCGTCGGCGATCTCGGCATCGATGCGCCGGGCGTCGAAGATGCCGCCGCGGTAGGCCGGCGGGTAGCCCTTGAGGATCTTGCCGTCGAGCATGACCATGGCCGAGCTGCGGGTGGTGGTGCTCAGGATCCTGGGGCCCCGGTCGCGCCACTCGGGCTCCATGTACTTGTCCCACAGGTCCGCCGGCTCGCGCACGTGCATGTCCGAGTCCATGACTTTCAGTCCGTCCTTCATGGGTGGTCCTCTCCCCTGCTCTAATCGGTTATCGCGATTCGACCTGTAGCGAGCGCGGGTCTGAAACCCGCCCCGACAATCTCTTCTTCCCGCGGCACGCTCCTGGCGCGGCGCTAGCCCGCGGCCATGACCCGTGCGGCCGCCTCCTCGCAGACGGTGCCGGCAAAGAAGTCGGGGTTCACGCCGGCGTAAAAGCGCACCGCGTTGGTGAAGCAGAAGTCGCGGAAATCCTCGCCCGTAACATGTCCCCGGTCCACCAGTTCATGGGCTTCCGCCACCACCCCGGTCATGTCGGTGACGTCCCAGTGGCCGATGTCCGAGCTCATCATGGCGCCGAGCCGGGCGCCGAAGGGATTGAGCTTGTCGTTGAACGCCCAGGCGATCATCCGGTCGTCGGCCTCGCAGCCGAAATAGAAACGGGGCACGAAACGGTCACGGATATCCTCGGCCCTCTCGATGCCGCAGCGGGACCAGTCGTCGAGGTTTTCGGGACGCCGCTGCTTTCGGCCGAGGGAAGCGCGGATCTCCGCCAGCTTGTCCTCTCCCTCGATGCCGCCGTATTCCGCCACCAGCTTCATCATGAGATCGAGGTCGGTGCTCTCCGGATCCAGGGCGGCGATGGCATCGCGGTTGCGCTTCTCCCAGTGCTCCAGGATGTCGCTGTAGAGGCTGCAGGCCCACGCCACGCCGCATTCGAGAAATGCAAAGTTGAGGGTTGGAAAACGGTACGTAACTCCCCCGAAAAACAGGGCCTTGCACAACGCTTCACCGGCTGCCGCGAAGTGGCCGATGTGGTTGTACATGTAGTTGGAAACCGAGCGCCGGCTGCCCCAGCCCTGGCCGCTGGCGTGGGAGGTGGGAGCAACGCCCAACTCCACGCAACGTTGCCAGAACGGGTCGTAGTCGAAGTCGCTGTCCAGCGCCAGGGTGTCAATGTAACGGGCAAAGGGCGCGAGGTCGGGGCGCTCCTCCTGCACGCGCGGAATAGCACGGTCCACGTGAGCGATGACGATGGTCTTGAGGCCCAGTTCCCGGACCGCGTACTCGGTATCCTCGATGGCTTCCCTCGGTGTATGGGTCGGGATGACCGCGGCGGGGGTCATGCGGTCCGAGCACTCACCGTAGAACTCGGCGTGGAACTTGTTGAGCGCCCGGCACGATACCCGCCGAAGTTCCTCGTCCTCGAAGCGGGGCGGACCGCTCAACCCCTCGGTGGGATACAACACCGCGAAGTCGATGCCGAGCCGGTCCATTCGCTCGTGCAGCAGGCGCGGCAACGACGCAGTGGCCCGATCCAGTGTATTGTTGGCGGGACGCGCCCACCAGGGAGGACAGTGAGCCCGGACGTTGCGCCTTTCGGCATCGGTCATGGCGGACCAGCGACTGTTGGAGCGGGCAGCCATGGCTTCGGCATAGCGCCGGGGCATGTCCGAGCCCCCCAATTCCCGCAGGTAGTCGTGGTAAAGCGGAGACAACTCGACGGTGTGGCCGTCGGTGTCGATGACCGGATGTTCGAGTCGGGCGCGAACCGCCTCGGATTCCGAAGTCCGTCCTGAACTCATCGCTCCCTGCCCTTCGTCTGTGCGGCCCGGCCCGTGGAGCCCCGGGCGGCTACGCCCCCGACTCCAGCGCATCCAGGTCTTTGACGTAGTCGCGCAGCGCCGAGCCCAAGGTGAACTGCGGTTCCCAGCCCAGATGTTCCCTGGCCCGCGTGATGTCCAGGGGTTTCTTGGGTCCTTCGTGCGGCGTCCCGTCCGGCACGACCTCCACCTCGAGGTCCGGGTAGATCGCCCTCGCCTCCTCCACCAGCTCGTCGAAGGTCGTGACCAGGCCCGTGCCGATGTTGAACACGTTGACCGGAGGCACCGGAACCGTCGCCGCCAGGTCCACCGCACGGCCCACGTCCTTGGCGTAGATGCGCTCCAGCGGCCTGGCCTGGCGCCGCGCGATCTTGGCGACCCCACCCTCGCGGCCGCAGGTGAGCAGCGTATGGGTGATGGCGCCGCTTTCGGCCCCGCCCAGGAAGTGGCCCAAGCCGAATACGTGGGCCAGCCGTACCACCATCAACTCGAAGCCGAACAGCCGCGAGTACGCCTCCAGCACCAGCTCCTGGACCGCCTTGGAGTTGCCGTAGGCGGTGCTGTCGCCCCGCTGCAGCGTCTCGGGTACGGACCCCGAGCCCTCGAACGCGCGGTTGTAGACGCTCAGGGTACTGATGTGCACGACCCGCTTGACTCCCGCCAGCCGCACCGCCTCCGCGACATTGATGGTGCCCTGGATGTTGACGTTGAAGGCCCAGTACCCCTCTCGGGCGACGCGACCGGCAATAATGGCCGCCGTGTGCACCACGGTGTCGATATCATGCGCCTTGATGATTCCGGTGAGAGCCGGCAGGTCCAGCACGTCTCCCTGCAGGGACACGCAGTCCGCAGACCCAAGCTTGCTCTTCAGGTAGTCATCCCGGGGCTGGAAGTCGACGAAGACGAGACGTTCGCCCCGCTCCGCGGCAAATTGCCCGAAGGAGGCCCCGATGAGCCCACTGCCAGTGATCAAAGTCGCCATGCCGGCAATCTAGCACGGTCGGCGCGGGCTTGGGAGGGGTCGATCCGTCAGTCCACGCCGTAGAGCCGCGCGCAGTTGTCCCAGAGGATCTTCTTCATGGAGCTCTCGCTCAGCCCTGGGGTCTCCATGAACTCCTCCACAGCGTGCGGGTAGTGCGCGTCGATGTGCGGGTAGTCGGTGGAGATGACGATGTTGTCGTCGCCCAACCGGTCGATGACGTCGGTGACCAGGTACTCGTCCACGTCCACCGAGATGTAGCACTGGTCCAGGAAGTACTCGCTGGGCTTCCGGGACAACGGTACATCGGCGAGGGCGCCGTGCAGCTCCGCCCTTTCGTCGAGCCGGTAAAGCAGCCACGGCAGCCAAGCGCAGTTGCCTTCGAGAAACGCCACCTTCAGGGTCGGGAACTTCTCCAGCACCCCGCCGGCGCAGAACGCCGACACCGCCAGTTGCAGCTCGATGGGGTTGCGCAGCGCTAGGGCGATGACGCTGGAGTTGGGGTGGCCGTAGAACTCCCGCGCCACCTGCTGCTGCTTGGGGTTGGCGGGCGGATGGAAGCACAGCGGCACCTTGAGCCGGTCGATCTCCGCCCACAAGGGATCATAGTAGCGGTCGTGGATGCGCCGGCCGTTCACGGGCTCCGGACAGACCGACAGCCCCACCACCCCCAACTCCGTCACCGCCCGCCGCGCCTCGTCGACGGCCATGTCCACGTCGTGAAGGGTCAGCAGGCCCGACGCTTTCATGCGCTCCGGCCGCTCGCCGCAGAAGTCCGCGATCCAGTCGTTCCAAGCCCGGCACAGGTCGTTGGCGTATTCCGGCTCGAAGCTGTCGTCGCAGTGGAGCGGCGAGGTGCGGAACATGACCGCTACGTCCAGCCCCTCGTTGTCCATGGCCACCACCTGGGACGGCGCGTCGTAATCGTGCTCCAGAGCGTAGCCGTAGCGGTCCGCCACCTTGTCCTCGCCGTGCTCCAGCAGCTTCTCCCGTGGCCGCAGCACTTGCCCGTTGCCCAAGCTGAACACGATGCGCCCGTGCTTGCTGCGGGCGCTGCCGATGGGGATGCGGTCGCCCCACTTGGGGTTCATGTACTTCTCGTAGAGGTCCTGGGCGTCGTAGACGTGCATGTCGCTGTCGAACACTTGATATCCATTCTTGGCCATGTGGCAACTCCCTTCGTGGGGTCCTTATAGCGCAAATCGGAAAATGCGGTAAACCTGTTGCTACGCCTCGATGCGTATGCAATATTAGTTATATTCAATACGCTCGGAGGAAACCGAGACCATGCCACGCACGACAACGATGACGGTCCGCCTCAGCGGCGCGCTCAGCGACTTCGTTTCCGCGAATGTCGGCGAATACGGAGCCTACGAAAACATCAGCGAGTACGTTCGCGACCTGATCAGACGCGACAAGGAGCGCGCGGAACACGAGGCTTTCGAACGTCTGAAGGCGGAGTTGACACTCGCCTTCGCGGCGCCGGATGACTCCTTCCATTCCCTTTCCGCTTCTCAGGTCATCGCGAGGAACAAGGCGCAGACCGGCGCATGACCCCAGTGCGCGTCCAGGAAGCGGCCGCCGTCCGCATCGATGAAATTTATCGATATACCCGGGACCGCTGGGGGACTGCTCAGGCCGATGCCTACATCACCGGCCTCTTTGAAGCGTTCGGGAGAATCGGGGCGAATAGCATCCGGTCCCGGCCGATTCCGGCCGAATTCGGGGTGAAGGGGTACGTATTTCGGTACGAGAGACACTTCGTCTACTGGAAGACCTTGGAAAACGGGGATATCGGTATCGTCGCTGTCCTGCACGAGCGCATGCATCAGATCGAGCGCTTCAGGGAGGACTTGGAGGAGTGAATCTTCCCGCCCCCGCCTCCTCCAGATCCGCCACATAGTCTCTGAACGCCTCGTCCATGGTGTACCGGGGCTCCCATCCCAGAACGTCCTTCGCCCCAGAGCCGTCCATGGGCTGCTTCACCTGGATAGGGGGCGGCGGACCGGGCAGAATCTCGACTTCCAGAGTCGGGACAACCCCCCCGATGACCCGCACCAGCTCGTCAAAGGTCAACACCTCACCGCTGCCGATGTTGAAGCAAGTTTCCTGCGGCACGGGGATGGTGGCGGCAATGTCGACGGCGCGGCCCACGTCCTTGGCGTACACGTACTCGAAGTCGGTGGTAAGAGGCCGGAGAACCCGCGCCACCTCGCCCCGCAGAGCGCGTTGCACCAGGGTCTGGATGAGCCGACCGCCGGCGGAGCCTCCCTGGAAGTGGCCGAAGCCGTAGAGCTTGGCCAGGCGCAGGACGACGACCTCAAAGCCGTAAAGGCGCTGGTAGGCCTCCACCATGAGTTCCTTGGCCACCTTGGTGTTGTCGTACAGCCGGCCGTTCCCGCGGGGAAAGTCCTCGTGCAAGGGCGCAGGGCAGTCGCGGCGCTGGTCGTAGACGCTGAGGGAGCTGATGTGCACCAGCCGCCGCACCCCGGCGAGCCGGACGGCTTCCAGAACATTGATGGTCCCCATGACGTTGATCTGAACACCGGTATACGGCGCGTCGGCCACCTTGGTGCCGACCAGGCCGGCGGTGTGCACCACGGTGTCCACGCGGTGTTTCGTCACGGCGTGAAGCAGCCCCGGCAGGTCGAGAATGTCTCCCTGGACAAGCTCGACATCGGCTCCGGGAACCTTCTTCTCGATGAAGTCGCGGCGCGGTTGGAGGTCGTAGAAGACAAGCCGGACGTCTCTTTGCGCGGCGAACTGGGCAAAAGACGTTCCGACCAAGCCCGAACCGGTGATGAGCGTAGTCACGGGCGGATCTCCCGGCGGCTGGGCGGGAAGTGTGCCGTTGATGGAACTTGGGCGGCCGGTCTCAACCGTTGCCGCCGTTCCCGGGCAGGAAGTACCCGCCCGTGATCGCGTCATGCCAGGTCTTGGCGACGCCCGGCGCCACGCCGAGGGGAAGGTCCGCCTCCGGCGTCCAGTAGGAGTGGACGCCGGCCTGGAAGTGCATCAGGGCGGTCCTGGGGGCCGGCTCCATGCGCGCGTACATGGGCATCACCAGACTGCGGTAGGAGTCGGCGCTGTGGTCGCGGCTGTCCTTGGTGACACAGAAAAGGACCGGCGGGACCGGCTTGACCCCCTGGCCTTGGAGCTCCCGCCCGTAGCTCAGATACTGCTTTACCAGCGCTTCGGTGCCGGCCTCGTCCAGGCCCAACCGTCCGGCCGTGACCCGTGCGCCCTCCTCAAGCGACGGCTCGATGTTGGTGCTGACGACGTACTCGCACTTGAACTGGGGCTGGTCCTTGGCGGCATCCCAGGCCTCCATCACCTCCTCGATGACCATCGGCAGCCTCATCAGCGCAACGGGACCGTCCTGTCCGAGCTTCTCCGGGCCGATATAACGCGCCTTGTCGCGCCACGTTCGTACGTAAAGCTCGTAGAACGGGTCCACCCGACTGGTCTCGGTGACCCGTCTTTCGTAGTCGCCGATCGCTCCCAAGGACCCTTGCATCGCCAGCTTCGCCTCGTTGATGTAGCCGAAGGCCGAGTTCTCCACGGCCATGACACCGGCTATATTGGGCACCCGCTGGGACAGCATGAAGACGAACGGCCCTCCGGTGGAGTGGCCGTGCACGTAGATGGAGTATTCCCCGTCCGGGAGGTTCCGCGCCATGACCTGCTTGCCGCCCTCCTCGAAGGCCGCGGGCCAGCCCGCCAACCGATACCAGAAGGTGGTGCCGGGCTTGGCGTGGAGCACGGTGCGGATGCCGTAGCGCTCGCGCAGGGAACTGTCCTTCACCACCTCGTACTGGTCGGGGGTGATGTGCTCGCCGGTAAGCCAAATGGGCGTCCGAATGCTACCGTCCGGGTTGATGGTGTCCGCGGGCCAGTTGCGAGAAGGATCGCCCAGGTAGAGCCTGCCGGGATAGGTCATGGTGGCGACCTTGAACCCGAACTTGCCCGCTAAAAGCCGCGCCACCGGCGCCATGGTCTTGAAGTCGCCGTCGCCTCCCGACAGGAGGTAGGCGCCGGCCTTGCGTCCGTCAGCGCCAACGACGATCTTCTCGGGATCCTCCGGCTCGTAGATCTGCCCGCCGATGTCCCACTCCATCCCCACCGCCTCGACGCGGACCAAGTCCTCGTACTCCTTCAGCGGAATGTCCGGCATCGCCAGCACCTCGCGGGAGTCCGCGAGGCACTGCTCCCGGGACACCTCGGCGGGAGGCTCCCACACTGCATTCATCTCTGTCATCTATGTCTTTCGTACCGACCCCTTACCATGAAAATCGCATGTAATATATGCGATTTTCATGGCATCGGGCGCGGCGGCCTGGAAGTTGTACGCCTCAATCCACCCCGTACAACCTTGCGCAGTTGGTCCAGAGGATCTTCTCCAGCGACTCCTTCTTGAGGCCCGGCAGAGAGGTGAAGGTGGATACGGCCTCGGGCCAGCGGGAATCGATGTGAGGATAGTCGGTGGAAAAGACGATGTTGTCGTCGCCCATGTAGTCGATGACGCTGACCACCAGTCCTTCGTCCACGTCCGCGGAGATGAAGCACTGCTCCTTGAAGTACTCGCTGGGCCTCTTGCGCAGCGGGATGTCGGCCATCGGACCCTGGAGCTCGCAGTACTCGTCCAGCCGGTACATCAGCCACGGCAGCCAACTGCAGTTGCCTTCGAGAAACGCCACCCGCAGCTTGGGGAACCGCTCCAGCACGCCGCCGGCGCAGAAGGCGCTCACCGCCAGGATCAGCTCCACGGGATTGCGCAGCGGATTCACCAGCAGCTCCTCGTTGGGATGGTCCTCGAAGCGGCGCGACACCTGGATCTGGTTGGGACGGGCCGGCGGATGGAAGCAGATGGGCACGTCGAGGTCGATGGCCTCGGCCCACAACGGGTCGAAGTCGTGGTCGTGGATGTGGCGTCCGTTGATGGGCTCGGGACACAGCGACAGCCCCACCGCACCCAGCTCCTTGACCGACCGCCGGGCTTCCTTGACCGCCAAGTCCACGTCGTGCAGCGTGATCAGCGCCGAGCCCTTGAGCCGCGACGGGTCGGCGCTGCAAAAGTCATGCATCCATTCGTTCCACGCCTTGCAGAGGTCGTTGGCGTACTCGGGCTCGAAGTCCTCGTTGGTGTGGAGCGGTGAGGTACGGAACTGCACCGCCATGTCCAGCCCCTCCTCGTCCATGGCCTCGAGCTGCGACACGTTGTTGTAGTTCTGGCTGGCAGGCCGGATATAGGCGTCTTTCTGGCGCTTTTCGTGAAACTTGACGAGTTTGCCGGGCTCCCGGATCGGCTTCCCGTCCCCGAGCACGTAGCGGGTCATGCCGTGGAGCGTCAGACCCTGGCCTTCGCGCCTTTCGCGCACCTCGCCGCGCGGGATGCGCTCGCCCCACTTCGGGTTCATGTAGTTGAGGTAGAGGTCGTGGGGTTCGAACACGTGCATGTCGCTGTCGAGTATGCGCAAACCATCTCTCGTCATGGGATCCCTCCCGTCCGGGCGGGCCGGCTCAGCCCCGGGCCGCCCTGTTGGTGTAAGCCTCCGCCAGGAAGTCCGCGGTATGCACGACGCGAATGGACGACCCCTGCTTTCGCAACGCCGCCCTGATCTGGAGAATGCACCCCGGATTCCCGGTCACCAGAACGTCCGCCCCTGTCGCCATCACGTTCCCGGCCTTTCGCGCCGCCAGCCTTCCGGCCAACTCCGGTTCCGTCAGATTGTAGCTCCCGGCGCTGCCGCAGCATACCTCCGCCTCATGGAGATCCACCCACTCGACGCCGGGGATATCCCTGATGAGCTGCCTTGGCTCGGCCTGAACGCCCTGCCCGTTCAGCAGGTGGCAGGCGTCGTGGTAGGCCACCTTCACGTTCAGGCTCCTTTCAGCCCGCAAACCAGGCAATCCGTATAGGAACTCTGCCACATCCCGCACCCTAGAGGCAACGCGTTCCGCGGCGGCCCGATGCGCGGGATCGTCCTTGAAATGCTCGCCGTATTCCCGCATGGCGGCGCCGCAGCCGGCCGCGTTGGTCAGCACCGCGTCGAGTTCCGGGGAATCGAAGGCTGTGATGGTCCGGCGTGCAAGCTCCAGGCCCCGGTCTCGGTCGCCGTTGTGCAGCAGCAGGGCGCCGCAGCAGCCGGCTGACGCGGGCGCTCGGACCTCGCAGCCGCGCTGCGCCAACAGTCGTATGGTGCTCTCGTGGGTCTCACCGAAGAGGCTCTGCATGACACAGCCGCTCAGCAGGCCCACGCGATGGCGTATTTCACCCTCGGGGACGGTCCTTGGGGGGAGACGCACCGAACGGAAGGGAGCCTCCCGGTCCGGCAGGTAACGCAAGAGGTCGCGGATGGCCGCCGGCCAAAGACGCAATCGGGCGACCCGGCCGAGTCCCAACCACGTCATGCAGCGTACCGCCCACCCGAACGCCTTCACGACAGACGGATTGGGAAAGGTGCGGTTCACCACCCAGCGCTTTGCCCGCTCCGGCCAAGGGCGGCGATGCCGGGTTTCGATGAAGTGGCGCGCTCCCTCGATGAGCGTACCGTAACGCACCCCGGACGGACAGGTGGTCTCGCACGCACGGCAGCCCAGGCACAGATCCAGATGTCTGACGCTCATGTCGTCCAGCGGCACCGTCCCCTGCTGGATCGAGCGCATGAGCTGAATCCGGCCCCGCGGCGAGTCCATCTCGGTCCCGAGCTCGAGGAAAGTGGGGCATGACGCGACGCAGAGCCCGCAATGGATACAGTTGCCGGAGTTTTCGAAGTCAGCTACTTGGATGGCCATTCTTCAACCAATCCTAGATGCCGCCCACGAATCGTCCCGGCGACAGGACGTCGCCGGGGTCCATGGTCTGCTTGATGCGTTTCATCAAGGCCAGTCCTTCAATGCCGCCTCCCCAGAGATCCAGCCCGGGTTTGATCGCGGGATCGGCATGTTCGACCACGAGCGTCCCGCCAAGGCTTGCTGCCGCCGCTCGCAGACGCTCCACGATGGCGCGCGCCGAATCTTGAGCCGGGGGTTCGTCCGGGCGTTCGACCCGGACATGGATGATGCCGTTGCCGCCATGGGCCTGGACCGCCATGGCCAGACCGCCGGCCCTGCCCTCCTCCTCCAACGCCGCGATGAAGTCCGCGGTCCTGGTGACCGGAACGCTGGCCTTGAGACGGAGAAGCGCCCCGCCGCCGGCGCGCGCATCCCTCAACTCCGCCATGAGCGCGTCCGCCTCGTCGTCCGCAAGCTCCTCAAGGCCGCCGGCACCGTCCGCCAACGACCTCAGGGTGATCGCCTGATCGGCCACGTCCTCCCTGGCGCCGCCGAGCCCCACCACCAGGACACAACCCGAACCGGCGGCCGGAAGACGCGCCGCAAGCTCTATGAACAGGGGTTCCAGCGGTGCAGTCAAGATCCGCTCCACGAGGTCCTGCGCCGCCGCCGGATCCGGGCACTGGATCCGCGCCACGGCCCGGGCCTGGGGCAACGTGCGCACCTTGAAGCTGGCTTCGACGATGACGCCCAGAGTGCCCAGGGCTCCACAATAGAGCTTTCCCAAGTCATAGCCGGCCACGTTCTTGACGACCCTTCCCCCGCTCTTGACCACCGATCCGTCGGCCCGCACCACGGTGATGCCGATGAGCAGGTCCCGGACCGTTCCCTGAGAGAACCGGCAGGGTCCGCTGAGGTTGGCGCTGATGAGCCCGCCGACGCTGGTTCGGTCGGGAAACGGCGGATCCACCGGCAGCCACTGGCCGCTTCCGGCCGTCGCGGCCTGAAGCCGCCCGACGTTCATGCCCGCCTGAGCCGTCAGGGTCATATTGCCAGGCTGATGGTCCACCAGAGCGTTCAACGACGCCAGGGAAAGCGCCAGAAACGGACGGCGCGGCGCGGCGCCCGACCCAAGGTGCGCGCCCAAGCCCGCTGGCACCACCGCCACCCCCCGCGCCGAGGCGATCGCCATGATCCGGCACACCTGCGACACCGAGGCGGGGCGGACCACCCGCTCCGGCGCCACCCCGTCGATGGCGAAGCGGGCGAAGTCGGCATCCGTGCCCATGTGCGGAGCATCCGGCGAGCTTCGCAGGTCGGCGTCGAAGCCGGCCCAGTCCGGCGCCGGCGCGATGACGGATTCGCGGCTCATACCCATCCCCTGTACGGCGTCCAGGGTCGCCGAGCCTACATCGCCGCCTGCCGCCGCGGCGCGCGGACCTCTACCCGCTGTCCCGCGGACGGGAATATCTTGTTGGGATTGCAACGATCCTCGGGGTCGAACACCGAGCGCACGTCCTCCATGATGCTCAAGTCGTCCGCGGTGAAGATCAACGGCATCAGCGCCACCTTCTCCACGCCGATGCCGTGCTCGCCAGTGAGGCTGCCGCCGAGCTTCACGCATTCCCGGAGGATCTCCCGCCCGGCCGCCACCACCCTTTCGGTCTGATCGCGGTCGCGTTCGTCATAGAGAAGGATGGGATGGATATTGCCGTCGCCGGCATGGAAGACGTTGCCGATGCTGAGGTCGTACGCCTCGCCGATGGCGGCGATGCGTTCCATGATCTCCGGTAGGCGGTTGGGCGGCACCACGCCGTCCTGGCAGCAGAAGTTGGGCGCCAGCCGTCCCAGCGCGCCGAACGCGCGTTTGCGGCACTTCCACAGCGCTTCCCGCTCGCTGTCGTCCCGTGCGACGCGGACCTCGGTGGCGCCGTGGGCCTCGCAGACCTCGCGGATCCTGGCTGCGGCGCCGTCGAGCCCGCCCTCGAGGCCGTCCACCTCCGCGATCAGCACCGCGCCGGCCTCGCGCGGGAAGCCGAAGTGGAAGGCGTCCTCCACCGCCTGGATGATGAGCCGGTCGAGCATCTCCAGGGCGGCGGGGACGATGCCGCCGGCGACGATGCCGGCCACCGCGGCGCTGCCGTCGGCAACCGAGTCGAACACGGCCAGAAGCGTCTTGTAGCCTTGGGGGAGCGGGTACAGCTTGAGGATTGCCTCGGTGACGATGCCGAAGGTTCCCTCCGAGCCGACGGTGACGCCGACGAGGTCGTATCCCGGCGCGTCCTCGGTCATGCTCCCGAGATGCACCACCTCGCCGTCCGGCAGCACCAGTGTGACACCGAGCACGTGGTTGGTAGTGACGCCGTATTTGAGGGTGTGGGGGCCGCCGGAGTTCTCCGCCACGTTGCCGCCGATGGAGCAGGCCATCTGGCTCGATGGGTCGGGCACGTAGTGGAGCCCGTGGGGTTTGGCTGCGCGACTCACCCAGGCGTTGACCACGCCGCTCTCGACCACGGCGCGGCGGTTGGACGGATCCAGTTCGAGGATCCGGTTCATGCGGGTCAGGCTCACCATCACCGGCGCTCCCAGCGGGAGGCACCCGCCGCTCAGGCCGGTGCCGGTGCCGCGGGGCACGAACGGCACGTCCTCGGCCTTGAGCAGCTTCAGGACAGCCGCCACCTCGTCCGTGGAGCGCGGCAGCACCACGACCTCGGGCGCCGATTTCTCCAACGTGTACCCGTCGCAGTCGTATACGCTCAACTCCGTGGCATGCGACACCACACCGTCGCCGCCCACGACGTCCCGTAAAGAGCTCAGCAGCCGTTCGGTGATCATATGGCGCCCCGCTTCCGGAGCAGATGTATCCGGCGGGAGTACCGGACTACGGACGTCAGCCGCCGTAGAAGACCTTCTCTCCCAAGTCCTTCATGATGAGCGTGGCGTCGTCGGCGCGTCCTTCGATCTCGCCCCGCACGCCCGCCTCCACCACTTCGCCGATGAAGACCGAGTGGTCGCCCTTCTCCACCGTATCCACGAGCTTGCATTCGACGAAGGCCGGTGCGCTGGCCAGGACCGGAGCCCCGGTAGCGCCCGCGGAAAACGCCTCACCGCCGATGCTATCCCCTTCCCGTTCCAGCGACTTGAAAAAAGTGAATGCCTGGCCCTGTTGCCCCTTGCCCAGCACATTCAGGGCAAAGCTGCCGGACTCCTTGATGATGTCGTGCGCACCCGAGTCCGCCTTGACTCCCACCACCACCAAAGGCGGCGCGAAGGATGCCTGGGTCACCCAGTTGACGGTGGCCGCGGCCACCCGGCCGTCCTTGGCTTCACTGGTCAAGATGTACAGTCCATACGGGATCATGCGGAGCGCGGTCTTCTTGGCATCGGCGTCCATTCGTTCCTCCTCGATTCTCGTTGAAACGCCCGCACCGCCGCCATGCGGTCACGGGCCGTGAAGTTGACGGCCAAAGTAACAATTCCGGGCATGGCCGTAAAGCCGTATGCCAATGCCGTGCGGTTTCTGGTAGATTCAAACTCACACGAACAAGCTTGTGTCATGCTACCCAAGGTTCACATAGACGGCCACGTGGGCACCACCGGGCTGCGCATTCGCGACTGGCTCGCGGGACGCCGGGACATCGAGCTGTCCACGCTGGATGAAGAGCGGCGCAAGGACGACGCGGCGCGGCGGACCGCCATGGAGGCGGCGGACCTGGCGGTGCTGTGCCTTCCGGACGACGCCGCGCGCGAAGCGGCGCAGTGGGCAGGAGAGTGCGGCACCCGGGTCATCGACGCCAGCACCGCCCATCGCGTAGCTGACGGGTGGACCTACGGGCTTCCCGAAGTCCAGGCAACGCAACGGGACGCCATCCGGGAGGCTCGCTTCGTTGCCAACCCCGGTTGCTACCCATCGGCCTTCATCCTGTTGACCCGGCCACTGGTGGACGGGGGCCTCCTGCCTCACGATACGCCGGTCTCCATCCACGCGCTGTCGGGCTATTCAGGAGGCGGACGGGGACTGATCGAAAAGTGGGAGAGCGCGGAGAACGGCCTGGGCTCACTACCCTACGAGGCGCCCTATGCCCTGGGAGCCCGGCACAAACACGTCCCGGAAATGATGGCCTACAGCGGCCTCACCACGGAGCCGCAGTTCGTACCCGCGGTGGGACCGTTCCGCTGCGGTATGCGGGTGGAGGTGCCGATTCATCTCGGCGTGCTGCCCATGGGCGTGAACAGCACGGCGATTCTTGACTGCCTCCGCGAACGCTACGACGCTGAACCCTTCATCCGGGTGGTGCATCATCCGGACCCGCGGGAGGCCCACGAACGCAGCTTCGATCCGCAGGTGTGCAACGATACCAACAGCATGGAACTCCACGTCGTCCCCCACCCCTCCGGGCACACGCTGTTGGTTGCCCTTCTGGACAACCTGGGCAAGGGTGCCAGCGGCGTTGCCATCCAGAACCTGAACCTCATGCTGGGGCTGCCGGAGACCGCGCACCTGCCGGAGTGATCCTCTAACCCGCCAACCCCTGCCAGATCAGCTTGGCCTCCATCACGATGATCAAGGTCACGATGACCCGGTTGAACCACTCCTTGCTGATGTACGGGGTTGTCCGCATGCCCAGGGGCAGGAACACGGCGATGGGGACGAGCGCGAGGATTCCCTGGCCGAGAAGCTGCCAGTCAAACAGGCCGGCGGCCAGCACGAACAGGAAGTGCGTGGTGGTGAGGCCAAGGAACATGGTCGACGCCGCGAAGATGTACGCTTCCTTTTCCAGACCGAACGCGCGCACCCACGCCGCCACCACCGCGCTGGACATGCCGGCCGCGCCCTGGGAGACACCCGCCAACGCGGCGATGACCGGCGAGAGGACACGGCCGGTTCGCCCGCTGAAGCGGATCTCGATCCGGAAGGCCAGCAGCACCAGGTAGGCACCCACACAAACCGCCAGCACCAAGGTCAGCATGCGCTCGTCGGCCGTGGCCAGGAACCAGGTGCCGCCGGCCACGCCCAAGGCGCCCGCCATGGTGGCGAAGACGAGCCCCGGCACGGTGTGGAACCGGGTGCGGTAGGACCACATCACCCAGAAGTTGCTGACCATGTTGGGGATGGTGATGATGATGATGGTCTGCTGGGCACCCAGGAATCCCGCCATGATGGGAACCGCGATGAGCGGGAGGCCCATTCCCGTGGCCCCTTTCGAAAATGCACCGGCGCCAAGGGCGACGAAGATGATGAGCAGGGTTTCGAGGTGCATTTCAACAAGTGAGTGTCAGGGATGGGGGATCGGGTCAAGCGCAGAACAACGATACGCCCGTGGCGAACGAGGGCAGGTGTGGCCACGAACGACGCGCGGGCGGCAACCTGGACAGCCTCGCGGGCTCTTGCGCTCGGAACTTCAACCGGAGTAATGTGCGGCCGTGTCTCGGACAAAACAGGGCTACAAGACCGAATCGGCAACAAGGAGGATATGACCATGTTGAACGCTTCGAAAAGGCTCCTTTTATTCCTGCTTCTCATGCTTCCACTGGCTCTGGGAACGCCGGCGCTCGCGGCGGACGCCGGCAAGACGCTGCGGTACGCCGCCGGAAGCTTCGGCGAGGAATCCATGGACCCCACCCGCACTTCCATCAGCGCGTCGCTGGGCCTGGTGGGACCGCTGTGGGACTGGCTCACGGAGATCGACGCGGCCGGCAAGCTCTCGCCGGGGCTGGCGCTGAGCTGGAAGCCCGGGGAGGACGGAAAGTCCTGGACCTTCAAGCTGCGGCCCGGGGTCAAGTTCCACGACGGCAGCGAGATGACCGCCGAGGACGTGCAGTTCACCCTCATGGAGGGGTTCCGCAGGCCCAAGGCAAAGGCCTCCCGGGTGCGCCAGTTCCGCAAGGGCATCAAGGACGTACAGGTCGTCGACCGCCATACGGTGACGGTGATCACGGCGAAACCGTGGCCTACCTTTCCCTATGACATGTCCTTTCAGCCCGGCATCGAGGGCATC
>JAJDTQ010000030.1 GCA_022827045.1 Candidatus Binatia bacterium
TCGTCCTGAGCCCTTCGACAAGCTCAGGACAGGCTTCGCGGAGCGAAGTCGAAGGACGCCATACCGACCGGCGGCTCGCTACGACCCTGACTGGATCTCGTCGGCGTTGAAGAAGAAAGCGATCTCCGCCGCGGCGGTTTCGGGGGCGTCGGACCCGTGCACCGCGTTGGCCTCCACATCGGTGCCCCAATCCTTGCGAATGGTCCCCGCTTCGGCCTTTGCCGGGTCCGTCGCGCCCATGATCTCGCGGTTCCGGGCGATGGCGCCGTCGCCCTCCAGCACCGACACGAGAATGGGGCCCTTGGACATGTAGTCGGTCAGGCTGTCGAAGAACGGACGCTCCCGGTGCACTTCGTAGAAAGCCTCGGCCCGCTCTTTGTCCAAACGGGTCAGCCTTGCCGCCACCACCTTGAGTCCCGAGTGCTCGAAGCGGCTCAGGATGTCCCCTATCAGCCCACGGGCCACGGCCTCCGGCTTGATGATCGACAGTGTTCTCTCCATAGCTATCCCAACGCCTCTTTCATGGTCTGGCCGATATCCGCCGGTGACGGCGCCATCCGCACCCTGGCCGCGCGCAAGGCCTCGACCTTTTCCGCCGCCGTTCCCTTGCCCCCGGATATGATGGCGCCGGCATGGCCCATGCGTTTCCCGGGCGGCGCGGTCTGGCCCACGATGAAGCCCACCACGGGCTTTTTCATGTGCGCCCGGATCCAGTCCGCGGCGTCCTGCTCGGCGCTGCCGCCGATCTCGCCGATGAGCACCACCGCCTCGGTCTCGTCGTCGTCGTTGAACCTCTGGAGCACGTCGATGAAGTTGAGGCCGCGGATGGGGTCGCCGCCGATGCCGACACAGGTGGACTGTCCCATACCCAGGCGGGTGAGCTGGTCCACCGCCTCGTAGGTCAGCGTGCCGCTGCGTGAGATGACGCCGATGGCGCCGCGCTTGTGGATGTGGCCGGGCATGATGCCGATCTTGCATTCCCCGGGGGTGATGACCCCCGGACAGTTGGGCCCCACCAGCACCGTGCCGCGCTCGTCCAGGTAGCGCTTCACCCGCATCATGTCCTGGACCGGCACGCCCTCGGTGATGCAAATGACCAGCGGCACGCCCGCGTCCGCCGATTCCATGATGGCGTCGGCGGCGAACGGGGGTGGCACGTAGATGACGCTGGCGTTGGCGCCGGTCGCCCCAACCGCCTCCTCCACGCTGTCGAATATGGGGATGTCCTCGAAGGAGGTCCCGCCCTTCCCCGGCGTGACCCCCGCCACCATCCGCGTGCCGTACTCCTTGCAGGCACGGGTGTGGAACTGGCCCGTGGCGCCGGTGATTCCCTGGGTGAGGACCCGGGTCTCGGAGTTCACCAGGATGCTCATGCCCGCCCTTCTTCCGCCCGCACGGCCTCGACGATCTTCTGTGCCGCGTCCGCGATGGTGTCGGCGGGGATGATGCTCAGGTCCGACTTCGACAGCAGCTCTCTTCCCTGCTCCACGTTGGTTCCCTGCAGCCGCACCACCAGCGGAACACTGACGCCGATCTCCCTGGCGGCGTCGATGATGCCGGCGGCGATGACGTCGCAGCGCATGATACCGCCGAAGATGTTCACCAGCACGCCGCGCACCTTGTCGTCCGACAGCAGCAGCCGGAAGGCCTGTCCCACCATCTCCTTGCTGGCACCGCCGCCCACGTCGAGAAAGTTGGCCGGCATGCCGCCGTACTGCTGGATGATGTCCATGGTGCCCATGGCCAGGCCCGCGCCGTTGACCATGCAGCCGATGTTGCCATCCAGAGCCACGTAGGAGATGCCCAGATCCGCGGCCTTGACCTCCTTGGGGTCCTCCTCGTTGACGTCCCGCAGCCCGGCCACTTCTCGCTGGCGGAACAGGGCGTTGCCGTCGAAGTTCATCTTGGCGTCCAGGACCAGGAAACGGCCGTCGTCGAGCTGCGCCAGCGGATTCACCTCGAGCTGCATGCAGTCCGATTCGAGGAAAGCGCGGTACAGGTCCTTGACCAAGGCTCCGAAGGCGCCGACTTCCTTGCCGGAGAGACCCAGCCGGGCCGCTACCCGGCGGATCTGGAACGGCGCCACCCCCACGAGAGGATCCACCAACTCGATGATGATGGCGTCCGGCGTCTCCCGCGCCACCTCCTCGATCTCCATCCCCCCCTCGCGACAGGCGATGATGGCGGGCTGCCCGGCGGCCGCGTCCATGACGATGCTGCAATAGAGCTCCCGGGCGATCCGCGAGGCCTCCTCCACCCATACGCTCCGGACCACTCTCCCCTCCGGGCCGGTCTGGTGGGTGACCAGGGGCTTTCCCAGCAGGGCTTGGGCAAAGGCGGCCGCCTCGTCGGCGGTCCGGACGACCTTCACGCCGCCCGCCTTGCCGCGGCCTCCGGCGTGGATCTGGGCCTTCACCACGCATGGGAAGCCGATCTCCTCGGCCGCCGCCCGCGCCTCGTCGGCCGTGGCCGCCACCCGTCCGCCGGGCACGGCCACGCCGAACCCCGCGAGCCACTGTTTCGCCTGGTACTCGTGGATGTTCATGCGGTGCTCGGAAAGGGGCTAGAGAGGCTGCCGAAAGGACGGTCGTGATATCGCATCGCAATGCGGAGGAAGACGTCAGGCCTGTTCCAGCACCCGGTCCATGGCGCCCACGATCTCCTGGACATGGGAAAGGGACTCGTCGAACTGGGCCCTCTCCTCGGAGGTCAGGTCGAGCTCGATGACCTTCTCCACGCCGCCGGCCCCCAGAAGCACCGGCACGCAGAAGTAATACCCCCGAACGCCGTACTCGCCTTCGAGCAGGGCCGCGCAGGGAAGGACTTCCTTCTTGTCCAGCAGGTAGGCCTCTGCCATGCGCACCGCGGCCGACGCCGGCGCGTAGAAGGCCGATCCGGTCTTCAGGAGCGAGACGATCTCGCCTCCGGCCATGCGCACGCGCTGCTCGATCTCGTCGAGACGCTCGGAAGGGATGAGGCTGGCCACGGGCACGCCGCCCACCTGGCAGGTGCTCCGCACCGGCACCATGTCGTCGCCGTGGCCGCCCAGCACCATGGCGGTGACGCTCTCCACCGAGCGGTTCAGCTCCATGGCGATGAACGTCCGGTAGCGCGACGAGTCGAGGATCCCCGACTGCCCCACCACCTGGTGCTTGGGAAAGCCCGTGACCCGCTGGCACAGCGTCACCATGGCGTCCAGCGGATTGGTGATGACGATGACGAAAGCGTCGGGAGCGTACTTCCTGATGTTCTCCGACACCTGGGTCATGATCCTGGCGTTGGTGCCCAGGAGGTCGTCCCGGCTCATGCCGGGCTTGCGGGCGATGCCGGCGGTGACGATGCAGACGTCGGCGCCGACGATGTCCTCATAGCTGGTGGTGCCGACGATCTCGGCGTCAAAGCCCTCCACCGGCGCCGACTGGAGCAGGTCCAGCGCCTTGCCCTGGGGCAGTCCGTCGATGACGTCGAAGAGCACCACGTCGCCCAGCTTCTTCAAGGCGCACAGGTGCGCCATGGTGCCGCCGATGTTGCCGCCGCCTATCAGTGCGATCTTGTTCCTGGCCATGATCCCGCCACGTTACATGTTGGCCACGATGGCGTCGCCGAACTCCGAGCACTTGAGCAGCTTGGCGCCGGTCATGAGCCGCTCGAAATCGTAGGTCACGGTCTTCTGCGCGATGGTTTCCTCGAGGCCCTGGATCACCAGGTCCGCGGCTTCGTCCCAGCCGAGGTGGCGCAGCATCATCTCGCCCGAGAGGATCACCGAGCCGGGGTTGACCTTGTCCTGGCCGGCGTACTTGGGCGCGGTGCCGTGGGTG
>JAJDTQ010000270.1 GCA_022827045.1 Candidatus Binatia bacterium
CCGCTGGGTGCTGGCCGTGCCCCACGACTCGCCGGTGCAGAAGATCGAGGACCTCAAGGGCAAGAAGGTCGCCACCGAGATGGTGAACTTCACCCGGCGGCTCTTCGAGTCGCACGGCACGCCCGTGGACGTGGAGTTCTCTTGGGGCGCCACCGAGGCCAAGGCCGCCGAGGGCCTGGCCGACGCCATCGTGGAGGTGACCGAGACCGGCGGCACCATCCGCGCCCACGGCCTGCGCATCGTCTGCGACCTGCTGGAGTCCGCGCCCCAGCTCATCGCCAACAAGGACGCTTGGCAGGACCCCTGGAAACACGCCAAGATCGAGCAGATCAGCATGCTGCTGCAGGGCGCCCTGGCCGCCGAGCACAAGGTCGGCATCAAGATGAACGTGATGGACGACGACCTGGAGAAGATTATCGAGCTGATCCCCAGCGTCACCGCGCCGACCGTCGCGACCCTCTACGACACCCCCGCCCTGAAAGGCAAGAAGTGGTTCTCCATCGAGAGCATCATTGCCGAGGACGTGGTGCGCGAGCTCATCCCCGAGCTCACGCGCAACGGCGCCGTGGGAATCGTCGAGTACCCGTTGAACAAGGTAATCTGAGCGAGGTCAGAACCCCTCCATCTGCCGGTCCTCCAGCTCTTCCTTGCCCTTGTCGTCGATGGAGTAGACGCCGCCTTCGGTGGAGATGAGCTCGGGGTCGTAGTAGAGCTTGGAGAGCTCCAGGGCGTCCTCGTATTCCACCATGCTGATGGCGTCCCAGGGGCAGATCTTCTTGTCGAGGCGATCCTCGGAGTCGGTGCCGATGAGCTGGAGCTCGCTCTTCTTGGGCTCCTGCTCCTTCTCCAGGAGCTTCTTGTCGGCGTCGTACATGCGGTTGCCGTACTCGAAGTAGACCACGCCGGTGGTCTTGTGCTCGTGGATCTTGGTGAGGTCGTCGCTGTAGCACATCTGGCAGCCGATGCACTTCTCGTTGTCCACCCACACCCGGTAGGGCTTGAGGCCGCCTCCGGGCATCTCCTCGTAGAGGAGGTTGATGCAGTCGTCCACCGGGCAGTGGACCTCGCACAGGGGCGACCCGGCGCAACTGGTGCAGTTCTCGTTCATCACGGCCAGGAGGGCCGTGCCCTTGCGTTTTGCAGCTTCAGCCATCGACTTTCACCCTTCTTCTCGCCTTGTACCGGAAGTGGAAGAACAAACCCAAAGCCAGCAACAGGAACACCCAATAGTACCGAACCACACCCACCGTGGCCCATTCGAGCCAGTAGACGAAATTACCGGACTGGCGGCTCAGCCGCGCCAGCGCCTCCTGGGCGCCGGAGTAGTCGCGCAACTCCTTGCGCACCCGGGCCAGGCCGTAGAGCGCGCCCTCGTCCTCGGGCCGCAGGGCCAGGCTCTTTTCGAAGTCGGCCTGGGCGGCCCGCCAGTTGCCCTGCTCCAGATGGACCCAGCCGCGGTTGCTAGCGGCCTGGGCGAAGTCCGCCTTCAATTCCAGGGCCCGCGAGAAACTCCCGACGGCCCCCTCCAGGTCTCCCTTGCGCTTGAGCGCCACTCCCAGGTTGTTGTGGACCTCGGGGACCTCGGGCTTGAGCGCCGCCACCTTGCGGTATGACGCGACGGCGGCTTCGACGTCGCCCGCCACTTCCAGATCGAGCCAGCCCAGCAGCGTCAGAGCTTCGGTGTCATCCGGCGCCAGCGCCACGGCCTTCCTCACGTGGATCAGGGCCGTCTCCGTGTCTCTCAGCCGGAGAGCCGCCAGACCCGCGACCTGCAGCAGTTGCGGCTCTTCCGGGTATTGCTCGAGCAGCTTCTCGAACTTCTCCCCGGCATCCGCGAACTTGCCCGCGGCCAAATCCTTGCGGCCGCTCCGCCACAGCTCTTCGTCCACCAGCGCGGAGCGTGCCTCTCCGCCAATACCCAGGACGGCAACGGCGATCAGGACCGCCGGCCACCGGACCCGACCTCTACTTCCACATCTTCTCAGGGATCTCGTCCTCTCGGCCCTCGTCGATCAGCTTGTCGTTCCTGAGGGCCTGCTTCAGGCCGACCCAGGAGAAGAACAGGACGAGAATCAGCATGCCGACGATGGGAATGTTGTCGGGCTTGGTCACGATCTCCATGAAATAATACCAGCCGGAGTGTTCTTCCATACGAACTCGACCACCTTTAGCGAAGTACGGTAAGAGTTATTGGAAAATCACGTGCTTGTCAATGTACGGACCGGTTTCGCCGCCACCCCGGACTCTCTGGCGGGAGACCCTGCCTTGGGTTATAGTTTGTCCTGCGTATGCGGGGGCTTGGCGTCATCATCCTGGCTGCCGGCCAGGGAAAGCGGATGCTATCCGCCACCCCGAAGGTGATGCATCTTCTGGGCGGCAAGCCGCTCCTGTCCCACGTGCTGGAAGCCTGCGCCGGGCTGGAGCCGGACCGGGTCCTGGTGGTGGTGGGCCACGGCGCCGAGGGGATCCGGGGGGCGTTTCCCGAAATGGACGAAACCGGCTGGGTGCCGCAGAGCGAGCAACTGGGCACCGGCCACGCCGCCCGATGCGCCGCCGAGGCCCTGGGCGATTTCACCGGCGATGTCCTGATCCTCAACGGCGATGTGCCGTTGCTCTCAAGCCTCAGCCTGTCCGGGATGCTGGCCGCGCACCGGTCGCGGGCCAACGACCTCACCGTGGCCGCGGCGACGCTGGAAGACCCCACGGGCTATGGCCGCATCCTGCGGCGCCCGGACGGCGACATCATCGGCATCGTGGAGGAACGGGACGCCACCGAGGCCGAGAAGGCCGTCCGGGAGATCAACGTCGGCCTCTACCTGGCGTCGTCGGATTTTCTTCGCACGGCCCTGGCGGCCCTCGACAACCGCAACCACCAGGGCGAGTACTACCTGCCGGGCGTCGTCCGCTTCGCCGCCGAAAGAGAGGCCCGCGTCGGCAGCGTGACCCTTGACGACCCGCGCGAATTCCGGGGCGTGAACAACAGAGAGGAGCTCGCCTGGATGGAAAAGGCATTGCAAAGAGAGATCAACCGCAAGTGGATGGAACGGGGCGTGACCCTCAAGGATCCCGACAGCACCTACATCGATGCCGACGCCACCATCGGAGAAGACACCGTCATCGGCCCCAACACACACCTGCTGGGCCGCACGGTGGTGGGAGCCCGCTGCCGGGTGGACGGCAGCGCCTACCTCACCAACGTGCGTCTGGCCGAGGACGTCCACCTGCGTTTCTCGGTGGTGATGGACGACTGCGATATCGAGGACGGCGTCAGCGTCGGCCCGTTCGCGCACCTGCGCCCCGGCACCGTGCTCAAGCGCAACGTCCATATCGGCAACTTCGTGGAGGTGAAGAACTCGTCGGTGGGCGAGTCCACCAAGGCCAGCCACCTGAGCTACATCGGCGATACCGAGCTCGGCCGCGACTCCAACATCGGCGCCGGCACCATCACCTGCAACTACGACGGCTTCACCAAGAGCCGCACCACCATCGGCGACCGCGTCCAGGTGGGCAGCGACACCCAGCTCGTGGCGCCCGTGGTGGTGGGCGACGACGCCTACATCGGCGCCGGCTCCACCATCACCAAGGATGTGCCCGCCGGCGCCCTGGCCCTGAGCCGCACGCCACAGCAGCACATCGAGGACTGGGTCGCCGGCTACCGGGCGCGGAAGACCAGGCCATAGCCGTCCATGTGCGGGATCGTGGGATATATCGGCGGGCGGGACGCCGCCCCGGTGCTCATCGACAGCCTGAGAAAGCTGGAATACCGGGGCTATGACTCCGCCGGCATCGCCGTCCTCGACGACGGGGAGCTCTCGTTGCGGCGCTCGGAAGGCAAGCTCGCCAGACTCGAAGCGCTCCTGGCCGAAGCGCCCGTCGCGGGGCATGCCGGCATCGGCCACACGCGCTGGGCCACCCACGGCGGCCCTTCCGAGGCCAACGCCCATCCGCACCGGGCCGGCGATACCGTCGTGGTGCACAACGGCATCATCGAGAACTACCTGGAGCTCAAGGAAGCCCTGCTGGCAAGCGGCGCGGAGCTGGCGTCGGATACCGACACGGAGCTCGTCGCCCACCTCGCGGAGGCCAGGCTCGCCCAAGGGATGGAGCTGCTGGACGCCGTCCGCGAGACGATCAGCGAGATACACGGTTCCTACGCCCTGGTGTTCCTGAGCCGACGCGAGCCCCACCGGCTCATCGCGGCCAAGAACGCCTCGCCCATGGTCGTGGGCGCGGGCGACGGAGAAACCTTCATCGCCTCGGACGTCCCGGCGCTGCTCGAGTACACCCGGGACGTGGCATTCCTGGAGGACGGCGAGATCGCCGAGGTCCGGGCCGACGGTTACCGTATTCTCGACTCAGGGACGCGCACGGTCTCGCGGCCCACCAGACGCATCACATGGGATGCCGTGGCCGCGCAAAAGGGCGGCTACCGGCACTTCATGCTGAAGGAGATCCACGAGCAACCCCAGGCGGTCACCGACACCCTGCGCGGGCGTCTCTCTCTCGAAACCGGCGCCATCCAGGAGGCGGAGCTGAATCTCACCGAAGAAAAACTGGCAAGCACCCGGAAGATCCACCTGGTGGGCTGCGGCACCGCGTGGCACGCGGCGCTGGTGGGCAAGTTCCTGATCGAGGAGCTGGCGCGAATCCCCGCCGAGGTCGACTACGGCTCCGAGTTCCGGCACCGGACGCCGCTCCTGGGAACGGATTCGCTGCTGCTGCCGGTGAGCCAGTCGGGGGAGACCGCGGACACGCTCGCGGCCCTGGAGGTGGGGCGGCGGCAAGGCGCCCGGACCGTGTCCGTCTGCAACGTCGTGGACTCGTCCCTGGCGCGGAAATCCGACGGCGTATTCTACACCCACGCCGGCCCGGAGATCAGCGTCGCCAGCACCAAGGCGTTCACCACTCAGCTCACGGCGCTCTACCTGCTCGCCGTGCAACTGGGGCGGCTCAACGGGCAACTCGGCCCGGACGCGGCCACCCGCCTGCTGGAGGACGCCACCCGCCTGCCCGGCTGGATCGAGGCCGCGTTGAAGCTCGAGGACGCCATCGCCGAGCTGGCCCACGGACTGAGCCACGCCGACGACGTGCTCTACCTGGGCCGGGGCATCAACTACCCCATCGCCCTGGAAGGCGCGCTCAAGCTGAAGGAGCTCTCCTACATCCACGCCGAGGGGTATCCCGCCGGGGAGATGAAGCACGGGCCCATCGCCCTCATCGACGAAAGCATGCCGGTGGTGATGATCCTGCCCAGGGACCACTACTACCCGAAGACGCTGGGCAACCTGAAGGAAGTCGAGGCCCGCGGCGGCAACGCCGTCATCATCACCGACGAGCCGGACGAGAGGCTGGCGTCGAAGACCACGCTGGTGGTTCCCAAGGTCCCCTACCACCTGGCCCCGGCAGTGCTGACCATCCCCTTGCAGCTCCTCGCCTACCACGTCGCGGTCCAGCGCGGCACGGACGTGGACCAACCGCGCAACCTCGCCAAGAGCGTGACCGTGGAGTAGGCGGTCAGCCCCTGAAATCCTTGGCGACCAGGTAGATCTCCGACGAGCCCTTGCGCGTGGCGGCGGACCGCACTCGCTGCACCGAGTGGAAACCGTCCGACATCTCTTTCAGGAGGGCCTCCACGTCGGCTCCGGTGAAGGTCTTGAACAGGAACCCGCCACCGGGGTTGAGGGTCGCCCGGGCAATCTCGAACGCCTTCAGGGTAAGCTCCAGGGCATTCCGGCGATCGGCGTCGCGGATTCCCGACAGACGCGGCGCCATGTCCGAGAGAACGCAGTCCACCGTTCCTCCGGCGAGGGCGCCGATGCGCTCCGCCGCGTCTTGCGCCAGGATATCCAGCTCGAACGTCTTCACCTGGGGCCGTGAGAGGGGCTGGACCGGCTGCAAATCGAAACCCAGCACCCGCCCCCGAGGACCGGCAGCCTCGGCCGCCACCTGGAGCCACCCGCCGGGCGCGGCCCCCAGGTCCACCACCGTGTGCCCCGGCCGGATCACCCGGAATCGCTGGTTGATCTCCAGCAGTTTATAGGCCGCCCGGGAACGAAAACCCTCGCGCTTGGCCTTGCGGAAAAATCCGTCCTGGGGCCGGTACGACACGCGTCACCACTCAGATCTCTCGGAATCCGTCCGCATCCGGACAATTCCGGACTATTTTTGTTTCAAAAATATCGATATCGAAATCGAATTGTTTGAACCACCGCGCATTCCTGCCCATCTTGACATCCAATTGGAGAAAGTGATACTCGCCCATCATGATGACGTTAAAGCATATCGGAATTGGTGTTGTTGTGGCGGTCGCGGTGCTCGCCATGGGCGCCTCGCTGCCGCTGAGACAGGCCGACGCCGTGGACCTGAGCTCGGGCGACGTCGAGGCGAGCCTCGACACCACCCTCTCCTACGGAGTGTCCGTCCGGGTCGCGAAGCAGGACAAGGCGTTGACGTCGAAGATCAACGACAACGACGGCAACCTCAACTACAACCGCGGGCTCATCAGCAACGCGGTCAAGTTCACCAGCGATTTCGATGTCCGCTACCAGAACATCGGCTTGTTCCTGCGCGGCACCGGGTTCTTCGACCACGAGAACGAGAACGGTGAGCGGGACAACACACCGCTGACCGACGAGGCAAAGAGCCTCGTCGGGAAGGACCTGGACCTGCTCGACGCCTACGTCACCGCCAACCTGGACTTCGACGAGGTGGCGGTGGACGTGCGGTTCGGCAAGCACGTGCTCAACTGGGGCGAGAGCACGTTCATTCAGAACGGAATCAACGCCGTCAACCCCTTCGACGTGAGCAAGCTCAGGGTGCCGGGAGCGGAGTTGCGGGAGGCGCTGGTGGCGGTTCCCCTGATATCGACGGTCGTGGAAATGCCCCTCAACTTCTCCCTGGAGGGGTTCTACCAGCTCGACTGGGACAAGACCGAGATCGATCCGCTGGGAACATACTTTTCCACCACCGACTACGTGGGTCCCGGGGCAACGCGGGCGTATCTCAACGACCCTGCCCTCAACATGGCGCTGGAAGCCGTTCCCGGCGGGCCTCGGCTGGGGGACACGTTGGAGGACGGTTCCGACTTCCTGGTCGTGGGCAGGGGTGACGACCGCAACCCGCGCGACGCCGGACAATGGGGTGTGGCGTTGCGCTACCTCGCCGAGGGCTTGAACAACACCGAGTTCGGCGTCTACTTCATGAACTACCATAGCCGCCTGCCGACGGTTCGCGCGCACACCGGGACGGCGCAAGCAGCGTTTGCGGGCCTGGGAGTGATGCAGGCGAGAGGGGCCGCGATTGGCGAGGCGCTTGTCCGGGCGCTGGTCCCCACACTTGTCCCCACACTTGTCCCGAAATACATCGCTCAGGGCCTGTCTCAACCAGAGGCCGTCGCCGCCGCAACAATGGAGGCAACGCAGATCGCGGCAGCGCAAGCAGCGGCGGCCGCCCCTCGGCTGGCGGTGCCTTACGGCGTGAACGAATACGTGCGCACCGGCAACTACTTCATCGAGTACCCCGAGGACATCCAGCTCTACGGCGTGAGCTTCAATACGCAACTCGGCGCGTCCGGATGGGCATTGCAGGGTGAATACTCCCTTCGTCATGACGTACCGCTGCAGATCCTGGAGGCCGCGCTCATAAAATCGGGTCTCGCACCATTCACCGATTGCCTGGCCCACGGGCCCAACGCGCCGGCTTGTATCCAGGGAAGTCTAAGCCGCTTCGATGCCGACGTCGACGGTTACATCCGGCGCAAGATGAGCCAGGTTCAGGCCACGGCGACCAAGGTCTTCGGCCCCACGCTGGGAGCGGACGGCTTCGTTTTCCTGATGGAGGTGGCAATGCAGTACATCCACGACTTGCCGGCCACGCCTCTCGAAAGCACGGCCGAGGCCGAAAACCCCACCACTCCAACCCCGGCCGACTCCACGTCTTTCGGCTACCGGATGGCCGCGCGGCTTGACTACAACAACGTCTTCGCCTCCACCAACCTGTTTCCCTACGTGCAGTTTCAGCAGGACTTGCGCGGCAACAGTCCTCAACCCGTCGGTCAGTTCCTGGAAGGCCGGTCGGCCCTGACCGTCGGATTTCGAGTCGACTATCTGAGCCGCTGGGAAGGTACCGTGAGCTATACGCAGTATGCTGGTGGCAAAAGTGAGCTCCGGGACCGCGACTTCGTCACCGCCACCGTCAAGTACTCCTTCTGAACGCCATGAATACCACAGCGCTCGTCCTTCGATTCGTGGCCACGGCAGCCTTGGCGCTTGCCTTGGCCGTCCCCGTGGCCGCCGAGCTCTCTTCCGACGACATCGCGCGGCTCGGCCGTGACCTCACCCCCCTGGGGGGCGAGAAAGCCGGAAACGCCGACGGGACCATTCCCGAGTGGACCGGCGGCATCACGAAGCCGCCGGCGGGGTACAAGCTCGGCGAGCACCATCGCGACCCGTACGCGGGCGACAAACCGCTCTTCGTCATCGACAAGTCCAACCTGGACAAGTACCGGGACAAGCTCTCCACGGGGCACCAGCGCATGCTGGAGCTCTACCCGACGTTCAAGCTGACCGTGTACCCGACCCGGCGCAGCGCCTCGGCGCCGCAACGCGTCTACGACGCCACCCGGGAGATCGCCGCCGTCACGAAGCTCGTGGACGACGGCAACGGAGTCGACGGCGCGGTCATCGGCATCCCGTTCCCCATTCCCAAGAACGGCCAGGAGGTGATCTGGAACCACCTGCTGCGCTATCGTGGGGAGACGGTGTCCTGCACGCTGGGCCAGGCCGCGGTGACCCGTGGCGGGGACTACACCCTGGTCAAGTACGCGGTCGACGTCAACGTGCGCTACTCGCTGCCGGGCATGACCGTGGAGAAGCTCGGCAACACCATGATCCTGTTCAAGCAGCGGGTGACCGCGCCGGCGCGCCTGGCGGGGGATATCGTGCTGGTGCACGAGACCATGAACCAGGCCCGGGAGCCGCGCAGCGCCTGGACCTACAATCCCGGCCAACGCCGGGTGCGGCGGGCCCCCGGCATCGCCTACGACAACCCCGGCACCACCTCGGACGGACTGCGCACCGCGGACCAGTTCGACATGTTCAACGGCGCCATCGACCGCTACGACTGGAAGCTCGTGGGCAAGCGCGAGATGTACGTTCCCTACAACTCCTACCGGGCGCACAGCGACAAGCTCTCCTTCAACGACATCATCCGGCCGCTGCACGTCAACCCGGAACATATGCGCTACGAGCTTCACCGTGTGTGGATCGTCGACGCGACGCTCAAGGCCGGCGCGAGCCACCTCTACAAGCGCCGGACCTTCTACATCGACGAGGACTCCTGGCAGATCATGCTGGTGGACATCTACGACAACCGCGATCAGCTCTGGCGGGTGTCGGAAGGCCACGTCATCAACTTCTACGAGAAGCCGCTGATCTGGCCGACCCTGGAGATCCACCACGATCTGCAGGCGGGACGCTATCTCGCCCTCGGACTCGACAACGAGTTCCCCATGTGCACCTACGACGTCCATTTCAAATCCAGGGACTTCAAGCCGTCGTCCCTGCGCCGCGCGGGCAGGCGGTGATGCCCGCCAACCCCGCCCGCCTGGATTCCCGCTTTCGCGGGAATGACCGATGCGAAAAGTCAGCACCTTGAATCAACAGCGTAGGGCACCCAAAGACCCCAGGACATTTCCACACAGGACCCGTTGGAGCTTGGCGGCGATCCTGCCGGCCGTGATCCTTTGCCTCGCCGGCCAAGCCCTCGCGGACGCCAAACCAGCGGTCGAGGCGCCCCTCGCGTCCACCTCCTTGCTGCTGGACGCGGCTACCGCCGGCCCGCGTGTGGTGACGGCAGGACAGCGGGGCCACATCCTGATCTCCGGCGACGGCGGCGCGAGCTGGAAGCAGGCGCAGGTGCCCGCCCGCGTACTGCTTACCGCATTGCACATGCACGACGAGAACACCGGCTGGGCTGTCGGGCACGACGCGGTGATCCTCCGTACCGACGACGGCGGCAGCACCTGGCGGCTGGTGCACCGGGCGCCGGAAGAGGAGCGTCCGCTGCTCGACGTCTGGTTCCGCGACAAGCAGATGGGCTTCGCGGTAGGGGCCTACGGGTATTTCCTGGCCACCCGCGACGGCGGTAAAACCTGGACCTCCCGCGCCATCAGCAAGGACGACTTCCACCTGAACGAGATCGTGCCCGCCGGCCCGCAACGGCTGTTCATCGCCGCGGAAGCGGGAGTGGTGTACCGTAGCGACGACGGCGGCGCGAACTGGCGCGAGCTTTCCTCCCCCTATACCGGTTCGTGGTACGGCGCGCTCGTGCTGGGTGAGGAAGAGCTGCTGTTGCTGGGGCTCCGGGGCCACCTGTTCCGCTCCGAGGACAGCGGCGGGAGCTGGACGCAAGTAGCCACCGGCACCACCGCGACCCTCACCGATGCCATCCGGTTGCCGGACGGCGCGGTGCTCTTCACCGGCCTCGAAGGAATCCTGCTTACCAGCCGGGACGGGGGCCGCACCGTATCGGCCACCCGCCTGCCGTTGCGTCAAGGCATCACGTCGGCGCTCGCGCTGGCCGACGGCGGCGTGCTGCTGACCGGAGAGTTCGGCGTGCGGCGCCTGCCGCGGCCCGAGTAACGCCCCACGCGCGAGTAGCCGCCCATGCCGGACGCACCTCGAAACGCCTCACCGAACTGGCTCACCGCCCGCATCGAGGGTTGGCTCTTCGGGCGTCGCGTCCTCGTGCTCGCCGCCTTCGCGCTCGTCACCATCGTCATGGGATGGTACGCCGCGCAACTCCGGGTGGACGCCGGATTCTTCAAGCTCGTGCCGCTCAAGCACGAGTACATGCAGACCTTTCTCAAGCACCGGGACGAATTCGGCGGCGCCGATCGGGTGGTGATCGCGATCACGGCCCGCGAGGGCGACATGTTCACCCCCGAGTTCTTCACGGTGCTGAAGCAGGTCACGGACGCGATGTTCTTCCTGCCCGGCATCGACCGCACCCAGGTCTCCTCCATCCTCACTCCCAACGTGCGCTACATCGAGGTGGTGGAGGACGGCGTCGTCGCCGGCAACGTGCTGCCGGCGAACTTCCGCCCCACCCCGGAGGGCCTCGCCCGGGTGCGCGAGAACGCCATCAAGGCCGGTATCGTCGGCCGCCTGGTGGCCAACGATTTCACCGGCGCCATCGTCAGCGGCAGGCTGCAGGAGTTCCACCCGAATACGGGCGAGCGCCTCGACTACATCGAGGTGGCGCGCCAGCTCGAGCAAATCCGCGCGAAGGCGCTGGCGGGCGCAGACGTGGACGTGGACGTGCACGTCATCGGCTTCGCCAAGCTGGTGGGGGACATCGCCGCGGGGGCGGCGCGGGTCATCGCGTTCTTCGGCATCACGTTCCTGATCACCGCCCTGTTCGTGTTCCTCTATACCCGCTCGGTGCGTCTCACCATTCCGCCCCTGGTGTGCTCGCTGGTGGCGGTGGTGTGGCAACTCGGCACGGTCACGGCCCTGGGCTTCGGCATCGACCCCATGTCCATCCTGGTGCCGTTCCTGGTGTTCGCGGTGGGCGTCAGCCACGGCGTGCAGATGGTGAGCGCGGTACGCGCAGAGGTCGTGGCGGGCGCCGCCAGCCTGGACGCCGCCCGCGCCAGCTTCCGGCGCCTGTTGCTGCCGGGGGCGGTGGCCCTCGCCTCCGACTCGGTGGGGTTCATCACCATCTCGCTCATTGACGTCCAGGTCATCCGGGAGACCGCCATCACCGCCAGCCTGGGGATCGTGGCCATCATCCTCACCAATCTTGGGCTGCTGCCGGTGCTGCTTTCGTATTTCCGCATGAGCGACGCGCAGCGGCGGACCGCGGCCGAGCGAGACAGCGTCCTGCGGCCGTTGTGGTCGCGCGTGGCGCGGCTGGCGCGCCGGGGTCCCGCGGCCGTGACCGTGGCGCTTGCCGCGGTGCTGGTGGCGGTTGGGGCGCACTACGCGGTCCAGGTCCGGGTGGGCGACAGCCATGAAGGCGTGCCGGAGTTGCGGGCGGAATCCGTCTACAATCAGGACATCGCGGTCATCACCGAGCGCTTCAAGATCGGCGTCGACGTGCTTACCGTGTTCGCGGAGACGGTGCCCGACGGCTGCATCGACTACGAGGTGCTCACCACCCTGGACGAGTTCGCATGGCACGTGCGCAACGTAGACGGCGTCCAGTCGGTGCTGAGCCTCGCCGGCGTCGCCCGCAACATCAACGCCGGCTGGAACGAGGGCAACCTCAAGTGGCGCACCCTGCCCCGCAACCGCTACTCGCTGGTGCAATCCGTCTCCCCGGTGCCCACCAGCAGCGGGCTCATCAACAACGACTGCAGCGTGCTGCCGGTGCTGATCTACACCACCGACCACAAGGCCGAGACCATCCAGCGCGTGGTCGACGCAACCAAGGACTTCCAGAGTCGCAATACCCTGGACCGCATCAACTTCCGGCTCGCCGGCGGCAACGTCGGGGTCATGGCGGCCACCAACGAGGAGGTGGACGCCTCCCAGTTCCCGATCCTGGGCTACGTCTTCGCCGGCGTCATCTTGCTGTGCCTGATCTCGTTCCGCTCGGTCACGGCCACGGTGTGCATCATCGTGCCGCTGGCCGCGGTGTCGCTGTTGGCCTACGGGCTCATGGCGATCCTCGAGATCGGGCTCAAGATCTCGACCCTGCCGGTGGTGGCCCTGGGGGTGGGGATCGGCGTGGACTACGCCATCTACATCTACGGGAGGCTACGCACGCATCTCGACCAGGGACTGGACTTCGCCACCGCCTACGAGCGCACCCTCAACGTCACCGGCGCCGGGGTGGTGCTCACCGGCCTCACCCTGGCGGCGGGCGTGGCCACCTGGATCCTCGCCCCGCTCAAGTTCCAGGCCGACATGGGTACGGTGCTGATGTTCATGTTCCTGGTGAACATGATCGCCGCCGTGCTGCTGCTGCCGGCCCTGGGCGCGTGGCTGGTACGCCCCAAGACGGCGCGGCCCGGCAGCGAATCGTAGGGGCGGGCTTCAACCCCGCCCCTGTTCGATCCGCGGGAAAGAGAAGTCCCGGCAGTGTCCTGTCCGGTTAATTCGCATGATAATATGCGGAGGATTTCGTCGTCGGCAAGGCGCGATGACGAGCAGTGGCGGGCACCACGCGAGGAAGAGCAACGCAGCCGACGGCGAAAAAGACCCGCAGATTATCGTGCGAATTAACCGGACAGGACACTAGCCCCCTCACGCGGCGAACGACGCCTGCGTTTCCTTCTCGAAGGCCAGCAGCTTTTGCACGCTGGGCCGTGTCTGCATGCGCGCGAAATGCGCCCGGGTGTTGGGATAGGGCTCCAGGTCGATGTCGAACTGGGTGCTGCGGCGCACGCACCAGAAGAAGTGCGCGTCCGGCGCCGTGAAGTGGTCGAAGAAGTACTCGCGCCCCTCCAGCATGCCCTCGGCGATGCCGTAAACCTCGGCCAGGAACTCGGCGGCGATGCGCGACACGCTTTCCTCGGTCTCCGCCACGTCGCAGACCTTGGCCGGCGAGTTGATACGGCTCAGGTACGGGTGAATCCCCGACGCGCACCAGGACATGAGCGAGATCGCCTTGACCTCGTCCCAGGGATCCGCCGGCAGCAGCTTGGCCTCGGGGAAACGGCGCGCGATCCAGAGCTGGATGGCGACGTTCTCGGTCAGGGTCTGCCCGTCCACCACCAGCAGCGGCACCTTGTGCTTGGGGTTGAGCTTCATGTACTCCTCGGTCCGGTTCTGCCCGGCACGGAAGTTCAGGGCCTTGACCTCGAAGTCGGCGCCGGCCTCGGTCAGCGTGATATAGGGCGCCATCGCGCAGGTGACGGGTGCGTAGTACAACTGGATGCTCATGGAAACCTCCCTGGAAGAATATTCGCTGAACGGCTTGGTGCCGGAGGGGGGACTCGAACCCCCACAGGGTTGCCCCTACTGGATTTTGAGTCCAGCGCGTCTACCAGTTCCACCACTCCGGCACGGAGAAGAATTGACTAGCCCATGGGTGAGGAGAGGTCAAGGTCGGGATGCGTCCTCAACGGTCCCCGCCGGCCTCCTCCAGCGGGATACCCTGTTCCACGAGCATCACGGGAATGCCGTCGCGGATAACGTAGAGGTACCGGCCGTCCTCGCGGACCAGCCCGCCGCTGATGGATTCGGTCACCGTTTCGCCCGCGCGATTGACCAGTTGCCCCGCCTCGATCTTTCGGTTGAGGCTCTCGATGAGCGCCTCGTCCGCCAGCGACACCGCCTCCCGAGTCTCGGGGCATGCCAGGATACTGAGCAACTGCTGATCGATCACGCTTGTCTCCGTTTTCAATGACGTTGACCCAATATTCCCCTCCGTCTCGCGGGTGTCAATCCGATAGGCAATCCTCGTCCCCTCCCCACCCCTGTATTCGCGGGAACGACGGGTGCGGGCTGCCCTGGCTGAAGCTTCCTTGGTTGATGCAGCCAAACCTCTTGGCTATGTTGCCGTCTGGAGGTGGCGAGCCATGAACGGGACTTTTCGGGAGTACATCGAGCTCTTGCGGGACAATGACGAGTTGTTGGACATTCGCAAGCCGGTGGATCTGAGGGACGTGGCGGCGCTCACGGACCAGAGCGACAAGGGGCTGCTCTTCGAGAACCCCGTGGGATATTCCATGCCGGTGGCGTGCGGCATGCTTCAGAAGCGGGAACGTCTCGCCATCGCCCTGGATGCGCCCTATCCCGAGATCCACAAGCGCTTCCAGTGGGCCATGTCCAACTCCATCGACCCGGTGATGGTGGAAGACGCCCCGGTGAAGGAGTTCATGCAACTGGGCGCGGACGTGGACCTGTTCAAGTTGCCGGTGCCCATCTTCTCCACCCTGGACGGCGCGCCCATGATCACCGCCGCGGTGGTCATCTCAGAGGACCCGGAGTACGGCATGAACGCCGGCTGCTACCGGCTGTTGCTCAAGGAGCGCAACGTCACCGGCATCGACATCGTCACGCCCAACAACCTTCACAACTTCACTAGGCGGGCGCTGGCGGAAAACCGGCCGCTGCCCATCTCCATCTCCATCGGCGTGCACCCGCGCGAGCTTATGGGGGCGCTCTTCAAGGCCTCGCTGGGAACCAACGAGCTGGGCTTCGCCGGCGGCCTCGGGGGACGCCCGGTGGAGCTCACCCCCGGCGTCGCCGGCCCGGTACCGTTCATCGCCGGCTCCGAGATCGTGCTGGAGGGAGAGATCCCGCCCGAGGGCTGGGTGCATCCGGAGGGGCCATTCGGCGAGTTCTCACGCCTGGTGGGAGGCACCCACCGCAACCCCAACGTGCACATCAAGTCCGTGCTGCACCGGCGCGACCCCATCTACTACGCGCTCCACATGCCCTGGGAGAACCTGTGGATGAGTGCGCCGATCTACGAGGCGGCGGCCTGGCGCGTGATGGCGGAGACCGGCGTGCAGGTGACCGCCATCAACGTGACGCCGGGAGGCTGCTGTCACTGGCACATCGTGGCGTCCATCAAGAAGAGCCCGGGCGACGGCAAGAACGCCATCGCCGCGCTGCTGTCCATCGCCGACATCAAGTACGTGGTGGTGACCGACGACGACATCGACATCTACGACCCCGTGGAGGTGGAGTGGGCCATCGCCACCCGCGTGCAGGCGGACCGGGACACGGTGATCCTGTCCAACGCCCGCTCGAAGCCGCTGGATCCGTCCATCCCGCCCAGCGCCAACGGCGTACCCACCACGGCCAAGATGGGCATCGACGCCACCATCCCGGAGAACGTGCCGCGCTACCGCTACAACCGCATCGTCTACCACAACCAGGGGAAGGCGGTGTTGGACGATTACCTGGGCGAGTCGCCGGCCGCGCCTCAACCGGCGGCCGCCGGCGACGACGCCATCGAGCGGCTGGCGGAACAAACCCTGAACATGCTGCGCGAGAAGCGGCTCACCTTCAGCGAACTGCTGGACGCATACTCGGACGAAGGGTTCGCCACGGTCATGGCGCTGGTGGGGCGCCTCAATGAACGCAAGCAGATCACGCTGGACGAGGAGGGGAAGTACATGCCCGCCGAGGACACCTGAGCCGGCGGCCCCTGACGGTGAATCCGCATATCGAGATGCGCCGCGACGAATGTAGGGGCGACCGGCGGTCGCCCCGTGGCGTACACGCAAGGAAGCAGGACAGGCTCCCGGCTTTCGGACCAAAAGGAGAATGACGGTGACGACGGAACTCGTTTTCTACACCAACCCGATGTCGCGTGGACGCATCGTACGCTGGATGCTGGAGGAGTTGGGCGTCCCGTACCGCACCGAACTCGTGGAGTTCGGCCCGATGATGAAGTCGCCGGAGTACCTGGCCGTCAACCCCATGGGCAAGGTGCCGGCTATCCGCCACGGCGACACGGTGGTCACCGAGTGCGCGGCCATCTGCGCCTACCTCGCCGACGCCTTCCCGGAGGCCGGACTGGCGCCGCCGAGCGGACAGCGCGGCACCTACTACCGCTGGCTGTTCTTCGCCGCCGGTCCATTGGAGGCGACGGTCACCAACCGCATGTTCGGTTTCACCGTGCCGCCGGACAAGGAATCGATGGTGGGCTACGGCAATTACGCCACTGTGATGGACGCCCTTGAGAAAGCCGTCGAGGGCGAAGGCTACGTCGCCGGTGAAGCCTTCTCTGCCGCCGACGTGTACGTGGGGTCGCACATCGGCTGGGGCATGCAGTACGACACCATCGAAAAGCGCCCGGGATTCGAGGCGTACTGGTCGCGGCTCAGCG
>JAJDTQ010000147.1 GCA_022827045.1 Candidatus Binatia bacterium
GCTCGGATGGCAACAGGACCACGGGGTCGACTGGCACTACATCGCTCCGGGCAAGCCCATGCAGAATGGCCTGGTGGAGAGCTTCATCGGCCGGCTGCGCGATGAGTGCCTGAACGAGCACGTGTTCACCAGCTACCGCCACGCCCGGGGCGGTTCAAGCTCATCGATGAGTGGCGAGTTGACTACAACGCCAGGAGGCCGCACACGAGTCTCGAAGGACTCACGCCCTTGGAATTTGCAGCCCGGTCCCGAGAGGACCGCAACCCAAAACCACTAACTTATGGGTGAGGACAAATTGGGGAGCAGGTCACTACCCATATGGCTCGTCAACTACCCGACGGGCAATGGACGAGCAAGCTGGGCCAAGATATCGACATCACCCATACCACTGTAGATGTTCTAGAGGGTCCTATGTACGGCAAAGCTTCTCAGTATCTCCGCCGTCGGAACCCCGATTTTTGATTGGCAAACACCGTAACCAACTCAGAAGTCAGTGCAGGTCTTTACTGATCACGACCATTCAGGAAGGACCTAATGTTTCCACATCTTCAGCAGAAGTTGGTGACACTTCCCGGTCTGTCGGCTGGATCATTCCATGGCGATCATTATCCCAAATCTTAGGCTGGGTAATGCGAAAGCTACCCCCGGCGAACAGCGCTTAGCGCACCGCTTGGAGTCTCTGCTCGACGACGCCACTCTGTGTTTCTATGACATACCTGTGGGAAAGCGGCGGCGTTATCCAGATTTCATCATCGTGCATCCCCGGCGCGGCTTGCTGTTCCTGGAAGTCAAGGACTGGATGGGAACGGCAAGTGGACAGCGTGATTGCCGGCGTCGAGAAGGGACAGATCCCGCGTGGGCACCATGTCGGGGTAATGCCGTGACCGGTCCGGCCGGAAGGCGATCTAATTTCTGACTATAATTCAGTAGGTTACGATGAAACCCGAAGCGCGGCAAAGGACAACCCGGCGGTCAGGTACCAAATAGGCGCAAACTCATATCTGTAACGAGCGCGCCAGCGCGCCTGATTGACGATTGACGCCTTCATCACCGTAGCCGAGGGCTACGCCTCGGACTGGACCGTGGAGCAACTCCGCGGGCTTGCCCAGCGCGTGGCCGACCGCATCGAAGCTTTGATGGCCGTTCCGGCGGGAGTGGATGCGGGGCCGGCGCCGGAAGCGCGACGCAGCCCTGGCTGACGGCGGCGTGGGCCGCCGCCGTCCCCGTTGCCGGAGTCGCCGCGCCCCCTGCCAGCTCATCCTGACCTCGAACCCGGCCGCATGCTCGGGCGCGGCCGTGGCGGTCTCCCTCCGCGTGGCCTCAAGGCCCAGTGAGAGGTTCGGAGCGCCGGCACGGACCGCCGGTGCGAGCCGCCAGCCCAGGGTGTAGTCCCGGGCGCCCGCGGCGAGGCCGACTCCCGCATGCGGGCTTGCGGTGAACCTCCCGCCGAAGGCCGCGAAGCCCCAGGCCGCCTCCGCCGTCCACCGGGCCTCCTCTTCGCTCCCCGCGCGGTCCGACAGCGGGTCGGACGCGAACAGCGCGTCGAGACCGCCCCGCGAGGCCCCGCCCCAGTCCTGCCGCAGCGTCAGCGACGGACCCCGTTGCGTGGCCGGGTCCGGGTCGAATACCACCGAAGCGGCAAAGCCCCGGTCCTCAAGGTCGTCGTCGCCGTGGGCGACGAGCGCGCGGCCCGAGAGGTCGAGGCTCAGGCCGAGCGTGGGACCGCTCCAGGCGATGCCGCCGCCCAGCTCCATTCCGGCGCCCGTCTCCGCTTCCCCGCCGTCATGGCGAGCCCCCACCTCCAGCCTCGGCACGAGAGTCCCGCCGCCCCCCGGCGCCTCAGCCCCTCCGAGGCCCTGAACGACGCGTAGGGAACCGCCGCCGTGAGCTTCGCCTCCACCTTGCCGCCGCCCGATGCCGCACCTCGCCCAATCCGTAGCGTGCGCGTAGACGCGGCCGCGCAACCACCTGTACCGGACGTGCCGGATACCCCAAAGACGTTTCATACCGATTTAGCCTCCCGGCTAAAACTCCCACCTGACAGCACCCGTCACAGCGCGCGGCAGTACCTCCAACGAGTATCCGCGGTACCGCCAGCCGTAAACGACGGTGCCGCCGTTGATCTTCGCGTAGGGCTCGCCCCATGCCGTCCCGTAGGATGCTGCCACGGACCACGCACGCCGGTCGGCGTCCGTAGCGTATTCCTGCGACAGGTTGCCGGACAGCCGCAAACCTCCCAGGGCCAGGTCCGCCCCTGCGCCAAGGTCCAGTCCGGTGTCGTCCGCGATGTCCCCGCCCTCGTGCCGGACGCGCATCGTGCCGCGGACGGCCAACCGGGGCGACAACGCCACCCGAACCTCGGCGCCCGCCCGCAGCCGGTACGTGCCCGCGGACGCGCCCTCGAGCCCGGTGACACGCTCCGACTTCAACTCCTGCCACCACGCCTCCCAGACACTCGACAAGGACAGCACTCCGTCCCCGAGCAGACGATGACGGCCGCCGGCGCCGGCGAAAAGCCAGTCCGTGTCCGCCTCGTAATCGTCGTGCCCCCTGGACAGGGAGACGGCCCCCTTGCCACCACCAGCAGCCGCCCACACGTCGCGGTAGCCGATGTACGGCACCACCGCCAGCAGGTCGCTGCCCAGGTCATAGCCCTCGAACATCCCCTCGCCGTCCACCTCCGTCAGCAGGATCCCCATGAGCCAGTCGCCGGTCCGGTAGTCCGCGCCGATGCTCGTCTGAGACTGGTCACCGGACAGGGCCCGGGCGCTGAACGAGGATTGCCCCCTACGGCCCCAGGCGGCGGCGCCGTGAGTCAGGCGAGGCGCAGCCATCCGGCCCGCCACGCTCTCCGTCACGTCGCCGGCGGCGGCATGTCCGAAGTGCGCCAAGTAGTCGGCGGGCAAAGGCCCGTCGTTGGTGATCGTCACCGAGCCTTCGGTCACGTGAGCCGTGCCGTCGCCGCCGGTCTGCGTGAAGCCCAGGATCAGCCGCTCGCCGCCGTCGTTATGGCTGTCGCGGTACGCCTGGACATAGCCGAACCACGCATCACCCCTGATAGAGGAGCAGAGCATGATCTCCCTGTCCAGGAAGTATGTCCTGTAGTCGGAGCTGTCCGGCTGGCTCCCCAGGTAGGGCGTCAGGGTGACGCGGCCCGTCACGCACCTGCGCTGGCCTCCCTGCGAGGGGGTGGCGATACTCACCGTCGCCCACTTGCCCTCCCGAACCGTCACCGTGGGCATGTTGATCGTGACCGTGGACGCCGCCACGCCGTCATCGTCCAGCACCTTGGCCGATACCGAAGACGGCGTGCCGAGGACGTAGCCCTGCCCGGCGCCGACGATACCGGTGACGGTCCCGTCCCCGGTATCCAGGAAGTCGTTCGATGAGCCCATGCCCGCGAACGACACGCTGGTCTGCCCGGCCGGAAGGGTGAAGTGCTGGCCTCCCTGGTAGACCTCCCCCACGCCGTTCCCCAACTGCTTGATGTTCATGCGCCCGAACATCGCTACCGACTTCTTGTTGCGAGGGTTGCATGACTGGGCCAGGACACCGTTACAAACCAAGTTGCCCGCCCCGCGGAAGTCGACGCGGATATCCAGATCAACGTCCGCCGCTTCAGAGGCGTGCAGGGTCCAGGTGTGCGCCTTGCCCTCGGTCACGTCCGGGCCGACGCTCAGCGTGATCGTCGGCGTGACGGCCGGCCGGGGCGGACAGTCGGCGCGGCGTTGGGCCTCGCGCGCTTGCTGCGGGGTGTTGGTGACGTGCCACACGGACGGCTGGTAGCGTATCGACGAGCCGTCCCAGCACGTCAGCATCTCGGGCGGCTCGGGGCACTGCTGGCTGGAGTCGATGATGGAACCGTTAGGGCACTCTTTGGTCGTCCTTCTGGCCTCGGCGGCCAGCCACGCTGCAACCGGACTCCACCCACTCCAGTTGCGCTGATTGGCCCGTGCCTCGCCCACCGTCATCGGGGAGTCCACGGCGCATCCCGTGCGGGTCAGGTCGGCGGGTGGCGTGTCCATGTCCGGCGCCTTGGGGCGACCCCGAACCCTTGAGTTGCTGTGCGACGGGACAAACTTTCCGTCTTTGTCGAACGCGCGCAGCACCCGATACCAGTTGCAGCCGTAGTTCCGGTGCGACCGGGCCTTGTTGATGTCGTAGTAGTGGATGATCGTGTCGATGGCGATCAGGCGCGTGTTGCACTTCCGCCCATCCGAATACGTCGGGTTCTGGCAGTTGAAGCCGGACGCCTGGGCCGACGCAACGAAAACCGCGTGCATCGCCATCCAGCCGATGAGCACCGCCACCAGCAAGGGGGCGACGTTCAACAGCCAGTTCGCGCCGCGGTCGGTTTCACAGATGTGTTTCATGGCACCTGTCCTTTCCCGTTGACGCTACTCACAGTGGTCCATCAAGATGTCCTTCCCCATGTTGGCCATCGTGTGGCCCTCTTTCGCAGCGTACTCCCTGATCCATGCCTCGAACTCGGGCGAAACCGAATATTCCGTTCCATGATGAATCTCCAAAACCGTCACGCAAAAAGTTCATACTGGCGTGTATCGTTGTCCAGATTGGAACACACGCCGTTTCGAAAATATGACCTCTTCGATTCCCCGCCAACGAACCGGCGCGGTGTATAGCGCCAGTTGCCGTTCTCGAGGTTCGCCGGTTCGGCGATGTTCGTGTCTCGGAGCGTGTGCCAACAACAACAAGACGAAAGCTCCGGAGCTTGCGAGGAAGCTCTTGATCTTGGCCATTTAAAGACTCCTTCTCTCGTCGGACCAGGTTGTCCACCAGGCCATGAAGAGATTCATCCTGGTCCGCCTGATCTCGGCAGGGAGTTTTTTGGCTGCGCGAGGTCACGGTGCGCCCCACGGCGGGCACCGGCGAAAGGCGCCGGTGGCATGCGCTGATGGGCGCGCGGCAGCAGGCCGCGCCGGAAACAGCGGACGGTAGAAGAGTCGCGGTTGTCGGAAGAAAAGAAGCGGGCCAGAGGGAAACGGAGGTCCGGCCGGCGGAAGCGGATGAATTCAGATCGGGAAGCTGAGTGGCTTGGGCGGCGCCACGAAGACGCGGATGGAGCGGCTCTGCCGATCCCGGAAGAGCACCCGTGCGCCGAGCCGCCTCTCACGGCTCGGCTCGGCTCGGCTCGGCTCGGCTCGGCTCGGCTCGGCTCGGCTCGGCTCGGCTCGGCTCGGCTCGGCTCGGCTCGGCTCGATTATGAAATGAGCCTCAGGTTGGTTTGTCAACCCCTCGGGCCCGGGTTCTTCGCCAGCCCTGCCTCGCCCGTCGATGAACCTCGACCCCGGTTCACGCAACGTCGCCCGACCGCTTCTCAACGTGTTCGGGATGTTCATCGTCGCCCCACTCCAGTCAATCGGGACTCCGCACCCGCACGTCAGCCACCACCGCAGCCAGTTGATCGCTTCTACTGCGCGACGGCAAGAAATGCAACACAAAACGACAACATCCCAACATCTGAACCCGCACCGCCGCCGACGCCTCGTCCGGCAGAACGCCGGACCCCGACGCAGGCATGCCCGCAAGCCATCCCGGCGCCCGCGTCGACGTCGGGAGCGACAGCGTGCCGGAGTCCACGCTGTGTGAGCCGATCGAGCGGCGCCGCAACAGTCCCCCCACTCCGTCCCGCCGCCGCTCAATCGCCGCGCCGGCTTTGCCGTGCGGAGCGTCCCCCCTTGTCTTCCCCGACATCGTCCCTGTACGCCAGGTCCTCATGGACGGCCTGACGGCCGTTAGCTACCTCCACACGCCACACAGCGGGCTGTTGGCCCTGCCATCCGATGCCCTGGCTGCTCTGGTGTGCTCCAGCACCGTCAGGGACGCTATTCATGGGCTTGGGAAACTTGGTACCAAATTGCGACGCGCCCCGTGTTCGGCAAAAACACATGCGTGGATATTCAAGGGGTTGGGTGGGCTACATTCCGGTTACAGCCGGGACTCGACCGTCACGGGCCGCGGTCCTTTCCCAAGGATTCGGCGGTTTTCCCAGGGTGCGCGTACGCGCGCAGGGCGGTGGTCGTGTGATGCGTCCTGACCGACGGGCTGCTCCGTTCCGGCGCAACGACGAGTTCCTCAAGCTCCTGCCCAAGTGCGTTGTCGCCTTCCCCGGCAGCGACATCGCGGCAGTGCGGCTCATAGAAATAAAACACGGGGCGTCGCCGATGGTTCAGGGCGACTCCATCCGGAGGCAATGCCATGACGAAGTACATGTTCACACGACGAATCCGGGGGCTTGCGGGCCCGTTGAAGAAGGGCGGCAACTGGGGGCGGGCAGCGTGGACGCAGACCATCAGCCCGCCGCTCACGATTTTGGATATACAAGAACACCAGGAAATACTATTATGGCTGTAAACATACGCTTGATTTACACGCGTGTGCCACGCGTGCTTGTGGAGGGCTTCAGTCTTGTCCATGGAACCTTCGGATCAGAACAATGGAAGAGACAGTCGCGGCAGCCTCGGGATGGCGCCCGAGGTCATGCTTGAGCTCGCGCGCAAGGCGGCGGAGATTCTGGTGAACCGTATCGAAGGTCTCCCCGCGGACAATGCCTGGGACGGCGACTTTCAGCAGGCGCTCGACGCCAAGCTGAAGGAGGATCCGCCCGAGGACGGCCGGCCGGCGGGGGAGGTGATCGAGTGGGTTGCGCGCGAAGTGCTCCCGTTCGCGACGCGCCTGGACCACCCGCGTTGCTTCGCGTTCATCCCGTCGTCGCCCACG
>JAJDTQ010000152.1 GCA_022827045.1 Candidatus Binatia bacterium
CGTGGGCGACGACGGGATGAACGCGAAGCAACGCGGGTGGTCCAGGCGCGTCGCGAACGGGAGCACTTCGCGCGCAACCCACTCGATCACCTCCCCCGCCGGCCGGCCGTCCTCGGGCGGATCCTCCTTCAGCTTGGCGTCAAGCGCCTGTTGAAAGTCGCCGTCCCAGGCGTTGTCCGCGGGAAGACCTTCGATACGGTTCACCAGGATCTCCGCCGCCCTGCGCGCGAGATCGAGCATGACCTCGGGTGCCATCCCGAGGCTGCCACGGTCTTCGGACGCGTCCAAGGCGGGTGCCTTGCCTTTGGTCTGTGGGTCGGAACGTTCCATGCTCTCCGCGATACCACATCCCGCCGGCATCTTGAACCGCGAGGTTCAATCCGCCTCCCCGCGGGACCGCCCTTCTTGAATCACAGGAAGGCAGCGGGATAGACTGACCGGCGGCTACACAATCACCACCGCTTGGAGGATACGACATGACCGAAGTCATCATGGTCGGGACCGGAGTCCCGGAACCCAACCCGAACCGGCAGGGATCCTGTATTGCCATCATCATCGACGGCAAGCCCATCCTGCTCGACTGCGGCCGGGGCGCGCTGACGCAGCTCGTGCGCGCGGGCATCGACCCGGCGCAGGTGGAGCAGGTGTTTCTCACCCACCTGCACTACGACCACATCATCGGGCTTCCGGATCTGCTGCTGGGGAGCTGGATGGTGGGCCGCAGCACGGGCGTTGAAGTGTTCGGCCCGGCGGGCACCACGGCTTTCGTGGAAGGGGTCCTGGAAGCGTTCAGGGTCGATATCCAGGGGCGCAAGGCCACCGGCACGAACTCGAAGTTCGAGGTCTCCACCCGGGAGATCGACGAGGGCCAGGTGTGGGAGACGCCGGAATGGAAGCTCGATGCCGTGCGCGTGGTGCACATCCCCGGCAGCCTGGGCTTCCGCGTGGACACCCACGACCGTTCCATCGTCTTCTCCGGCGACACCCGGCCGTGCCCGGCGCTGGTGGAGCTGGCCAAGGACTGCGACCTGCTTATCCACGAGGTGCTCTTCTCCCCGGAGATGGAGCAGAACGGCGCCCCCGCCGGCCGCCATCCGGAGTTCATTCATCCGGAATGGGCCAACCGCGTGCGCCATACCAAGCCGCACCAGGTGGGGAAGATCGCCGCCGAAGCCAACGCAAAAAAGCTCGTGCTCACTCACCTCTGGTCCGAGAAGGAGGAGGACCGGCTCAAGGCGGAGGTCGCCGCCCACTATTCGGGGGAGATCGTGGTGGCCGAGGACCTGATGCGAGTCTGACCCGGACGCCCGCACGGATACAAGGAGGAAGAGATGCTGGAAGCCAAGGACGTGCAGGGGGTGCTGGCGATCATGCCGACGCCGGCCAGGGAAGGCGCCGACAGCCTGGACGCGGTGGACACCGTCGACCTGGACGAAACCGCCCGGCTGGCCGATAGCCTGGTGCGCGACGGCGTCGCCGGCATCATGGTGCTGGGGACCATGGGTGAATGCGCCACGGTTTCACGGAGCGACTACGACGCCTATGTGACCTGTCTGCTCGAGACCGTGCGCGGTCGCGTGCCCACCTTCGTCGGCACCACCGCGCTCGGCGGCCACGAGATCGCGCAGCGCATCCGCTTCGTCAAGGAACGGGGCGCCACCGGCACGCTCCTTGGCATCCCCATGTGGCAACCGGCGACCCTGGACATGGCGGTGCATTTCTACGGCGCGGTGGCCGAGGCGTTCCCGGACTTCCCCATCATGGTCTACGCCAATGCACGGGCCTTCCGGTTCGCCTTCGACACGGACTTCTGGCGGCGGGTGGTGAACGTCGCGCCGACGGTGATGTCGGCCAAGTTCTCCAACCGGGGCATCCTCCGGGATGTAGTTGCGGCCACCGAGGGGCGTGTGAACTTCGTTCCGCCCATCGGGCTGGCGTACGAGTTCGCGCAGATCTCGCCGAAGACCGCCAACACCTGCTGGACTCCCTCGGTCGGGCCGCAGCCCGCGCTGGCGCTGATGAACGCCCTGGCGGCCGGCGACGGCGAACGCGCCAAGGCCGTGGCCGACGACATCGCCTGGGCCGCCGAACCACACCACGCCATCACCGGCTCCCAGGAAGTCTTCGCCTCCTACAACATCCAGATGGAGAAGATCCTCATGGGCGCCTCGGGCTACTGCAAGCCCGGCCCCATCCGGCCGCCCTACGACGTCATGCCGGAGGACTTCGAGGAGGCGTGCCGGGAATCCGGCCGGCGCTACGGGGAGCTGAGAGCCAAGTACGCGCAACCCTCGGGCTGACCCGCCGCCGAGGGGACCGGCAGGCCGGCACCGTGACACTGATCCTCACCAACGAGGAGATCGAGAGCTGCTTCACCCTGGAGGAATGCTTCAGGGTCATGGAGCCGGCGTTCATCGACCTCGGCAACGGCGCGGCCGCGAACCTGCCGCGCCAGGACCTGCTGGTCCCCGGACCCCTGGAGGGCAGCTACCACGGTCTCAAGTCGGCGGGCGGCTCCATCCCGCGCTTCGGCGTTACCGCCGCCCGCCTCACCTCCGATATCGTCACCTGGCCGGAAGTGGACGGCGAG
>JAJDTQ010000056.1 GCA_022827045.1 Candidatus Binatia bacterium
CGTGGACGCGACCTTGCGGCTGATGGAGGCGACGAAGTTCCCGGTGGAGGAAATGGTGAGCCACGTGTTCCCGCTGGAGGACACCGAGAAGTGCATCCAGGCCGTGGCCGGCGAGATCCCGGAGATGTTCCCGACCAAGGCACTGATCAAGCCGTAAGGATCGTTGTCCGCGGGATCGGCACCCCCGCGCTTCGGTCATTCCCGCCCCTCCGTCATTCCCGCCAACGCTGGAATCCAGGAGGGGCGGTCCGGGAGGGCGTAAGCCGGCGGTCCGACGGAGAGCCACATGAGCGAAACCTGTAGAGCGGCGACCCTGGTGGGGCCAGCGAAGATCGAGGTCCGTGAGTACCCCGTGCCGGACATACCGTCCGACGGCGGGCTCCTGAAGGTGGAGATGGGCGGGGTGTGCGGCACGGACTACAAGTACTACACCGGCAAGCTGAACCTGCCCATGCCCATCATCCTGGGCCACGAGATCCTCGGCCGGGTGGAGAAGCTCGGCGCCCGGGCGGCGCAAATCCATGGCGTCAACGAAGGCGACCGGGTGATCATCAAGGGGTCCCTCGGGTGCGGCCGCTGCGCGGACTGCCGGCGGGGCGGCGACCGGTTCTGCAAGCAGCGCGCGGCCTACGGCTCGAGGATGTCCTCCGCCGACCCGCCGCACCTGTTCGGCGGCTTCGCCGAGTACCTCTACATCACCCCCACGGCGTTGCTGACCCGCATCAGCGATGACCTTCCACCGGAGGCGGCGGCCCTGGTGGGAGCGGTGATGGCCAACGGCTTCCAGTGGGCCCTGCGTCACGGCGGCGTCAAGATGGGCGACTACGTGTTGATACAGGGCCCCGGCCAGCAGGGGCTCGCCTGCACCTTCGCGTCGAGCCACGCCGGCGCCGCGCGCATCTTCGTGGCCGGCATCGGGCGCGACAAGAGCCGGCTGGAGGTGGCCGAGAAGTTCGGGGCGCACCGCACCATCAACGTGGAAGAGGAGGATGTGGCGGAGGTGATCCGCGAGGAGACCGGCGGCGCCATGTGCGACGTCGTCGTCTACGTCTCGGGCAGTCCGGCCGCCATCGTCACCTCGGTGGAGTGTCTCAGGCGCCAGGGCAAGCTTGTGTTGGGCGGGCTGACGGGCGACAAGACCCTCACCCCCATGCTCATGGACCGTCTCGTGTGGGGCGAGATCTGCGTGCAGGGAGCGTACACCGGCGACAACGACGCCATCGACGCCACGCTCCGGCTGATGGAGACCACCGGCTTCCCGGTGGAGCAGATGGTGAGCCACATTTTCTCGCTGGACGAGACGGAAGACTGCATCCGCGCGGTGGGAGGCGAGGTGCCCGAGATGTTCCCCACCAAGGCGCTGATCCGACCGTGACGACCCGCCCCGCCGGTCCCCCGCCGGCGGGACGGCCGGGGCCTCCCCATGAGACTGTTCGCTCCCGCCAAGGTGAATCTCTACCTCCGGATCACTGGCCGGCGTGACGACGGCTACCATCTGCTGGACTCCCTGATGGTGCCCATCAGCCTGGGCGACGACGTCGAGGTTTCCCTGATCGACGAACGCCCGGGCACGTTGAGGCTGTGGGCCGACGACCCCGATCTGCCCCTGGGGGAGGAGAACACGGTCTGCCGGGCGGTCCATGCGTTCCGGGAGCGGACCGGGCGCCGGGAAGCGGTGGCCCTCGGCATCCGCAAGCGCATCCCCGTGGGCGCCGGTCTGGGAGGTGGCAGCACGGACGCGGCGGCCGCCCTGCGCGGTTTGAACGAGCTCCTCGGGGCGGGTCTTTCCACCCGGGACCTCGAGGCGCTGGCGGTCTCGGTGGGCGCGGACGTACCCTTCTTCATCCGCGGCGAGGCCGCCAGGGTCCGGGGAATCGGAGAGGAGTTGAGTCCGGCGGGGCCGCTGCCCATGCTCTGGTTGGTGGTGCTGTTTCCGGGCGTCCCCGTATCCACCGCCTGGGTTTACCGTAACTTCCGGTTCAAGTTGACAAATTCATCGAACAATAATAACTTGGTCGAAAAATTGGACACTCCTCACGAGGTGGCTCAGGTTCTGGTCAATGACCTTGAAACGGTAACCATCGGCCGCTATCCGCGCATTGCTCATCTCAAGGATCGCCTTGAGGAAAGCGGGGCAATCGGCAGTCTCATGTCCGGGAGCGGTTCGGCGGTTTTTGGGCTGTTCGTTGGCGAGGCGGATGCCAAACAGGCATTTGCGGGCTTCGAGGGCGAAAAAGACATCCGAGCAGATCTGGCTTTTTCGCTGACATAAGGGCAGGCCATCCGTCACCTGACGGAAAGGAGGTCCCTGTGGAGGTCACCGAAGTCAAGGTCTTTCCTGTCGAGGAGGATAAGCTCAAGGCTTATGTGACCATCACCCTGGACGACTGCTTCGTGGTTCGGGATCTCAAGGTCATCCGCGGGACTTCGGGCCTTTTTATTTCCATGCCCAGCAAGAAACGCCGGGACGGAACCTACAAGGACGTGGCGCACCCGCTCAACAGCGAAACCCGCCGAATGATCGAAGAAATGATTATCGCGTCATACAGGGTAGTTACAACGGGCGATGCGGGCCAGGGTCGGGACGACGTCTAGTCCTTCTCGGGCGAGGCGCTCGGACGC
>JAJDTQ010000247.1 GCA_022827045.1 Candidatus Binatia bacterium
TGGTGCGCCCAGTCGTTGTAGTAGGCGCGGTTGTTGTACATGACCACCAGCATGGGGATGTCGTACTTGATGGGCATCCACAGCGCGCCCAGGTCGAACATCAGGTCGCCGTCGGGCTGGAGGTCCACCACCAGCCTCCCCTGCCCCTTATGGGCCAGCGCCACGCCGATGGACATGCCGATCTGGGTTCCGGTGCCCAGCTCCCGGCCCGGATGCCGGTAGGGTTGGTCGAAGTCCCAGATCTTCTGCACCCAGTCCTTCAGGGTCCCCGCGGTCAGCACCCAGTCCTCGTCCTTGATGGCCTGCCACACCTCGTAGGCCAGCCGGGACTCGGTCATGGGCCGCTGGTCCATCTCCGACTCCACCTGCTTCTGCCACTTGGACCACTGCTGTTCGTGCTTGTCCGCCAGCGCCTTCTTGCGTTCGTCGACGCGCACCTTGAGCGCCGGGTCGGCGTCGATGAGAGACCGGCACGCCCTGGTGAGCTCGGGGATGGTGATGGAGGTGTCCCCCATGACCCGCAGGTCCCAGTTGTTGTGCTTGTTGTAGTCGGTGGCCCACTTGCTGATCTCGATGTCGGCGAAGCCCGCGTCGACCCACTTGCAGTCCGGGGCGGTCACCACCGTGATCTCGCGGGTCTGGGTGTTGAGCCGGTGCGATCCCCGGGTCCAGTCCACCACGTCCAGCGCCATCACCAGGTCCACGCCATTGAAGGCGTCGGGGTTGAAGCTCATGCTCAGGGGATGGCGGTTGGGGAAGCCCAGCCGCTTGCAGACGTCGAAGACCGATGCCCCGACCGTTTCGGCCAGCTCCACCGTGGGGTCGAAGCCCTCCGGCATGCGCGCGGCGTACTCGGTGAGCAGCAACGGATTGTCCGCTTTCACCAGCATCTCCGCGGCCTGGGCCACCGCCGCCTGCTCGGGCGCGATGCGCGACGGCACCTTCACCGCAGACGCCGGCGGGATCGTTATGTCATCGGTGAGCGGAGTCTCCTGCAGCGCCGAGTCGTAGCACATGTAGATGGGGCCCTGGGGCTCGCTCATCATGATGGAGTAGGCGCGGGCGAAGGAATCCGGCACGCCGTGGATGCTGCCGGGCTGATAGTCCCACTTGGTGAAGTTGCGCACCGCGTCGCCCTGTGCGAAGGCCGTGTGGATCCAGTCGATGAACGGACGCCGGTACTTCTCGTCCATGGGGCCGGTGGCGCCGATGACGAACACCGGACAGCGGTCGATGTAGGCGTAGTAGATGCCCATGGGCGCGTGCAGCAGCCCCACCACGTCGTGCACGATGGCGATCATGGGCTTGCCCGACGCCTTGGAGTATCCGTGCGCGATCTGCACGGCGATCTTCTCGTGGTTGCACAGGAGCATCTCGGGATCGTTCTCGCCGTAGTTCACCATGGAGTCGTGAAGCCCCCGGTAGCTCGCCCCTGGATTCAGGGCGACGTAGGGGATGTCGTAGAGCTTCATGAGGTCGACGATGACGTCCGATTGCCAGCGCTGGTCCGATTTCTTGATGTCCGACATGGAGACCCTTTCTCTGACGGGAAATTCGCGACCCTGAACCCACTAGGTCATCGTCCGTGGCTTGTCAATGTGAGAGACGGCTGATAGGGTCTCCGTCACTTTAGCGGAAAGGAGTTCCATCATGAACGGACCACGACTCTGGCGGATCGCCGCCGCGGCACTCGCGGCATCCCTCGCTCTTGCGGGTTATGCCACGGCACAGGAACAGCGCGTCTACTTCATCGAGCCGAAGGATGGGGCCGAGGTGCGGAGCCCGGTGAAGGTGGTGATGGGCGTGGAAGGCATGACGATCAAACCTTCCGAAGCCGGCGTGGTCGCCGGGACGGGGCATCACCACATCCTGCTCAACCAGGGCCCCATGCGCGGCGGGAAGGTGATTCCGACGGACAAGACCCACCTGCATTACGGCAAGGGGCAGACGGAAGCCACGATCAAGCTCGAGCCCGGGGAATACACGCTGACCATGCAGTTCGCCGACGGCCTCCATCGCTCGTTCGGCAAGAAGATGGCGCACACCATCAAGATCAAGGTGTTGCCGCCCAAGTGACCGTTGAGGTGGTAGGGGCGACCGGCCGGTCGCCCCTACGGGGAAACCGTTCCGCCGACCCTTTTCTGCAGTTGACCGGGAAGGAGGGCGCGGGGAACGTCGCAATCAGCCCGCGGCACGCGCCAACACTTCTTCGGCCCACTGATTAAGGCTCTTTCCGGACAGTTCAGCCGCCAGCGCCGCCTTGCGGTGAACCTCCGGGCTCACTCGGAACATCACCTGCCCGGAAAAGGCCCTTTGCGGTTTCTTTCCGATCTTGGCGCAGGTTTCGATGTAGTCCTCGACAGCCTCGCGGAATGCCTTCCGCAGTCCCCTCACCGTATCCGCGTGGAAGCCTACACCATCGCGAATGCCGGCGATGCGACCGAAGAAAATCCCGTCGCTGTCGTCATATTCGATCCGGGCCGAATAGCCCTTGTAGGTCATTGTATTGGTCATGGAGCCACTCCAATCCGCTCGAGAAATGAACGCGCCGCGAGGATTTGGTAGCGTCTCGCTTCCTTCGCGGGATGCGGGCGGTGAAACGTTTGAACCAAGGCTCGTGAGCAGTTTGTATTAACCGACCGACGACCACAAGGCTTCCCGTGCAGCGCGGCCGCGTGTTTGACGCCGAGCGGCCATCGTACAACACTGCCGACTGTGGGACTCGGGATTATCTACGCTATCGCCGGGGGCATCGTGTGGGGCTTTGTGCCGCCCCTGGTGAAGCGAGGGCTCGTGCACTCCGACGTCGACGCCGCGGTGACCGTCCAGCAGCTCGCCATGGTGGCGTTCCTGCTGGTGGTCTGGGTGGCCGGCTACGGCGCCGGCGGACTGCCGATTCCCCTCCCCGCGGTTGTCACCTTCGTCATTCTGGGCGCGATCGGCGCCTTTTTCGGCCGCGTTTTCCTGCTCAGGGCTATCGACCAGATCGGGGCCTCCAGAGCGCAGTCCATCAAGAACGCCTCGCCATTGCTCACCGCTGTAATCGGCGTCACCTTCCTCGGCGAAAGCGCCACCATGGGAACTTTCGCCGGCGTGATCGTGATCGTGGCCGGCATCCTGCTCATCACGCACACGAAGGGGTCCGAGGCGGAGCCCGGGGCGCCGCTGGTAGGTTTCGGCAACGCCGCTCTCTCCTTTGTCTTCTACAGCCTGGGCCCGATCCTGAAGCGGCTCGGCGTGCTGCAGGGCGGCGACCCCATCGTGGGCGCGGTGATCACCCAGGTCACCGGGCTGATGTTCATCGGCCTCCTGGGCAAGACGGTGCGCATCCGGATCGTTTGGCGCGGAGTGCCCCTGGCCGGCGCCGTGTGCTTCGCCGTTTCCGGCGTCGTCCACGCCATCGGCACCATCCTCACCTTCCTGGCGGTAGTCCACGCCCCCGCGGTGATCGTCGGGCCCATCTGGAACATACAGCCCCTGGTCACCTTCGCACTGGCGCACTTCACCCTGAAGGGAATCGAGATCGTGCGGATTCAGGACGGCGCGGGCGCGGTCCTGATCGTGGGCGGAGTGTTCCTGTTGGCGTGGACGTGAAGAGCGTCCTTCGACTTCGCTCGCCCTTCGACAGGCTCAGGACTCGCTACGCTTAGGACGAACGGATTTGGGGGAACGACGCTGAACCGTTCTCCGTTCGTCCTGAGCGTAGCGAAGCGAAGTCGAAGGGCGCCAATCTCACGGCAGATCGGTGCTGCCCATGAGGTAGCGGTCCACTTCCCGGGCGGCGCCGCGCCCCTCGTGGATGGCCCAGACGACCAGGCTCTGGCCGCGGCGGGAGTCGCCGGCGGCGAAGACGTTGGCGACGTTGGTGGCGTACTTGCCGTATTCGGCCTGGGCGTTGGAGCGGGCGTCGCGCTCGACGCCGAGCTGGGTAAGGACCTCGTCCTCCGGGCCGGAGAAGCCCATGGCCAAGAGCACCAGGTCGGCGGGCCATTCCTGCTCGGTCCCTTCCACCGGGCTGAAAGGCGCGCCGTTGGCGGGCTTGCTCCAGTCGAGGTCGATGGTCTGGAGCGCCTTGATGTGGCCGTGGCCGTCGTCGATGAACTTGATCGTGTTGGTGTCGTAGCGCCTCGGATCATCGCCGAAGAGCGCCTTGCCCTCTTCCTGTCCGTAGTCGAGCTTGTAGACCACCGGCCACTGCGGCCACGGGTTGTTGGGAGCCCGCTCGGGCGGCGGCTTGGGGATCACGTCGAACTGCCGGAGGCTCGCGCAGCCATGGCGCAGGGCGGTTCCCACGCAGTCGGTGCCGGTGTCGCCCCCGCCCAGCACGATGGTGTGCCTGTCCTTGGCGGAGATGTAGTTGCCGTCCGCGTGGTCCGAGTCGAGCAGGCTCTTGGTGTTGGCATGGAGGAACTCCATGGCGAAGTGGATGCCCTGTAGCTCGCGGCCGGGCGCGTTGCGCACGAAGTCGTTGGGCTTGGTGGCGCCGGTACAGATCACCACGGCGTCGAACTCCCGCTGCAGCTCGTCGGCGGGGAGGTCCTTGCCGACATCCACGCCGTTGACGAACTCGACGCCCTCGGCTTCCATCTGGTCGAGCCGCCGCCTCACCACCTTCTCCTTGTCGAGCTTCATGTTGGGAATGCCGTACATGAGGAGGCCGCCTGGCCGGTCCGCCCGCTCGTAGACGGTGACGTTGTGGCCGGCGCGGTTGAGCTGCGCAGCGCACGCCAGACCCGCCGGTCCGGAGCCGATGACCGCCACCCGCTTCCCCGTCCGCTGTAGAGGCGGTTCGGGCACGATCCAGCCCTCCTCGAAGCCACGGTCGACGATGGAGCACTCGATGGTCTTGATGGTCACCGGGTTGCTGTTGATGCCCAGCACGCACGAGCCCTCGCACGGGGCCGGGCACACGCGGCCGGTGAACTCCGGGAAGTTGTTGGTCTTGTGGAGTTGCGCCAGGGCTTCTTTCCAGTGGTCCCGATAGACCAGATCGTTCCAGTCGGGGATGAGGTTGTTGAGCGGACAACCCGAGGCGCCCGGTCCCCGCCCCATGGGCACACCCGTGTGGCAGAACGGAATGCCGCAGTCCATGCAGCGGGCGCCCTGTTCCTTCAAGGTTTCCGCCGGCATCGGCAGGACGAACTCGTTCCAGTCCTTCAGACGTTCGAGCGGATCGCGGTACCCCTGCTTGCCCCGCTCGAACTCCATGAATCCCGTGATCTTGCCCATAGTAACCCGGAGACGTCACCGAAACGTCCCCTAACCCTAATCCCTCAACGTGTCGTGTCCGGCACCCGGCGCTGCGGCGAAACCCCGCAGGGCGACCGGCCGGCCGCCTCTACGCTTCGCGGTGCGTCGATACGTAGGGTCGACTCAGGCCGGGGCGGACGCTGCCGCGCCCGCGGTTTCGGCCTGTTGTGCCTGGCGGGCGGCCATTTCCTGCAAGGCCCGGCGGTAGTCCACCGGCATGACCTTCACGAACGATCCCTGCAGTTCCGGCCAGTGGTCGAGAACGTATTCGCCGCGTTCGCTGCCGGTGTACCGCACGTGGTCTTCGATCAGGCCGCGGACACAGGCTACGTCGTCTTCGCTCTCCAGCGGCTCAAGGTCCACCATCTCCTGGTTGCAGAGCCCGGGGAAGACGCCCCTCTCGTCGAGCACGTAGGCGACGCCGCCGCTCATGCCCGCGGCGAAGTTGCGGCCCACGGGCCCGATGACCACCACGCGGCCGCCGGTCATGTACTCGCAGCCGTGGTCGCCGACGCCCTCGATGACGGCCTCGGCGCCGCTGTTGCGCACGGCGAAACGCTCGCCGGCGCGGCCGCGGAAGAAGGCCTGGCCGCCGGTGGCCCCGTAGAGGGCCACGTTGCCGATGATGATGTTCTCCGTCGGGTTGAACGCGGCGTTCTTCGGCGGATATACCGCCATCAGTCCGCCGGACAACCCCTTGCCGGTATAGTCGTTGGACTCACCTTCGAGCAGGAAGGAGACGCCCGGGGCCAGGAACGCCCCGAAGCTTTGCCCCGCCGAGCCGAACAGGTTCACCCGGATGGTGTCGGGAGGAAGTCCCTCCTCGCCGTAGCGGCGCGACACCTCGGCGCTGAGCATGGTGCCGGCGGTGCGGTCGATGTTGTGGATCTCGTGGCGGATCATCACTGGCCTGCCCTCTTCAAGGGCCTCCTTCGCCGCTTCGATGAACCGCTGGTCGAGCTTCTTGTCCAACCCGTGGTCCTGCGCCTCGCAGCAATACCGTGCCACCGAGGACGGCGCCTCCACCAACGTCAGCAGCCGGGAAAAATCCAGCCCTCTGGCCTTCCAGTGCTCGACGGCCTTGCGGGTGTCGAGGCAGTCCGCGCGCCCGACCATCTCGTTGACGGTGCGGAATCCCAGGTCCGCCATGATCTCCCGCACCTGCTCGGCGATGAACATCATGAAGTTGACGACGTGCTCCGGCTTGCCGGTAAACATTTTCCGGAGCTCCTCGTCCTGGGTCGCCACGCCCACCGAGCAGGTGTTGAGGTGGCACTTGCGCAGCATGATGCAGCCGCTGACCACCAGCGCCGTGGTGGCAAAGCCGAACTCCTCGGCGCCGAGCATGCAGGCGATGGCCACGTCCCGACCGGTCTTGAGCTGACCGTCGGTCTGCACCACGATGCGGCCCCGCAGGTCGTTCTGCACCAGCACCTGCTGGGTCTCGGCCACGCCCAGCTCCCAGGGGATGCCGGCGTGCTTCATGGACGATTCCGGCGAGGCGCCGGTGCCGCCGTCGTAGCCGCTGATGAGCACGACGTCGGCCTTGCCCTTGGAAACCCCGGCCGCCACCGTGCCCACGCCCACCTCGGCCACGAGCTTCACGTGGATGCGCGCGCGGTCGTTGGCGCACTTGAGGTCGTGGATGAGCTGGGCCAGGTCCTCGATGGAGTAGATGTCGTGATGCGGCGGCGGTGAGATCAGGCCGACGCCCGGTGTGGACTTCCGCACCCGCGCGATGGCCTCGAACACCTTGTGGCCGGGCAGCTGTCCGCCCTCGCCCGGCTTGGCCCCCTGGGCCATCTTGATCTGCAGGTCGGTGCAGTTGACCAGGTAGTTGCTGGTGACCCCGAAGCGGCCGGAGGCAACCTGCTTGATGGCGCTGTTGCGCCAGTCGCCGTTGGCGTCGGGGTAGTAGCGGTCCGGATCCTCACCGCCCTCGCCCGAGTTGCTCCTGCCGCCGATGCGGTTCATGGCAATGGCCAGGTTCTCGTGGGCCTCCTTGCTGATGGAGCCGTAGGACATGGCCCCGGTGGAGAACCGCTTGACGATCTCCGACGCCGGCTCCACCTCCTCGATGGGGATGGCGGGCTGCATCGGTCGGAACTCGAGCAGGCCCCGAAGCGTCCCGAGCAGCCGGGTCTGGTCGTCGATCTGCTTCGAGTACTCCTGGAAGAGCTCGTAATCGCCGGTGCGCGTGGAGTTCTGCAACAGCGCGATGGTGTTGGGGTTGAACAGGTGGTGCTCCCCGTCCTTGCGCCACTGGTAGTAGCCGCCCACGTCCAGGGTGCCGTCGCTCGCCAGCGCCCGCTCCGGATAGCCGTGATGGTGGTGCCGGCGGTACTCCTGCTCCACCTCGTCTAGTCCGATGCCCTCGATGCGCGATGCCGTCCAGGTGAAGTACTTGTCGATCACCGACTGCTTGAGGCCGATGGCCTCGAAGATCTGTGCCCCGTGGTAGGACTTGATGGTGGAGATGCCCATCTTGGACATGGTCTTCAGCACACCCTTGCCCAGCGCCTTGATCAGGTTGGCCCGGGCCTTTTCTCCAGGCACGTCCGGGAGCAGGCCGTCGCGGCACATCCACTCCACCGTCTCCAACGTCAGGTACGGGTTGATGGCCTCGGCGCCGTAGCCGATGAGCAGGCAGCAGTGCATCACCTCCCGGGCCTCCCCCGACTCCACCACGATGGCGGCGCTGGTGCGCAGCCCTTCGCGGATCAGGTAGTGGTGCACCGCCGCGGTGGCCAGCAGGCTGGGGATCTGGACCCAGTCCGGCCCGACATTCCGGTCGGACAGGATCAGCACGGTTGCGCCCCGGTCCTTGATGGCCCGGCCGGCTTCTTCGCACAGGGCGTCCACGGCCTCCGTCAACGCCCCCGCGGATGCGGACTTCGGGAACACCGCCGGCAGCGTCTCCGCCTTGAGCCCGGGCTGGTCCAGGGCCTTGATGCGGGCCAGCTCGCGATTGGTCAGCATCGGCCGCACGAGCTGGAGCTGGCGGCAATGCTCCGCCGTCTCGGCGAACAGATCCTGTTCCGAGCCCACCGACGTCCGCAGCGCGGTCACCAGCTCTTCACGGATAGCGTCCAGGGGCGGATTGGTCACCTGCGCGAAGAGCTGCTTGAAGTAGTGGAAAAGCAACTGCGGCCGGTCGGAGAGGACCGCGAGCGGGGCATCGTTGCCCATGGAGCCCACGGGTTCTTCTCCCCGCATCGCCATCGGTCCGATGAGGATCTTGAGCTCCTCGCTGGTGTATCCGAAGGCGCGCTGGCGTTCCGAGAGGGTTTCCACGTCGAGCCCGGGCACGTCATCCGGCTCGGGCAGGTCTTCGAGCGAAACCATCTTCTCGGAGAGCCACCGGCGGTACGGCCGCCGGGTGCTGATCTCGTGCTTGATCTCGTCGTCGTCGATGATGCGCCCTTCCAGCGTATCGATGAGGAAGAGCCGCCCCGGCTGCAGCCGCCCGCGCATCAGGATGCGCTCGGGCGCCAGGTCGAGCACGCCCGCCTCGGACGCGCCGACGATGAAGTCGTCCTTGGTGACCACGTAGCGGAAGGGCCGCAGCCCGTTCCGGTCCAGGGTGGTGCACACACGGTCGCCGTCACAGGCGGCGATCAAGGCGGGGCCGTCCCACGGCTCCATGAGGCAGGCGTGATAGGCGTAGAACGCCTTCTTCTCGTCCGACATGGTGTCGTGGTTTTCCCAGGCCTCGGGAATCATCATCATCAGCGCGTGCGGCAACGACCGGCCGGTGGACACCAGCAATTCCAGCGCGTTGTCGAATCCCGCGGTGTCGCTGGCGCCCTCGCGGATGATCGGACTCAGCTTGGCCATGTCGTCGCCGAACAGCGGCGACGAGAACAGCGCTTCCCGCGCGCGCATCCAGTTCTGGTTGCCCCGGATCGTGTTGATCTCGCCGTTGTGGCACAGCATCCGGTAGGGGTGCGCCAGCCGCCATGAACCCAGCGTGTTGGTGCTGTAACGCGAGTGCACCAGCGCCAGGGCGGAGACGATGGAGTCGTCCGAGAGGTCCCGGTAGAAGGAATCCAGTTGGTCGGCCCGCAGCAGGCCCTTGTAGACCACGGTCTTGCTGGACAGGCTGGAGATGTAGAAATCGTCCCGAACCTCGACGGCGAGACCCGCGTCCACGGCGTTCTCGATGACCTTGCGGATGACGTAGAGCTTGCGCTCGAACTGGTCCTGGGCGGCGGTCTCCGGTCCGGCGCCGATGAAGAACTGCCGGATCAGCGGCGCCACCTGGGCGGCCACCTCGCCGCACTGGCTGAAGTCGGCGGGCACGTCGCGCCACCCCAGGAACTCCTGGCCCTCGTCGCGGACCGTCTTCTCGATGACCTGCTCGCACCACCGATGGTGCTCCGTCTCCCGCGGCAGGAAGACCATGCCGACGCCGTAGCTGCCCGCATCCGGCAGGGAGATGCCCATGGGACCGCAATGCCGGAGGAAGAAGGCGTGGGGAATCTGGAACAGGATGCCCGCGCCGTCGCCCGTATGCGGATCGCACCCGCACGCGCCGCGGTGCTCCAGATTGATCAGGACGTCGACGGCGTGGCGGATGAGGTCGTGGGACTTCCGGCCGTCGAGGTTGGCCACGACGCCCACGCCGCACGCGTCGTGCTCGTACGCCGGGTCATACAGTCCTTGGTACTTCTTCATCTCCAACAGCCCTCTGCAAGACGGCTCCCGCCGGTCTTGGCGACACTCGGAACAAGCCGGAATACCACAAAATGGCCCCGGTTTCAGTAGCTATCACGTTTTTGTTAAGGAGACGTCACACGGCCCCTTGACGGCCCATGACCGCAGCCTCCCTGAACGCGGCACTGAGGCAGGTGGTCGGCTTATTCCGCCGAACTCGGACAGTCTACCAATGTATGGACGTTTTCGCCACGCTTGAAATGCTCTTCGGAGCGAAGTCGAAGGACAGTTCCGAAATCACGACGGCTCCGGTATAGAAGAACGACACCTGAAACCCGGAGCTACTCGATGAAATACGTAGGCCAATCGGTCCGCAGCCTCGACGCGGACGAAAAAGTCACCGGAACCGCGGTCTACACCGCGGATCTCGCCCTTCCGGGGATGAAGTTCGCCAGGGTCGTCTGCAGTCCCCACGCGCATGCGCGCATCGACGGGTTCGATCTCGATGACGCGCGCGCGGTCGAGGGCGTGCGCGCCATCGTCACTCATGACAGCCTCGACTTCAGCCGCATGGGGTGCATCCGCACCCTCAAGCCCTACGGGCAGGCGGTCAAGGATCGGCCGGCGTTGGCCCACGACAAGGTGCGGTTCCAGGGAGAGCCCGTGGTCATCGTGGTGGCCGACAGCGAGACCGCGGCGGTGGAGGCGGCGGCGCGGGTCGAGGTACGCTACACCCCGCTACCCCAGGTGTCGGAGATGACGTCCGCCATGGAGGGCGGCACGACGGTGCATGACGCCGACGCCGACTACGATCGCGAGGGGGAAGACGACTTCGACCACGACTACGGCCGCAACAACTGCGGCGGCACCCACTTCATCCAGGGCGACCCCGAGCAGGCCTTCCGCGAGGCCGCCCACGTCATCGAGGACCGCTTCACCTTCCCGTCGCTGTTCCACTATCCCATGGAGCCCCACTGTGCCATCGCCACCGTGGACGACAAGTCCATTACCGTGCACACCTCCTCGCAGGCCCCCTTCCCGGTGCGGGACGAGCTGGCGCGCATGTTCGGGCTCGAAAACGAGCAGGTGACCGTGAAGGTCCCCTACGTCGGCGGCGGCTTCGGCTCCAAGGGGCACATCTGCGTCGAGCACCTGGCGATCCTGGCGGCCGCCGCCTCCGGGGAGACGGTGCAGCTTCGCATGTCCATGGAAGAGACCGCGTTCACCGCCCGGCGACATCCCGCCGAGATCGAGATCCGCACGGGGCTCCGGGAGGACGGCACGCTGCTCTGCCGGGAGGCGAAAATCCATCTCGACACCGGCGCCTATGCCGATTTCGGAATCCAGGTGACGCGCAAGGCGGCCTTCCGCTCCGTGGGGCCCTACCGGGTGGAGCACGCCCGCGCCGACTGCTACTCGGTCTACACCAACAAGGTGCCGGCGGGGGCCTTCCGCGGCATCGGCAGCGTCCAGCTCGGTTGGGCCTGCGAGGCCCACACCGACCACATCTGCACCGAGCTCGGCTACGACCCCATGGAGTTCCGCCTCAAGAACCTGCTGCGGGCCGGCGAGAAATACGTCCTCGGCGGGCCGCCGCTGGACGGCAGCCCGCACGAAGCGCTGACGGCCTGCCAGGATCTCTTCGAGAAGACCCGCCGCGCGCGGGCGCCCGAGTCCCTGGCGCGACCCGGCGAGATGATCGGCACCGGCGTCGCCTGCGCCATCAAGGACCTCTCCACCACCCAGTACAACGCCCGCATCGTGTTCGAGGACGACGCCACCTTCACCGTGCACGCCAACGCGCCGGAGATCGGCGGCGGCGCCAAGACGGTGCTGGCCCAGACCGCCGCCGAGGCACTCGGCGTGGGCATCGACCGGATCACCATCGCGCCGTACGACACCAGCACCACGCCCGGCGCCTCCGGCGTCTACGGAAGCCGCATCACCGTGCTCATGGGCAACGCGGTGAAGCGGGCGTCCGAGGAGCTGCGGGAACTGCTGCTGCAACAGGCGGCGTCCCTGACCGACCGGGACGTCCGGGACCTCTCGCTGGAGGACGACGCTTTTTCGAGCGAAGGCGAACCGGTAATGACCCTGGAGGAGCTCGCGGAAAGGACCACCGGGATCCTCGTGGGCCGCGGCATGGACAAGGCCCTCACCCGCGACCGCATCGACATCCGCACCTGGGAGATCAACGCCGGCATCGCGGTGATGGCGGTGGATTCCGAGACCGGCAGGGTGCGCTGCCTGAGCTACGTCTCCTCGGCCGACATCGGGCAGGCCATGCACCCGCTCCGGTGCGAGGGCCAGGAACAGGGCTCTATCATGTTCGGCCTGGGAAACACGCTCACAGAGGAGCAGGTGTTCGACGGAGCCCTCCTGCTCAACCCCAGCGCCATCGACTACGCCCTGCCGCGCTTCAAGAACCTGCCCGCGGTGCTGGATTCCGTACTGATCGAGAACCGCGACGGCCCCGGCCCCTTCGGCAGCAAGGGCATGGCCGAGGGCGGCCTCGCGCCGGTGGCACCGGCCATCGCCGCCGCGCTGCGGCAGGCCGTGGGCATCGTGGTCCATGACCTGCCCATGAACCCCGAGCGGGTGTACCGGCTGATGGAGACCCGCGGCTGATGGACGCTGCTACCGACATAGAGTCACAGGTGCTGGCCGCGCTGCGGGACCTCGGGGTCTCCTACGAAATCGTTCACATTGACCCCGAGTTCGCGGATACCGTGGACTTCTGCGAAGAGTACGGCTACCCGCTGGAAACCAGCGGCAACACCATCATCGTGGCTTCCAAGCGCGGCGAGAAGAAGTACTGCGCCTGCATCGTGCAGGCTTCCGCCCGCCTCGACGTGAACCACACGGTCAAGCGGCTGATGGACGTGTCCAGGGCCTCCTTTGCGTCCGCCGACGAGACCATGGAGCTGACCGGGATGATGATCGGCGGCGTCACCGCCTTCGCGCTGCCTCCGGACCTCCCGGTCTACGCCGACCCCAACCTGCAGTCGCAGGAGTACGTCATCCTCGGTTCCGGCAGTCGCTCGTCCAAGCTCAAGATCCCGCCCGAGGACCTCGGCAAGATACCCGGCGTGGAGTTCATCGACGGCCTGGCGATGTCGTAGGGGCAGGTTTCGAGCCTACCCATGCAGGCACCCCGCAACGATGCTCCGCTCCGCCGGCTCCCACCGTTTGGGTTTCGCGCCAAGACGCGGTAAACTGGCGAAATGGCTCAACCACGAACCACGTTTGCCAAGCGGCAACGGGAACGCGCGAAACAGGAGAAGAAGGAGGAGAAGGCCAGGCGGCGCGCCGAACGCAGGGAAGCCCGGCAAGACCGGTCGGAACGCGACGACGATATCGATCCGGACATCGCCGACATCGTTCCTGGTCCGCAACCCCCTATCGAGGATCTCTAGTCCCGCGCCGGCCACGCAGCCGTCTGCCAGTCTCGTCCCGGTTCACTATCGGTGTCGTCGCCGGTAGAGACGAAACGAGTAGTTGCGACCACGGCGACCGTTCCGTTGACACGGACGCCGGATGCAGCTAAGGTTCTTTATTCAAACTGTGTCCCAGCCTAATCTGCCCGACGAAACTCTCGTCCCAAGCAAAATCCCATCGCGTGCCGTGAAAGACGCATGTTCTTGCCCAATGCGGCGATCCGATTCCCAGGGTCGAACAGACTGGTTTTCTTTTGTCTCAGCCATTGGAGGAAGAACATGAGCCAAAAATTGTACGTGGGCGGTTTGCCCTATTCCGTCACCGACGGCCAGCTCGAGGAGATATTCGCCGAGCACGGGACCGTGGAGTCCGCAAGAGTCATCGCAGACAAATTTACCGCCCAGTCGCGCGGATTCGGTTTCGTGGAGATGAGCTCGGGTGAAGAAGCGCAGAAAGCCATCGACGCCCTCAACGGAAACGAGCTTCAGGGTCGTACGCTGACGGTCAACGAGGCACGCCCGCAGGAGAGACGGTCCGGCTTCGGCAACGGAGGCGGGGGCGGCGGCAACAGGCGGTCGGGTGGAGGCAGACCAGGTCGCTGGTAGAGCAATTCATCCACGCACCGACGATCCGGCCCGGCGGTCCCGTTCCTGCAAAGGCACGGTGACCGCCAGGCTTTCCAGAAACCGGTCCAGGACCGAAGCCGCGCACCATCACCCATGAGCGGCTCCTCCCCGAGACCAACTCCCCACGCAGAAGAACTCCTTATGTCAAATTCAGACGACTCATCTTTCGACGCATTCGGTCTGTCCGATCCACTACTCAAGGATCTCAACCGGATCGGTTTCGTCACCCCCACTCCGATACAGGAAAAGGCCCTGCCCGCGGCCCTCGAGGGGCGCGACGTCCTGGGATGCGCTCAGACCGGCACGGGCAAAACCGCGGCCTTCGTAATCCCCATGGTGGAACGGCTCGCCGGCTCTCCCGAAGGACCGCCCCGCGGCCTGATCCTGGCGCCCACCCGGGAGTTGGCGTTCCAGATTCAGGAGACCATCGACGACCTCGGACGCTCGCTGCGGGTCTATGCCACCACCGTGGTGGGCGGCGCCGACATGCAGGCCCAGATTCGTGGCCTCAAGCGCCACCCGGAGATCATCGTGGCCACGCCGGGCCGGCTGCTGGACCTCATGTGGGACGGTTATCTCGACCTGCGGGAGGTCGAGGTGGTGGTGCTGGACGAGGCCGACCGCATGCTCGACATGGGGTTCGCCGATCAACTGAACCAGATCATCGACGCGCTGCCGCCAGGCCGTCAGAGCTTCCTCTACTCGGCGACCCTGCCCACCGACCTGGAAGAGCTGGTGCGCATGTCGTTGCGCGACCCGTTCCACGCCGTCGTAGCCAAGCCGGCGACCCCGGCGGACGGTGTCACCCATACCCTCCACAACACCACCCCGGGGGCCAAGACGTCGTTGCTGCTGTCCCTTCTCAAGGACGGTGACGAATCCGTGCTGGTGTTCACCCGCACCAAGAACCGCGCCGACCTTATCGCCGAGACCCTGCGGCGCAGCGGCCATCGGGCGGCGGAGATTCACGGCAACCTGTCCCTGGAACGGCGGCGGGCGTCGCTGGAGGGGTTCCGGCGCGGCCGTTACCGGATCCTGGTGGCCACGGACATCGCCGCCAGGGGTCTCGACATCGACGACATCGGCCACGTCATCAACTACGACCTCCCCTACACCCCCGAAGACTACGTGCACCGGATAGGGCGCACCGCGCGCATGACGGCGGTGGGCCGGGCCACGAGCTTCGCCACCGCCGCCGATGCCCAGTCGGTTCGGGCCATCGAAAACATCCTTGGACGATCCATCCCCCGGCCCGCGGACAGCCAGCCGGACAGAAAGCGGGGCGGCCGCAAGGATAGCGTCGAGGCCGCCGAAACCAAGCGGGTACGGCCGGCCCGCAAGCGTCGGCGCCCCCGGAAGCGCACCCGCCAACCGGGCGCGCACGCCGAACAAGGTGCGGAACCGGCAGCCATGCAGGCCTCCCCGCCGGTCGAACGGAACTGATCCCGGGCGCTTGACGAAATCCGGCCAGAGTGCTTGAAGTCGGCAAGGTTGCCCCGTGACCGTTCACGGGCCGGCAGCCTGGCCCGCGACACGGGCGCGTTGGTCATCGAACCACAGCGCTGACGAGGAAACACTCCATGGAACACCCCGCATTGCCCATCAACGTCACCGTAAACGGAAGGGCTCACGCGACCGAGGCGGAGCCTCGGCTGCTGCTCGTGCATTTCCTGCGCGAGAACCTGGGGCTCACCGGCACCCACGTGGGCTGCGACACGAGCCAGTGCGGCGCGTGCACGGTGCACGTGAACGGCCTGGCGGTGAAGTCCTGCACGATGCTGGCGGTACAGGCCGACGGCGCCGAGATCACCACCATCGAGGGGATGGCGGCGGGGACAAGCCTGCACCCCGTTCAGACCGCCTTCCAGGAAGAGCACGGCCTCCAGTGCGGCTACTGTACCCCAGGCATGGTGATGACCGCGGCGCATCTGCTGGAGACCAACCCGGACCCGGACGACGACGCCATCAAGCACGCCCTCGAAGGCAACCTGTGCCGCTGCACCGGATACATCAACATCGTCAAGGCCATCCGTTGGGCCGCCGAGCAGATGAGGGGGCAGCATGCATCCAGCTAGCTTCGGATACCAGGCGCCGGGCTCTCTCGCGGAGGCGTTCGCCCTGCTGCGGGAGCACGGCGAGGACGCCAAGGTGCTGGCCGGAGGACACAGCCTTCTCCCGGCCATGAAGCTCCGGCTGACCCAACCCGAGGTGCTCATCGACCTGCGGCGAATACCCGGACTGAGCGGCATCCGGGTTGACGGCGACACCCTGGTCATCGGCGCCCTTACTACCCATACCGAGGTCGGCACATCCGAAGAGGTGCGCCGATTGCTGCCGGGGCTGGCCGACACGGCTTCGGTCATCGGCGACCTGCAGGTGCGGAACCGCGGCACCATGGGCGGCAGCGTCGCCCATGCCGATCCGGCCGCGGACCTGCCGGTGACGCTGACCGCCCTTGACGCTTCTTTCGTCCTCGCTTCGTCCGAGGGCGAACGCGCCGTGGCGGCGGACGACTTCTTCGTGGACTTCTTCACCACTGCCCTCGAGCCCCACGAGATCCTGACGGCGATACGGATTCCATTGCCACCCTCCCCCGCCCGGACGAGCTACGCCAAGCTGCCGCACCCGGCGTCCGGTTACGTGGTGGTAAGCGCGGCAGCGGCGCTGTCGGTGGACGGCGGCGGCGCATGCACCGGCGCGCGGGTGGTGTTGGGCGGCGTGGGCGGGACGCCCCACCGGGCAACAGGGGTAGAGGCTGCCCTCACCGGACAGGAGCTGACGCCGGAGGTGATGGCGGCAGCAGCCCGGCAGGCCGCGGACGGTATCGATCCGCACGCGGACTCCTACGCCGACGAGGACTACAAGCGCCACATGGCGGTGGTGTACGCCCGGCGCGCCATCGAGGCCGCCGCGGCGCGGGGATAGACCCTCCGGTTCCCGTCACACAGGTCGAAACCTTCGAGGACGATCCATGAGCACAGATCAAAGCAACCCCGACAGCCTGATCGGCGCCTCCATCCGCCGGGTCGAGGACCCTCCCCTGCTCACCGGCCAGGGGTGCTACGTGGACGACGTGAAGCTGCCCGGCATCCTGCACGTGGCGATTCACCGGAGCACGCACCCTCACGCCCGCATCGTCTCCATTGACACCAGCGAAGCCGCCGCCATGCCGGGGGTGACATGCGTAGTCACCGGCGACGACACCGGCGATCTGGCGCTGCGCGCGCCCATGCTGACGCCGGACATGAACATGCCGGAGCATCCGGTGCTGGCGCGGGGCGCAGTCCATGCGGTGGGCGCGCCGATCGCGGCCGTGGTGGCCGAGAGCCGCGCCCTGGCGGAGGACGCCGCCGCCGCCATCGGGGTCGAGTACGATCCCCTGCCCGTGGTCACCGACGCCGAGGCCGCCCTCGAGGACGGCGCGACCCTGGCCCACGAGGAACTCGGCACCAACCACTGCTACACCATGAAGAAAGAGAACGGCGACGTCGACAAGGCGTTCGCCGAGGCCGACCATATCTGCCGGCTCCACATGAAAAGCCCGCGACTCGTCGCCATGTCCATGGAGGCTCGGGGGGTGCTGGCGAACCCGGACCCCATCCGGGACGAGCTTACGGTATGGATGTCGACACAAGGGCCGCACCGGTCCCGGGCCGACCTGGCCAACTCGTTGGGCTTCCCCGAGAACCGAATTCACGTCATTGCGCCGGACGTGGGCGGCGGCTTCGGCAGCAAGGGTTGCGTCTACCGGGAGGACGTTCTGGTGTGCCACCTGGCCCAGAAGCTGAACCGGCCCGTCAAGTGGATGGCCACCCGCAGCGAGGACTTCCTCACCACTTGCCAGGGGCGCGACCAGGCCATGACCTCGGAGCTGGCCCTGAGCAAGGACGGCAGGATGCTGGGCCTCAAGATCCGGGTGGTGGCGAACCTGGGCGCCTACCTGCACTCCGCTACCGCCGGACCGCCCCAGCGCATGCTGGTCATGGCACCCGGCTGCTACCAGATCCAGGACGTGCGGGTGGAGATCGTTTCCGCCTTCACCAACACCGTACCCACCGGACCGTACCGCGGCGCCGGGCGGCCGGAGTCGGTGCTCAACATCGAGCGGCTGGCGGACAAGGCCGCGCGCGACCTGGGCATGGATCCCCTGGAGCTTCGCCGCAAGAACTACATCCAGCCGGACCAGTTCCCCTACCGTACGGGCGTGAACGTGGTGTACGACTCGGGAGACTACGAGAAGTCCCTTGACGAGGCCATGCGGTTATCGGACTACGACCAGCTCATCCGCATGCGCGACGAGGCGCGGGAACGGGGCGAGCTGGTGGGAGTCGGCGTCTCCACCTTCGTGGAGCCCAGCGGCGGCGCCGGGTTCGAAAGCGGCGCCGTGCGAGTGGACCGCACCGGCGCGGTCACGGTGCTGACCGGTTCCAGCTCCCACGGACAAGGGCACGAGACCGTATGGGCCCAGGTAGCGGCGGATCTGCTCAAGGTGCCCATGGAAAGCGTGGTGGTGCGTCACGGCGACACGATCGCCATTCAGCAGGGCACCGGCACATTCGGCAGCCGTAGCGCGGTGATGGGCGGCGGCGCCCTTGCCACCGCCGCCGAACGCCTGGTCACCAAAGCCAAGGCCATCGCCGGCAACCTCATGGAGGCCGCCCCCGACGACGTCGTCCAGGTCGAGGGCGGTTTCGCCGTGGCCGGCGTGCCGGAACGGAACGTGACCTGGCGCCAGTTGGCCGGCGCGGCCCATGCCAAGGGGACTCCGGCGGGAATGGATCCCGGTCTTCACGAGATCGCCTTCTTCGATCCCAACCGTGAGGCCTGGGGCTTCGGCGCCCACGTGGCGCTGGTGCGCATCGACGCCGACACCGGCGAGCTGACCATCGAGAAGCTCGTGCTGGTGGACGACATCGGCGTGGTCCTGAACCCCATGATCGTCGAGGCACAAGTCCACGGCGGCCTCGCACAGGGCCTCGGCGAGGCCCTGTGCGAGCACATGGTCTTCGACGAAGAAGGCCAGCCCCGCACCGGCACCCTCATGGACTACGCCGTGCCGCGCGCCAGCACCATGCCGCCGCTCATCATCGGCGAAACCGAAACTCCCAACCCGTTCAACCCGCTCGGCGTCAAGGGCGTCGGCGAAGCCGGCACCAACGGCGCCCCGCCCGCCGTGGCCAACGCCGTCATGGACGC
>JAJDTQ010000078.1 GCA_022827045.1 Candidatus Binatia bacterium
GTGGATCATCACGGAGGCCAAGAACCGCTTCAACGGCTTCGGCCGAAAGTTCCCGGACAACGTCCTCAAGGAGTACAACATCTACGTCACCTGCCAGACGGACGACGACATCCCGTACATCCTGGAGTGTGCGGGCGAGGACAACATCGTCATCGGCACGGACTACGGCCACACCGATGCCTCCAGCGAAGTGGACGCGTTCACCATCTTCAACGGCAACGACACCATCTCCGCGGAACAGAAGCGGAAGATCCTGAGCGACAACGGCCGGGCGCTCTACGGCCTGTAGGACGGGAATGACGGAGAAGGGCGGCGGCGGTTCGCCTCCTCAACCCCTGAACGGGCTCGTGACCTGGTAGCAGAAGCTGTTGAAGAGGGGGGTGGTGGTGAGGCCGCTCCAGGCGAAGAGCTTGCCCTCGGCGAAGAAGATGTGCATGCCGCAGTCGAACACCAGCACGACCCCGGCCAGGACGGCCACGGTGATGGAGATGACCGTGAGCCAGCGTTCGCCGGCGCTCTTGAGATAGAGCAGCGTCGCCAGCCCGATGCCGAACTGAAAGCCCACCAGCCAGATGGCGGCGGCGAAGCCAAGAATCCAGCCGATGATGTTGGCGGTTCGCCGCCGTTCCTCGGCCGGGTCCAGGGGCTCCGCCTCCCGTTCCACCAGCGAAGGGTCCAAGAGTCCCGGCTCGTCCCCCTCGGGCGTGACGGCCCGTTCCGCCCGCCCCAGGATCTCCCGCGTAAGCTGGAGCGCAAGCAGCGCCGCCGTGGGCAGGCCGATGAGCCACGCCATGAGGCTGGCCTGCAGTTCCCACGTGGAGGCCTCCCACAGCGCCCAAGCCATCAACAGGAACAATCCGCCCGTGAAGGCGATGGAGAGCCGCCGGGAACTCATGGCGCGGTCTCGGCCGCCCGCTGTCGGCGGCGGTCGCGGATCACGGGAAAGGCGATGCTGGCCAGGATGACGCACAGGATGATGAGCACGCCGGGCCGCGTGATGAAGCCGAAGTCGTAGCGCGAATAGGTGATCCAGAGGTAGTTGTCCGCCAGCCGCCCCAGCACCAGCCCCAGTAGCAGCGCCGGCCGGGACCAGTCGAACACCACCATGAGCCAGCCCAGGGCGCCGAAGACCAGGGTAACGAGGATGTCGCCGAAGCTGTTGGTGTGGGTATAGGAGCCCAGGTAGATGAACAGCAATAGCGGCGGTATCAGCAGCGTTCCCTTGATGCGCGTGAGGCGAGCCAACTGGTTCAGGAACAGGAAACAGACCGACACCGTGATGACGTTGGACACCACCAGGACCCACACCAGGGAGAAGGTGACGTGCAGGTCCTTGGTCAGCATGGAGGTGCCGGGACGGAGGCCCAGGACAAGGAACGCTCCCAGCAGGATGGCCGTGGTGACGTTGCCGGGGATGCCGAACGCGATGGTGGGGATGAGCGCGCCCCCGAGGGTCGAGTTGTTGGCCGCGCCCGGGCCCACGACGCCCTCGATGACGCCGGTCCCCACCCGGTCGTGCTTGCCCGAGGACTGCATGGCGTGGGCGTACGCCACCCACTGGGAAACGGGTCCGCCCATGCCCGGGATGATGCCGATGTAGGTGCCCATGGCGCTGCACCGCGCCACCAGCCACCAGTGCCGGAGCGCGTCCTTCACCCCCTGGAGCACGCCGCCGAGGCGGCCCACGTGGGCCTGGGCGATGCTGCCTCCCTTGGTGGCCAGGTCGATGATCTCCGGGATGGCGAACAGCCCCACCGTGGCCGGCACCAGTCCGATGCCGGCGCCGCCGGTCTCGCCGCCGCCCCAGAGGTACATGGTGCCAAAGGTAAAGCGCTCGGTGGCGGTCTGCATGTCCAGCCCCACCAGCGAGAAGATGAAGCCCAGGCCGCCCGCGGCCAGCCCTTTCACGACGCTGCCGCCGCTCAGGGCTCCCACGAACGTGACTCCGGCCACGGTGAGCATGAAGAACTCCGGGGTGCCCAGGGCCAGCACCAGCGGCGTGACGATGGGAATGGCCACGGCGATGGCGCCGGCGCCGATGAGCGCTCCCATCAACGAGCTCATGAGCGAGGCGCCCAGGGCCCGTCCGGCCTCGCCCTTCTTGGCCATGGGGTGGCCTTCGACGATGGTGGAGGCGGTGGACCCTTCGCCGGGGATGCCGAAGAGGATGGAGGTGATGTCGCCGGTGGTGGCGGTGACGGCCATCATCCCCAGCAGGAAGGAGAAGGCCTCCACTGCGTCCATCTTGAGCTGGAACGCGAACCCGAGCATGAGGGCCATGGTGACGGGCCCGCCCAGGCCCGGCAGCATGCCCACCGCGAATCCGATGAGGTTGCCCAGCAGCAGATAGCCGAACGCGGGCCAGGAGAAGACCCGGGCGAACCCTTCCAGCGAGGCCGCGCCGATCTTTCCGGCCATCCCCTGGGCCAGGAAGATCCAGACCGCGAGGACCGCCAGAAAGACGAGCCAGCTCAGGCTACGTTTGAGGTTCACGATAAGGGGATCCGGTGACACCCGCCCCTAAGGGCGATCGCTCCTTGCCGGCAACGAGAAACCCTTGCGGGGCGGGCAGTACCCGGGCGAAGGCCGCGACCCGGTTCAGGGCTTCTTGGCCATGGCCTTCAGGATCTCCAGGGCTTCCGGGTCGCGCTTCTGGATCTCCACCACCTTGTCGATGATCGCCTGGGCCGCGGGTGCGTTGAGCGACACCAACTGGAAGCCGATGGCCTTCTTGAAGTGGGCGATCATCTCCTTGTCCTTAAGGAACCGGTCGAAGCTCGCCGCCATGGTGTCGAAGACGTTCTTGGGGACCCGCGCCGCGTAGATCCAGCCGCGCCGGACGCCGCCCAAGTAGGCCAGAAGCTCCATGGCGCGGTAGTTGGGGTCCTTCCTGATGGACTCGCCCTTGAGCTCCAGGACGATCTCGTAGTAGGTGGGCAGGTCCGGCAGACGCGGGTCGCGGATGATCTTGCCGTCCTGGACGGTGCCTTCCTGGGCGATGGGCACCACCGCGCCTTCCTCGACCATCGGCAGCACCGCCGCGAAGTAGCCGCTCTGGCTGTCGTTGGTCATGTTCAGTTCGCCCCGGCGGATGGCCGCGCGCATGTCGCCGCTACTGCCATAGCCGGTCACCAGCTTGTGGTCCTTGCCCAGGATCTTCAGGAGCAGCCTCGGGATCATCGACCGCGGGCTCTGGATCGAGGTGGTGCCGAAGAAGAGCTTCTTCTTGACGGCGCCGAGCTCCGTGCCCTTGGTGATGCCCAGGTCCTTGCTGACGAAGGTGACGGTGGTCTCGCGCACGCCGCCCAGCCACTGGAGCTTGGCAAGCTCGAACTTGACCTTGCCGGGCTTGAAGATGGTGTCGGTCACCGAGGTGGAGAACTGGCCGATGACGGTGCCGTCGGCGGGCGCCGAGTTGTACACCCAGTTCTCGCCCACGATGCCCCCGCCGCCGGGCATGTTCTTGATGATGGTGGTGGGGTTCCC
>JAJDTQ010000204.1 GCA_022827045.1 Candidatus Binatia bacterium
AAGGAGACCTTGATGAGCGACGACAAGACCAAGATCGTAACCGGATTGGGCAAGGCCGAGCTGCACCGGGTGCTGGTCCGTAACATCGACATGACTCAGGACATCCTCGGCAAGCTCAGCTTCGGGCAGATGACGTTCCTGATGCTGGTGGGGCGCATTCCCAGCGAGGACGAGGGGCGCATGACCGACGCGCTGCTCAACGTGTTGGTGGAGCACGGCATGGTGGGCAACATCATTGCCGCTCGCTTCACGGTGTCGACGGCGCCCGAGGCCATTCAGGGGGCGGTAGCCGCCGCCTTGTTGGGGGCCGGCAGCGTCCACCTGGGCTCGTCCGAGTACTGTGCGAAGATGCTGCAGGACGCGCTGCCGCTGGGAAGCGACGGCGCCGATCTGGCGACCACCGCCCAGGGGGTGGTGGAAGACCACGCCATCCGCAAGCAACGCATCGCCGGCATCGGCCACGCCACCCACTCCGAGGGCGACCCCCGCGCCGACCGGCTGTACGAGATCGCCGCCGAGACCGGCGTGCGCGGGCGCTATTGCGAGCTGCTGGCAGAGATCAAGAAGGCCGCGGAGGCGCGCCACAACCGGGGCCTGCCCATCAACGTCACCGGCGCCATCGCCGCCATCGCCTCGGACATGGGCCTCCAGTGGCAGATGGCCAAGGCCTTCGCCCTCATCGGCCGCACTCTGGGGGCCATGGCCCACATCGGCGAGGAGCTCAAGAACCCCATGCACCGGCGCATCAGCAACCTGGTGCGTTCCAACTTGTCCTACGAACCATAGAGTCCTGGCTTGCGTCCTTCGACTCCGCTCCGCTACGCTCAGGACGAACGGAAAGGTTCATTACCGTTCGTCCTGAGCTTTTGGAAGGGCACATGACAACGGATCGGACTTGCCCGGGAGGGCTGTCTTCCGATCCTTTTCTTCGAGGGGAGGGAATGCCATGAGATACGGTTTACGCGCCCTGTTGGGTTTGATCGTCGCCGCGGTGCTCGCGTGGGCGCCGGCGCTCCATGCCGCCAGCGTGACGGAGCTGGCCACCAAGTACCAGGGGAAGGACCGCGAGCAGAAGCTCCTGGCGGAAGCCAAGAAGGAAGGCAAGCTGGTCTGGTACACGTCCATGGCCGGAACCAACTACAAGGCCTTGGCCAAGGCCTTCGGTGACAAGTACGGCATCCAGGTGGAGGCCTTCCGGGGCAGCAGCAAGCGGCTTCTGCCGCGGGTTTTCGGTGAGGCGGAGTCGGGCCGGCACATCTTCGACGTGCTCGAGACCACGCCGCCGACCCTGATGATCGTGCGTGACGCCAAGCTCTTGGCGCCCTACACGTCGCCGCGGTTGAGCACATATCCGGACGTGGCCAGGCACTCCGCCGGCAAGGGGCTGGTCTTCTGGGCCACGGACCGGGAATCCTACATGTCCCTCACCTACAACAAGAAGGCGATTCCGGCCGACGCCGTCCCCAGGGGGTTTGGCGATCTTGCGAATCCCGCCCTCAAGGGGAAGATCGGCCTGGCCACGACCTCCAGCGGCAAACGGGCCATCGGCGCCCTGATCCACATCAAGGGCAAGGAGTTCGCCGAATCGCTCAAGGGCCAGGGGATCAGCCTGCACGCGGTTTCCGGTCGCGCGCTGCTGGACATGGTGGTGTCCGGCGAGGTGGGAGTCTCGTTCAGCACCTTCAGGAACCACGCCGTCACCGCCATCGCCAAGGGCGCGCCCATCGAGTGGCTGCCGCTGGAAGCCGTGGTGGCCAATGCCGGAGGTTTCGCCATCTCCAGGAACGCGCCTCACCCCCACGCCGCGTTGCTGATGGCCGACTTCGTCCTCGGCCCCGAGGGTCAGAAGATCCTCCAGGAGCACCACAACGGCAGTGCCTGGAAGGACCCCGGCTTCAAGCGCTGGTACCCGGAGGCGGGCATGACTCGCGAGCAGTACCTCAAGACGGAGAAGGGGTGGAACAAGACGCTTACCACCATCGGGCGGAAGTAGCGGCCTCGGGGCGGTGCGGCTGATTTCACCGGTTCAGGAAGCCGCACGGCCTTTCGGAGGGCCGTGACCTTATACGCATGACGGGCCGGGAGAGCGCGAGGCGCTTTTCCGGCCCGTCCATCGAGAACCGTCTTGCAACTCATAACCACCCTTACGGGTCTGAGAAACCGGAGCCGGGGATATCCGCTGTGGCTGTTCGTGCCGCTGGCGGCGGTGTTGCTCTACCTGGTGGTGCCGCCGCTGTTCTTCATCGGCTACTTCAGCCTGACGGTGGAGCGCGGCGCCGACGTCGGCGCCTTTACGGTCACCCATTTCCTCGAGATCTTCGAGTCCTTCTCGGACTTCGCCCTCCTCTCCTGGAACTCCTTCGTCTTCTCGTCCGGCAGCGCGCTGTGGTCACTGCTCGTGGGCACGCTGATGGCGTGGCTGGCGGAGCGCACCAACGCCCCTTTCCGCGCGGTGGCCTACGTGTCGGCGTTCATGTCGTTCGCGATACCGGGCATCGTCAAGGTCATCGGCTGGATCCTGCTGCTGGGTCCCAAGGCGGGGTTCCTCAACGTCGCGGCGAGCTCCGTGACCGGCATGGGCCCCTTCTTCGACGTCTTCTCCATGGAGGGGATGATCCTCACCGAGGGCTTCCTCTGGCTGCCCATCGTCTTCCTGCTCATGGCCACGCCGTTCCGCTCCATGGACCCGGCGCTGGAGGAGGCGGCGGTGGTGGCCGGGAGCACCGACTGGCAGGTGTTCAAGCGGGTGACCCTGCCCATGGCCACGCCCAGTGTGCTGTCGGTGCTGATCCTCACTTTCATCCGCACGCTGGAGGCCTTCGAGATCCCCGCCCTCATCGGCATCCCTGCCGGCGTCGAAGTGTTCACCACCGAGATCTACCTGCAGCTCACCGACGGCTACCTGCCGGAGTATGGCAACGCCAGCGCCTACTCCGTGCTGCTCATCGCATTGGTGGCGCTGGCCATGGTGCCGTACTACCGGGTGACCCAGCACGCCCACCGCTTCACCACCGTCACGGGCAAGGGCTTCAACCCGCGGCGCAAGGATTTGGGCCGGTGGCGCTGGGCGGGCGGAGCGGTGCTGCTGGTGCTGCCGTGCCTCCAGTTGCTCCCCATCGTCGCCATGGCGTGGTCGTCGCTGGTGCCATACCTTCAGGCTCCCTCCATCGAGGCCCTGGGGAACCTGACTCTGGAGAACTACGTCACCGCCTTCAGCAACGACACCATCCTGCGGTCGGTGGTCAACAGCCTCACCATCAGCCTCACCTCGGCCACCGGGGCGATCTTCCTGGCCTTCGTGACCGTATGGCTGGTGGCCCGCACCAACATCCGCTGGCGCTGGGGCCTGGACCAGCTCGCCATGCTGCCGCTGGTGTTTCCTGGCATCGTCATGGGCGTGGCCATCCTCAAGATGTACCTGACCGTGCCGCTGCCGGTGTACGGCACCATCTGGATCATGGTGCTGGCGTTCGTGCCGCGGTATCTGCCCTACGCCATCCGCTTCAGCCACGCGGGGCTCCTGGGCATCCACCGGGAGCTGGAGGAGAGCGCCACCACCAGCGGCGCCACCTGGGGGCAGGTGGCGTGGAAGATCGTCGTGCCGCTGATGCTGCCCGCGCTCTTCGCCGGCTGGATCTACATCTTCCTCATCACCATCCGGGAGCTGTCCGTGGCCTTGCTGCTCTACAGCCCGGGCTCACAGGTCATCGCCGTGATCATCTGGGAGCTGTGGGAGAACGGCAACGTCAGCACCCTGGCCGCCTTCAGCCTTGGCGTCACCGCCGGCACGGTAGTCCTGGCCGTCCTCTTCCATCGCCTCACGCGGCGCTACAGCCTGCAGGTGTGAGCGGGGTGCCGCAAACCCCTCCACGAGATTTCGAGACCAACCCCCTCTCCCTCCGGGAGAGGGCCGGGGTGAGGTTGCCCGGCGCAAGCAGCCCCTTCGAACGGGACCCTCACCCGGCCTCCGGCCGACCTCTTCCAGAGGGAGAGGTGCGGAACGCAGTGTAAAGCGTACGGATGCGAGGGGGACCGCGGCGCGCTACTCCAGCACGCCGTCTTCCCGGAGCTGCCGTATGCGCGCGTCGTCGTAGCCGAGCACGTCACGCAGGGCGGGTTCGGTGTCACGGCCGAGGTCGGGAAACACCCAGTCCTGGGCCGCGTCGGTGCGGGCGAAACGGATGGGGAGACAGGGTAGGGTGAGGCGCCCGAAGCGCGGGTTGTCGTGGGTGCCGAGGAAGCCGCGGGCCTGGAGGTGCGGGTCGTTGGTCACGAGGTCGGCGCCGTTCTGCACCGCGCCGCAGGGAATCCTGTCCGTCTGTAATCGGTTCATGACCTGGTGGGGGTCGCGTGACCGTGTCCATTCCTCGATGATGGCGTCCAGCGCATCCCGGTTCCGGAGGCGGTCCGCCGTGGTCGTGAAGCGCATGTCGTCGACCAGCTCCGGTCGTCCGATGGCGGCGGCGAGGCTGCGCCACTGCGCGTCGTCCTCGGCGGCAATGACGCACCAGCGGTCGTCGCCCTTGCAGGCGTAGATCCCGTAGGGCGCGTGGTACGGAGAACGGTTGCCCACGGGAACCGGCTCGGTGTCGGTGTTGGCCGCCTGCATCATGCTGGCGCCGATGAGGAACGCGGCCGCTTCCGCCTGGGCCAGGTCCATGGCGAAACCGCGCCCGGTGCGCCGGCGGTAGAGGGTTGCCGACACCGACAGGATCGCCGCCATGACCCCGGACACGTAGTCCGGCAGCACCGTCCCGGACCCTACCGGCGGGTCCACCTCCGCGGACTCGTTCCACAGGGAGGTGAACCCGGTGAAGGCGGTGATGATGGTGCCCAGGGTCAGGGAGTCCTTTCTGGGGCCGGTGGTGCCGAGCCCGGGCATGCGGATGGTTACGACATCGGGCTTGTGCTCCACCAGGTGGTCGTAGTCGAGTCCCAGGCCGGGCATCACCCGCACCGCGAAATTGTCCAGCACGAGATCGCAGTGCTTCGCCATCTCGCGGATCAGGCCCGGACCCTCGGGGTGCTTGAGGTTCACCGCGATGGAGCGCTTGTTCCGGTTGAACTCCAGGAACCGGGGCGACGCGTTGGGATCGTCCCCGGTGCCGAAGAAGCGGAAGGGGTCGAGCCCGCCCTTGCTGGATTCCACCTTGAGGACCTCGGCCCCGAGGTCCGCCAGCATCATCATGCCGAAGGGGCCCGCGAGCACGTGGTCGAAACTCAGCACGCGCATGCCCTCTAGCGGAAGGCCTTGGCCGCCGGCATCCGAATCCCCGGAAGCGACGGCCGCTGGCGGGTCCCCGTTGGTGCCGGCCGCACCGGCCCTCCTCGGCTCCGACCAGGCATCCTGTCCATCGCCGGCAACGGGTCGTGGGGACGTAACCCGAGGGCGCGATCCGCTGAACAGACAGGGAAGGCCCGGCTGGACCAGCGATGACCCGTCTCCGTAGGCCACCTCCTGGACGAAGTGGCGGCCTTCAACGTGCGGGTCGCGCAGATAGCCCAGCGGCCGGTTCACCGGCAGGCACGGGATGTGGTTGGATTGCAGGTGGCGGGTCAGATCCTCGGATGTGTAGCGCCGCGTGAACTCGGTCACCGCGGGGTTGATGACGTCGGCGTGGGAGCGCCGGAAGAGGTTGTTGAGGTACTCCGGCGCCTCGAACTCTTTCGGATGGTCGGGCCAGATCTCGAGGAACTTCTTCCAGTGCTGCCGGCTGACGTACATGTACACGTAGCCGTCCCGGCAGGGAAAGATCCTGGCCGGCGCCACGTGCTGGTGCTGGCTTCCGGCGCGGGTGTGGATATCCTGCTCGTTGGCGTAGAGCCGGACCATGTGCTCCTGGGTGGCCAGGGCCTCCTGCATGGAGACATCGATCCAGTCGCCGCCGCCGGTGCGTTCGCGGCGATGGAGCGCGGCGACGATGCCGAGGGCGGCGACCAGGCTCCCGAAGTAGTAGGCCTGGGTCTCGGGCGGCGCGCACGGGGGCCTGTCCGGGTCGCCGGAGATGGACATCAGGCCGCACATGGCGAACACCACCAGGTCGTTGTAGGCGAAGCCGCTGTGGGGTCCCCATTGGCCGAAGCCGGTGACGGAGGCCATGATCAGGCGAGGGTTGATTTCACTCAGGCGGTCGTAGTCCAGCTCCAGGCCCGCCAGCCATCCGGGTGCGCCGCTCTCAATGAGGATGTCCGTCTCGGCCGCCAGCGCCCGCAGCCGGTCCCGGCCTTCGGGCGACTGGAGGTCGAGCTCCAGAGTGCGCTTGTTGGCGTTGAGATGGGCGAACGGAAGGCTGGTCTCGCCGGCAAAAGGAGGCTGGCGCCTTAACGGATCGCCGCCGGGCGGCTCGATCTTGACGACCTCCACTCCCAGGTCGGCCAGGAAGCGGCCGCAAATCTGGCCCTTGCGGTCGGTGAGGTCCAGTGCGCGATAGCCCTCCAGAAGCCGGGGGGCGGTGCCGGGTTTGTCTGGCTCGTTGTTCGACATGCAGGCTCCTGCGCCGGTGGCCTGTCTCGGCCACGGCGCGACGCGGACGCGGGCGGGTTTGAACCCCGCCCCTACGATTTCTTCGCGTCGGGCTTCTCGTAGCCCACGTTGCCGCCGCCCTTCTGCGACTGGAGGTAACCCTCGACGTCGTTCAGCGGGTTGGTGTAGACGCGCATGCGATGGGAGATGATCTCGTCCACCAGGAGCCCGCGGCTGTTGTCCAGGTCCATGGCCGTGTAGGCGGCGATCTTGGCGTGCTCCAGGGTCGCCGGGTGACGGGTGGCGATGGTGGCGGCGAACTCCCGCACGAACGGGATCAGCTCCTTCTCCGGCACCGTCTTGGACACGAGTCCCAGGCGTTCGGCCTCGGCCCCGTCCAGGTTCTCGCCGGTGAGCTGGATGTAGAAGGCCTTCTTGAAGGGGATGCCGCTGCGGAAAAGCGTGGGCGTGGCGGTGGCGCCGTAGCTCCCGCGGATGATCTCGGGCATGCCGAACTGCGCGGTGTCCGCGGCGATGGCCAGGTCATGGCCGTTCACGAGCACCAGCCCGCCGCCCAGGGCCCAGCCGTTGACCGCGGCCACGGTGACCTGTGGGGCCTGGCGCAGCAGGGTGACGATCTCTCGTGCCGAGCCGCCCTCGTAGAGCCGGCGCTTTCCCTGCCACGACGCCCGCAGGTCGTACAGGTCCAGCCCCGAGCTGTAGGCGTTGCCGGCGCCGGTGGTGACGATGCAGCGGATGTTGTCGTTCTCGGACAGGGCCTTGAGGCTGTCCACCAGCTCCGCCAGGAGCTTGCGGCTGAGCGCGTTCTTCCGCTCGGGGCGGTTGAGGGTGATCCAGGCGACGCCTGTTTCCTCGTCTATCTCCTCGATGATGGTTTCCCTTTCAGCCACGGGGTTCCTCCAATCGTTTCAGCGGCCCGGCAGGGCGACCACGGGTCGCCTCTGCCATTAGTTCTCCCCGGGAGCGAGGCGCCCAAGGTCCGGTCGGCCGTCAACGGGCGCCGAACCGTTCGCGCCAGGAATCCACACTCGCCGGGTTCACCACGGTCTCCGGCACCTCGCCCGCCAGCACCGTGAGGATGCTCTGGGCGGCCATGCGCTCGCCGGACACCTGGGACTGCGGGTTGGTGCCGATGATGTGCGGGGTCATGATGAGCCGCTCGGGGTCCACCTGCCGGATGGGGTCCGACAGGGGCAGCGGCTCTTCCTCGAACACGTCCACGGCCGCGCCGGCGATGACGCCCTCGTTGAGCGCCTGCACCAAGTCCTCCTGCTTGACCACGCCGCCGCGGCACGTGTTCACCAGGTAGGCGGTGGGTTTCATCTTTTTCAGCTCGGCCAGGGTGACGAGCCCGCGTGTCTCCGCGGTGAGGGGCGTGTGCAGGGTCACGAGGTCGGATTCGTGCAGCACCGTGTCCAGCGACACCAGCTCCACCCCCAGGTGCTCCACCGACTCCTGGGTGATGTAGGGGTCGCAGCCGATGAGCCGCATCTCCCAGGGGCCGAGGCGCTTGGCCACCTCCTTGCCTACCCGTCCCACGCCGACGATGCCGACGGTGCGGCCCACCATCAGGTTGCCGCGATGCTCGTTGCGCTTCCAGCCGCCCTCGCGCAGGAGCGTCTGGTTGTGCACCAGCCGTTTGAAGAGCATGGACATG
>JAJDTQ010000088.1 GCA_022827045.1 Candidatus Binatia bacterium
CCGGTGCTGACGATCCAGTCCACGAAGCCGTTCTCGATGAGGGGAATGAACGCGGTCATTCCGAGGCCCGCCGGAGTGAGCGCCCCCGTGATGCTGAGGCCCACGGTGACGTCGTCCGCGAGGATTTTCTCGGTGAACAACTGGCACGCCTCGCGCAGCCGTCCGCTGTTGTACGAGACGAAGTTGTCATCGATGAGGTCGACGATGGTGGTCGCGCCATCGATAGGCCTGGGGTCGATCTTCCGGCCGGACAGGAGTGAAGGCTTGTTCATGTTCGTGTGGGTGAGGGGCCGCCGCGGGCGCGCGCAAGGCTCCCCGGAAGACGTCTCAGAGTCCTCCGGACCGTGCCGCCTCCAGCTTCTGCTGCCGGACTTGCAGATAGGCGTTTCGCACCGCGCCATAGGGATCGATGCTGAGCTTGAGCGCATCGTAGGTCTTCATGTTCAGGGCGCGGTCGTTGACCGTGTCGGCGACCGTAACGGACAGCGGTACATAGTAGGGGGTGAAGTAGCTCAGGGGATTCATGAACGAGTCCGCCACCCTGCCGAGCCCGTCCCTGACAGTGGTCGGCGGCAACAGCGGCAGCACCAGATAGGCCCCGTGGCTGATTCCGTAGAGGCCCAGCGTAATGCCCATGTCCTGGTCGCTGGGTTCCAGCCCCAGCTTGCCGGCCATGTCGAAGATCCCGGCGATGCCGACGGTGCTGTTGATGATGAAACGGGCGACCTCGCGGCTGGCCGCGATGGGCTTCGCCTGGAGAAGGTTGTTGACCGCCTTCCTGGCGACGCTGAGGTTGTTGACGGCATTGCGTATACCCGTTTGCGCCGGCAGCGGGACCACCGCCGCATAGGTCTTGGCCACGGGCTCCAGCACGAAGTAGTCGAAGGCGCTGTTGAACGCGAAGATGTCGTCGTTGATCCGCTCCAGCGGGTCGTAGTGCTGGTCCCTCGTCGTCGGCTCCCCCACCGAGGTGTCTTGACCGTCGGTCCCCTCACCGGGCTTCACCTGGGAATGAGCCCATGGGGACAAACTCAGGTGGAGCAGCAGGACAAGCAGCGGAAGACGCAGGAATCGCATGGGTGTCGAGGCGAATAGCACTACGTCCTTTTGAAATCAAGAGTTTGAAAACGCTCCGGCGATGGGATACCTTGACGTGGCGACGAGTGTGCAAGGCGTCGGGGAGGGCGGGTCCGTGGAAAAGCCGAACGTTGTCCTGGGAGTGACCGGGGGAATCGCCTGCTACAAGGCCTTGGAGTTGGTGCGCCTCCTGGTGCAGGATTCGTGCAACGTCCGGGTGGTGATGACCCGGGAAGCCACCGAATTCGTCGCCCCGCTGAGCTTTCAGACCCTTTCGGGCGCGCCTGTCGGCACCGATCTTTTCAGCCTGACCCAGGAATCGGAGATCGGCCACATCAACCTCGCGGACAGCGCCGACGCGCTGGTGATCGCGCCCGCCACGGCCAACGTCATCGCCAAGCTGGCCGCGGGCATCGCCGATGACCTCCTCACCACCGTGGTGCTGGCCACGCGGGCGCCTTTGCTGGTGGTGCCCTCCATGAACGTGCACATGCTGGCCCATCCCATGGTGCAGGCCAACCTCGCGAAGCTGAGGAGCGCCGGCTACCATGTCATGGAAGCGGCGGCCGGCTATCTGGCCTGCGGGTACGAGGGCAAGGGACGGCTTCCGGAGCCGCCCGCCATCGCCGAGGAGATCCGCGGGCTGCTCAGGCCCAAGGACCTGGGCGGCGAGAAGATCGTTGTCACCGCCGGCCCGAGCCGGGAGCCCCTGGACCCGGTGCGTTACATATCCAACCGATCATCGGGGAAGATGGGCTACGCCCTTGCGAGGGCCGCCGCCCGGCGCGGCGCCGAGGTCACCCTGGTGAGCGGTCCGACGGCGCTGGCCGCTCCCGAAGGCGTCACCACGGTGCCGGTGGTCACGGCCGAGGAGATGCGCGCCGCGGTGCTGGCGGAGTTCGACTCGGCCACCGCGGTGCTCATGGCGGCCGCGGTGGCCGACTACCGGCCGCGTTCCATTGCCGGCCGGAAGATGAAGCGGGGCGACGGCAACCGCCGCGTCGAGCTCGTCCCCAACCCCGACATCGTGGCCGAACTGACCGCCCGGAAACGGCGGCAGGTGGTGGTGGGGTTCGCCGCGGAAACCGAGTCGCTGGTGGACAACGCCCGCCAGAAGCTGCACCGCAAGAACCTCGATCTGGTGGTGGCCAACGACGTCACGCAGGAGGGCAGCGGCTTCGACGTCGATACCAACGCCGTCACCCTGCTGGACAGGGACGGCACGGTGACGCCGCTGCCGGTGATGAGCAAGGACGCCGTGGCCGACCGCATCTGCGACTGGCTCCTCCGGTACAGGGAGCATTCCCACCGCCGCGGCGCCTGACGCGCGTTGCCATGCCCCCTGTATTGTCGTAAACAGAAACCAGACGCCTTTTGGCGTTACCGGTATGGAAACGCTTGAGTTACGGCAACATCTGGCAGTTGCGGCAACCTCTCTCCGGAGTTGCCTGGAGCAGTACCGGGCCGCGGGGATTCACGTGCTGCCCGCGTCCGGCATCGCCGAAGCCCCGGACACGGCCGTTGCCGCCGGCAACGACGAGACCGGGCCGGCCGCGGACCTCGGGCAGCTTCGGGAGGTCCTGGACGACTGCCGCCGTTGCAAGCTGTGGCACGGGCGTACCCAGATCGTCTACGGGGTGGGCAACCCGGACGCCGACGTGATGTTCGTGGGAGAGGGGCCGGGAAGAGACGAGGACCTCCAGGGAGAGCCTTTCGTGGGACGCGCCGGCCAGTTGCTGACGGACATCATCACCAAGGGAATGAAGTTGCGGCGCGAGGAGGTCTACATCGCTAACGTGGTCAAATGCCGCCCGCCGCAGAACCGCGATCCGGAGCCCGACGAGGTGGCGTCGTGCGAGCCGTTCCTCATCCGCCAGATCGAGCTGGTGAAACCGAGGGTGATCATCGCCTTGGGCAAGTTCGCGGCGCAGACCCTGGTGCGGTCGGCGGCGCCCATCTCCCGGCTGCGCGGACAGTGGCACGACTACCACGGCATTCGCCTGATGCCGACCTTCCATCCGGCGTACCTGCTGCGCAACCCGGGCGACAAGAGGCTGGTCTGGGAAGACATCAAGAGCGTCCTTCGGGAGCTCGGGACGGCGGTCACTTAGACGATGATTGGACGGCTGAGATCGGGCGTGTGGTGGGCGTTGCTGTTTGCGGGCATCGCTTGGCTTGCCTTGAGCTCCGGGGGCGCCGCCCGTGAGTCCGGCGCCGGCTCCCACGTCAACCTCATCGTCATCGACGGCGGCATCAACCCGGCCGTCAACGACTACATCCGCGAGAGCATCCAGCGGGCGCACGCGGGCAACGCCCGCGCCCTGATCATCCAGCTCGACACGCCGGGCGGGCTGCTGTCCTCCACCCGTTCCATCGTCAAGGAGATGCTGAGCGCGCCGCTGCCCATCATCGTCTACGTGGCGCCGAGTGGCGCCGGCGCGGGCTCGGCGGGCGTGTTCATCACCATGGCGGCGAACATCGCCGCCATGGCCCCGGGAACCAACATCGGCGCCGCCCATCCGGTGGCCGGGACTGGTCAGGAAGTCAAGGGGGTCATGGGCGAGAAGATCGAGAACTTCACCGCCTCGTTCAGCGAGACCATCGCCCAGCGGCGCGGCCGCAACACCGAGTTCGCAATTCAGGCGGTGCGCCGGAGCATTTCCATCACCGACCAGGAGGCCCTGGACAAGCGCGTCATCGACGTTATCGCGTTGGACGTGAGCGATCTGCTCAAGCAGGCCAGCGGGCGTGAGGTGGACGTGGCCGGCGTCAAGCGCACCCTCGACTTCAACGGCGTGTCCGTCCTGCGCTTCGAGATGGGACTGAAACAGAAGGTCATCAACATCCTCGCGCATCCCAACGTCGCCTACCTGCTGATGATGGCCGGCATCCTGGGGCTCTACATGGAGTTCTCGAACCCCGGCGCGCTTTTCCCGGGCATCGCCGGAGGAATTGCGCTGTTGCTGGCGCTGGCTTCCTTCCAGGTCCTGCCCATCAACTACGCCGGTCTGTTGCTCATCGGGCTCGGGCTCTGTCTGCTGGTGGCCGAGGCGTTCCTGCCGAGCTTCGGGCTGCTAGGGATCAGCGGCGTGGTCGCTCTCGGCCTGGGCTCGCTGTTGTTGTTCGACGTGGAAGGGTCGGACCTGTCGGTGGATCCGTCCATCATCCTGGCGGCGGTGGGGACTCTGAGCGCGTGCGTGCTCGTGGTCACCATCCTGGTGGTCAAGTCACAGCGACGGAAGGCGACCCTGGGGTTCGAGGGCCTCATCGGCGAGTTCGGCGAGGTGCGGGAGCGCCTGGACCTCAAGGGCAAGGTGTTCGTCCACGGCGAGGTTTGGAATGCCGAGGGATCGGAGCGGCTCCTGCCGGGCGACAGGATCGAAGTCGTCGGACACGACGGGATGACACTCAAGGTGAAACGGGCCGCGGAGGCGTGACCGGAGGCTCAGGCCCTTCGGTTCGACCCGTCCGCGCAGGAGAAATCGCATGCTCGAAATCGGACCCATTGCCATCGTGCTGATCATCGTCCTCGGGTTGGCCGTCAGCGGCATCAAGATCCTCAAGGAATATGAACGCGGCGTCATCTTCCGCCTGGGCCGTATGGTAGCCGCCCGCGGCCCGGGGCTCATCTACGTAATCCCCTTCATCGAAAAGATGGAGCGGATAGAGCTCAGGACCGTCACCATGGACGTCCCGTCCCAGGACGTCATCACCCGAGACAATGTGTCGGTGAAGGTGAACGCGGTGCTCTATTTCCGGGTCCTCGATCCCAACCGGGCCGTCCGGGAGGTCGCCAACTACCTCTTCGCCACCTCACAGCTCGCCCAGGTGACCTTGAGGAGCATCTGCGGACAGGCGGAGCTGGACCAGCTCCTGTCGGAGCGGGAGCGCATCAACGCCGACCTCCAGAGGATCCTCGACGAGCAGACCGATCCTTGGGGGATCAAGGTCGTGCTGACCGAGATGAAGCACATCGACTTGCCGGAGGAGATGCAACGCGCCATGGCCCGCCAAGCCGAGGCGGAGCGCGAGCGGCGGGCCAAGATCATCCTCGCCGATGGCGAATTCCAGGCATCGCAGAAGCTCCAGGAGGCCGCCACGGTCATCGCCAAGGAGCCTATGGCCATGCAGCTCCGCTTCCTGCAGAGTCTGCAGGAAGTGGCCGGCGACAAGAACTCCACGATGGTCTTCCCCGTTCCGGTGGACCTGCTGACGCCGTTCCTAAAGAAGGCGACCGAAGAGGACGCGACATAGCGCGACTCGCCTAGGCCCGAATACGCGTCATGCTGCTGGAAGAACTGGCCTACGATCTTCCTGAATCGCTGATCTCGGCCTATCCGGCGGCAGACCGCGTGTCGGCCCGCCTCATGGTGGTGGAGCGGGCGACCGGCGCCATCACGCATTCCGGTTTCGCCTCGCTGGGCGAGTTCCTTTCGCCCGGCGACCTGCTGGTGCTCAACGACTCCAGGGTAATCCCCGCCCGTCTCGAAGGTCGAAAGGAGAGCGGCGGAAGGGCGGAGGTGCTGCTGGTGGAGCCCTTCGACCCGGAACGGGGACTCTGGCTCGCGCTGGTGGATGCCTCCAAGAAGCCGCGGGTAGGCGGGCGCATCCTGTTTCCCGGGGGGATCGCGGCGACGGTGCTGGGGGATCTCGGATCGGGTCGCTACGGCCTCGGGTTCGAGCCTCCCGGGCGTTTCCGGGAGTTGCTGGACGAGTTGGGGACACCGCCGCTGCCTCACTACATCCAGCGGATTCGCCCCGTGGAAGACAGCGACCGGGACAACTATCAGACCGTGTACGCAGCCATGCCCGGTTCGGTGGCGGCGCCCACCGCCGGCCTCCACTTCACCCGCGCGCTGCTGGACGAGTTGGCAGCTACCGGCGTGGACAGCGTGTACGTGACCCTGCACGTGGGTCTCGGGACCTTCCGTCCCGTCCGCGATGCGGTGGTGGAAAACCACCGCATGGACGGTGAGTGGTATACCCTGACCGCGGCCGCGGCCGAACGGATCCGCAGGGCCAGGGCGGCCGGCGGGCGCGTTGTGGCCGTGGGCTCCACCACCACGCGCACGCTGGAGAGCATCATCCAGCGGAAGGGCAGGGTGGTGGCCGACTCCGGCATCACGCGCCTGTTCATCACCAACGGCTACCGCTTCCGCGGCATCGACGCCCTCATCACCAACTTTCATCTGCCGCGCTCCACGCCGCTGGCCATGGTGGCGGCGCTCGCTGGCCTCGACCTGATCCGCCGCGCCTACGCCGAGGCCATCGACAAGGGCTACCGGTTCTACAGCTACGGCGACGCCATGCTGATCCTGTAGGAGTCCGTTCGAGAGAGGCCCTCTCCCTCCGGGAGAGGGTGGCCGAAGGCCGGGTGAGGGCCGCGCGGCCCTGCTCTCCGTTGGTCGTTGCCGAGGACCCTCACCCCGACCCTCTCCCATAGGGAGAGGGGGAAGAATGAGCATGAATTTCACGGTTACCGACCAAGACCCGCACGGCCGGGCTCGCACCGGCCTGCTGGAGACGGCCCACGGCGTGGTGGAGACGCCGGCGTTCATGCCGGTGGGGACCCGCGGCGCCGTAAAGGCGCTGTCGCCCCGGGATCTCGCCGAGGTGTCCAGCCAGATCATTCTCTGCAACACCTATCACCTGTACATCCGCCCGGGAGAGGAGGTCATCCGCGACCTCGGCGGCCTCCACGCATTCATGGGCTGGCCGGGGCCGATCCTCACGGACAGCGGCGGCTACCAGGTGCTGAGCCTCGCCGCCATGCGCAAGATCACCGAGGAGGGTGTTTCGTTCCGGTCCCACCTGGACGGGTCTGCACACTTCCTGAGCCCCGAGAAGGTGGTGGCCATCCAGCAGGCGCTGGGCGTCGACGTGGCCATGGTGCTGGACGAGTGCATCCCCTACCCGGCGAGCCGCGAGTACGTGAGAAAATCCACGGAGCGCACCGTCCGCTGGGCCCAACGCTCGCTCGATGCGCCTCGAAACCGTGACTGCGCGCTCTTCGGGATCGTTCAGGGCGGCGTTTTCAAGGACCTCCGGGAGGACTGCGCCGCGCGGCTGGGCGCGCTTCCCTTCGACGGTTTCGCCGCCGGAGGACTGGGTATCGGCGAGGGGCCGGAACTCCTGGCGGAGATCGGCAGCCTCACCGCCCGGTTGCTGCCGGACGATCGCCCGCGCTACCTCATGGGCCTCGGAAAGCCCGAAGACTTGATTCATGGGGTGCGCTCCGGCTATGATCTGTTTGATTGCGTTCTGCCGACGAGGAATGCCAGGAACGGTACGTTATACACTGCCACCGGGAAGCTCAGCATCAAGAACGCGGCCTTCGCCAGGGACCCGCGTCCCGTGGAGGAAGGCTGCCCATGCTACGGTTGCCGGCATTTTTCGCGTGCCTATCTTCGCCACCTCTACACGGCCGGCGAGATCTTAGCGGCCTACCTGAACACGCTGCACAACGTCTGCTACTATCAGCGGTTGATGGCGGAACTGCGCAGGGCCATTCGGGATCGGTCGAGCCTGGAGAGCGTCGCCGGCGGGGTATGGAGTGCCGCTGAAGTTCGGAGGAAACCATGTGGGACGTAGCCTACGCGCAGGCCGGAGGGGGCCCCAGCACTTTCATCAGCATGCTGCCGCTGGTGCTGATTTTCGCGGTCTTCTATTTCCTCCTGATCCGGCCGCAGCAGCGCAAGGCCAAGGAGCATCGCAACATGCTGGCCCAGCTCAAGCGCAATGACGAGGTCATGACTACGGGCGGGGTCTTCGGCAAGGTGCTGAGCCTGACCGAGACCGAGCTGACCCTGGAAGTGGCGCCCAACGTGAAGATCAGGGTGAGCCGGAGCCATATCGCCCAGCTCTTCAGGGGGGAGAAGGCGGCCGCGGCCAAGGAGGTCAAGGGCAAATAGGCCGCGCCCCCGACTCAGGAAAAACGAGCATGCGTCAAAGCCTAGTCATTCGCCTGGTGATGCTGGTGGTGTGCATCGGGGCGGCGGTCGTCTACCTGGCCCCGAGCTTTGTCTCCGGCCTGTGGTTCCTGCCCCAGCAGGGCATCCGTCTCGGCCTGGACCTCCAGGGCGGCTCGCACCTGGTGCTGGAAGTGGAAGTGGGGAAAGCGGTGGAGAACCGCATGCGGAGGATACGGAGCGCCCTCCGCGACGAGCTGCGGGAGCGCGGGATCGCTTTCACCGGTCTAGACATCAACGACGCCGGGGAACTGGTCATCGC
>JAJDTQ010000179.1 GCA_022827045.1 Candidatus Binatia bacterium
GCGAGGGGGTTGTTCCCCGCCGTGCCCCAGATCCCCTGCCTCCAAAATAAACTCCCCGGGTATTGGGACTTTACCACCGGGGCCGCGACCCTAGTGTCCGGCTTTCCCTGCCGGGCCGGACCGTGGCAGATTCCATCCCATGCGTGAAGTCGAGCTCTACCCCCCGGTCAAGGCGTTTCTGGATGCCCAGGGCTATGACGTGAAGGGCGAGGTGGACGGCTGTGACCTGGTGGCCGTTCGCGGCGACGAGCCTCCGGTCATCGTGGAGTTGAAGGCCGGGTTCTCGTTGCCCCTGGTGTTCCAGGGGATCGCGCGGCAAGGCCTTGCGGACAGCGTCTATCTCGCGGTGCCGCCGTTTTCCGGCCGCACGGCTCGTCAACGGGATGCGCTGGCGCTGTGCCGGCGCCTCGGGCTTGGGCTCCTGGTTGTCCGGCTCACCCCCGCACCGTTCGTGGAAGCGCTCCTCGACCCGGCTGCGTACCGGCCGCGCAAGCGGCCACAAAGGCTCGCGCGGCTGCTGCGCGAGTTCCAGCGCCGGGTCGGGGATCCGAACCAGGGCGGTTCGAGCCGGCGCACGATCGTAACCGCGTACCGGCAGGACGCGCTCCGGTGCGCGTCCTGCCTGCGCCGGAACGGCCCGGCAAGAGCTGCAACGGTGGCCCGTGCCGTTGGCGTCCCCAAAGCCCGGGCCATCATGTACGCCGACCACTACGGTTGGTTCGAGCGCCCCGCGGGAACGGACCGAGGTGTCTACGGACTGACGCCCAAGGGCCGCGCCGCGCTCGAGGAATACGCTGGCGTGGTAGCGGAGCTGCAGCCGGGGAAGCCCGCGGCCACTACGGCAGCGGGCACTCCGGCGTGAGCCGCTTCAGCTCCGGGATGACCTCCTCGCCAAAGCGCTGGATGGTCTCGAGGGTGAGGGAGGAGTCCATGCCGGGCCAGTCCACCATGAACCACATGATCTCGGCGCCGAACTCCTGGTGGTAGGACAGAACCTGCTCGGCGACCTCGGCGGGGCTGCCGAGCACCAGGCGGTCCTGCTGCAACTGCTCGAAGGGCAGGTCGTAACGCTCGCCCGGCTGGCCCCAGCGCTGGTAGCGCTCGTAGCGGCGCTCGTAGCCCTCGCGAATGCGGTCTTCAGCTTCTTTGCGCGAGTCGGCGACGCACAGATCGCGGAAGATGTAGAGCCCCTCGAAGGGCCTCCCCTGCTCTTCCAGGGTACGCTTGTACGCGGGCACGGCTTCGCGCAGGAACGTCTTGGTGTGGCGCCGGCTGGCGATCCAGTGGTCGGCCACCCGCGGCACCCGCTCGACGGTGGGCACCGTGTCGGCGCCCAGCAGGATCGGCGGCCGGGGCTTCCGCAGGGGTTTGGGATGTATGGTGACGCCGTCGATCCGGTAGAACCGGCCCTGGTGGCGCACCTCGTCCTCGGTCCACAGCCGCTTCACTACCTCTATGCCTTCCTCCAGCCGTGGCCGCTTCTCCCGCATGGGGACGCCCATGGAGGTGAACTCGACGTCGCGATACCCCTGGCCGATTCCGAAAAGGAACTTGCCGTCGCACAGGTTGTCGAGGGTCGCGGTGTACTCCGCCACCATCAGGGGCTGGTGCATCGGCAACAGGAAAATCGCCGTGCCCAGGTACATGCCCGGGGTCAGGCCGGCGAAGTACGCCAGTAGCGGCAGGGATTGAAGCATCGCCGCGTCGGGTCCGGTGGAGTAGTGCTGCGCGACGAACAGCGCCTCGTAGTTGCTGGCCTGGGCCACCCGTGCCCGCTCCGTGAAGTCGCGGCAGACGCCTGCCCGATCCAGGTCCGAGGGGTAGCTCCCGAACGCGATGCCGAAACGCATTTATGGAACCTCCGAATTTTGCTGTCCTGCCTCGGCGCGCTTTGCGATCTCCCGCGCCAACCCGTTGAAGATGCGGGCGTGGACCGGGTACAGGCCGTACCAGTAAAGCAGGCCGCCCAGCCCCTTGGGAAGGAAGGCGGCGGTCTGCTCCAGTTGGGTTTTGCCGTCTTCGGTCTCCCACACCCGGAACTGGAGCCATGCACGGCCCGGCAGCTTCATCTCCGCCCTGAGGCGGACCAGCCGGTTCGACTCCAGCGCTTCCACCCGCCAGAAATCCAGCGCGTCGCCGACGCGCAACTTATCAGGATGCCGCCGCCCCCGCCGCAGCCCCACGCCCCCCAGCAGGCGGTCGATTCTGCCGCGGACCCGCCACATCCAGTCGGCGGAGAACCACCCCCGCTCGCCGCCGATGCCGGTGAACACCCGGTACACCTCGCGGGCGGGCGCAGCCACCCGCCGCGTGCGGCGCTCGAAGATCATCCCTTCGTGGGTCTCCACCCGGGTGAAGGAATCCGGCGCCCCGACCGCGCCGTGGGCGTCGCTCCAGGCGGTCTCGACGCGCCCCCGGTCCAGGTCCTCGATCACCTCCGCGATGGCCCCGGCGTAGTCCCGTGGTTCGATGGCCGGGAACAACTCCCGGGCGAGATTGTCGGTGACGACCACCTCGTTCCGGAGCCCGTCAATGAGGGGTCCACTCACCCTGGAAGGAATCGGCGTGATCCAGTGCACCCAGTATGACGACAGGCGCGGCGTGAGCACCGGCACCGGCACGAGCCAGCGCCTGAGACCCCTGGCGCTGGCGTAGCCCAGCATCATCCCCTTGTAGGTGGTCGCCTCGCGGCCGCCGATCTCGATGATCTTGTCGCCGCACGCGGCGTTCGTGAGCGCGGCCACGAGATAGCTCAGCACGTCGTTCACCGCGATGGGCTGGACCCTCGAATATACCCACCGGGGGCAGACCATCACCGGCAGACGTTCCACCAGGTAGCGGATCATCTCGAAGGAAATGCTCCCGGACCCCACGATCACCGCCGCCCTGAACTCCGTCACCGCAACGCCGCCTTCACGAAGCGCCCGCCCCGTGTCCTGCCGGGAACGCAGGTGTCGCGACAGGTCGGCCTGCGGGTTCCCCAAGCCTCCCAGGTAGACGATCCGCCGCACGCCGGCTTCCCTGGCACCCTGCCCGAACAGCCGTGCCGCCTCCACGTCCATCTCGTGAAACCCGGCGCCACTGGTCATGCTGTGGATCAGATAGTACGCGCTGTCCACCCCGGCCAGCGCCCGCGTCAGCGTATCGCGGTCCAGCGCGTTGCCCTCGACGATCTCGACCCGCTCCGCCCAGGAACGCGAGCGCACCCGCGCCGCGCTGCGGGCGAGGACACGAACGCGATGTCCCTCGTCGAGCAGGCGCGGAGCCAGCCTACCGCCGATATAGCCGGTGGCGCCGGTGACGAGGACTGTGGCGGGTGTGTTCATGCCGGAGGAAAGGCCAGCCGTGGCGCCGGCGATGCCGCGGTACCGACTTCCTGCTGCCAAGCCTGTGTGATGACGCTGTTATCCGTTGATCGTCTTCAGAAACCTTGAACCGTCCGTGCAATTTGTCAATAGACGGCGGAGGGCAAACCAGCGGCCCTAGGCCCTCAACAGACAACCAGCAGGGAATCAACGCCCTGACTGCCGCAAATCGACAAGCCCCTCGCGGTATCTTGCCCGGTGACTTGCCCGGTATCTTGTTCGGTGCCCTCTGGCGGCGGCTCCGTTCTTGCAAGCCTGTGCCATCGTTGCTCGGATCTTCACAAGTAGGACCGCGGCGGGCTCATCGTTGGGGTCTTGGACGACTAGTCGGGTTTGGCCCGAAGGGTCCTGCAACAGGCCCCCGTTCCACTACGCTGGAAACGACAAGACCCCGATGGGTTCTCCCATCGGGGTCTTGTGTTGACCGGGACTTGCGTGGCGCGAAACCGCGGCGTTCGGACCTCGGCTTCAGCCGATTACCCGCTCCACCGGCACGCTCCGAACATCCATTTCAAAAGCCAATCCTTCCACCGGCGGCAGGGCGTAGGTCCATGTGACGCCGTCTGGTGCCGCACCCCGGCGAACGATCTCGTCGGCGAGCAGCCCATGGAAATCATGTACCGCGTAGACCTGGCTCGTGGTGGCGTCCGCCCACGTCACGCCCAGCGCCGCCATCCGAAGCTCCAGCGCTCCCAGGACGAATTGCGCCTTCTCTCTCATTGCATCGGGCGAAGTGTCCCCGAGCCGGATGATCCGGTCCCGATACCCTCCGGGTCCTTCGGGCGCTTCGCCGGAGCCCGCTATGACGAAGCTCTTCACACCCGCCGCATGGCTCGCCTCGGCCGGCACGGTGTACGAGAACGCATGGAAGCTGGGTTCGGCGGGAGGATCGATTTCGGGGCATACGTTTGAGCGCGCGACGGGATTCTCCTCGTCCCTGAAGATGCCCCAGCGTTCGAGCGTGCGCACGTAGACGCGATTGAAGGCAACGAAGCCCTCTTCCGTGAACTGGCCGGGCGAGCGCAGCTCACAAGCGCAAAACGCGGTGGGCGGCCGTCCGAGAGCGTCAAGATATGCCTCGATCCGGCGGAATCCCTCGTCAAGCGGCACGGGGCGTGCGAACCGGGCGCGTTCGATGACGAATCCCGGCTCCGCCGAGACGCCCCCCGAGTACTGAAACCGCCCTCGTACGAACCGATACCCGCCGGGTTCGAATATTGTTGTTTCCGCCATATTGCGTCTCCCGAAGCTGGAGGTAGTCTGGCGGTAGGAGATTGGCTCCCGGGGAGGGACTCGAACCCCCGACAAAGTGGTTAACAGCCACCTGCTCTACCGACTGAGCTACCCGGGAACGACTGGTAAGACTAGCACACGGAACCTAGCACACGGCCGCTTCAATTTCCAGGAGCGGCAAATCCCAGGCGCTTCAACTCCTCCACCATGAGCTGCTGGTGGGTGGCGGGCCAGAAGACCCGGCGGCAGCCGGGGCAGACCGAAAAAAGGTCCTGTGTTTCAAAGACATAAGGGGGTACGGTGTCCCGTACCTCCTCCTTGACGATGGGCTGAAGTCGCTCGTTGCACTCGACACACCGGGTCAGCAGCCCCCCGAAAGGGTCCAGTCCGCACTCCTCCACCACCTGTCTCAACTGCGCCCGAAAGTGATCGTCGCGGATGAAGATGCTTCGCTCCCGGTTCCGCCGCCATACCTTTCGGTCCCGGGTCAGCATGACCCGCCGTTCCCGCGTTGCCGTGCGCACCAGGCCCTGGCCGGACAGATGCTGTCCGTAGATGACGTCCTGGCCGATGATCCGGAGCCACCTGGCGAGCCGTCCGAGCATCTTGTCGGCGGCGAATCTCAAGTCGTCGTTCACGCGCTCGACCGTTTCCATGCAATCCCTTCCCGCTACCTGGGATCGATCACCTGGTCGAGGTGTATCCAGATGACCCGGGAGTAGCGGAACAGGAACGGAGCGAGGACCACCAGCATCAGGCACGAGACGATATAGATGGGAGCTGCGCCGTAGCCGAGCAGCAACATGGCGACGACGACGGGGAGGACCGCAGCGATGGCCAGCGCGTAGCTGAAGTACATGGCGCCGACAAAGTAGCCCTGCTCGCGCTCGAACTCAAGGGCGCACACCGGACACCGGCTGTTCATCCGGAAGAGGCTCGCGAAGATGGGGCCGGCGGCGCAGCGGGGGCAGCGGAGCCGGACGATGGCCAGCAGCTTGCTCACGTTGCCTCCGGGCGCCGTGCGGTCGTGTCCGTCATCGTGGGTTCAGGGCGTCTCACAGATACCGTAGGTCACGGCCTTGGTAGCCGTCCCGCCGGGGACCGACGCGGGCAACACATCGAACGGATCGTCGCCGTCCCGCGCGCCGGCGCGGACCGCCTCGATGGCCCTGGTCAACTGCTTGCCTTCGCGCCGGTACAGCTCCTCGAACCGCGCCAAGTCGGTGACGTAGAGCAGGCTCTGCAGGATCACGGCATTGTCCAGGGGCCGCCGGCTGAAGGAGGTGTAGCCGTGGTCGGGCCTCCCCTCCAGCGCACTCGCCCACTGCCGTTGGCTTCGAGCGAACACCTCCTCCCGGCGGCGCAGCTTGTCCGCCTCCGGGAGCTTGCCGGCATACAGCTCGCGCAGGCACCCCACCATCTCCATCATCAGACCGGAGAACTCCAGCTCATCCCGCCACGCGCGGCGGGCCGCCACGGCCTCGGGGCTGTGGGGACCGTTGCGCCCGACGAAGAAATCGATGGCGCCGCGCTTGCCCACGAAGTTGGCGAGGCTTTCGTTGAACGCCACCGAACCCTTCACGAACAGCGTGTTGTGAAGCAGCTCGTGCAGCACGACCTCCGCCAGGCTCACCCGGTCGAGCTTCAGCAGGTGCCCGAGCAACGGATCGTCGAACCACCCCAGGGTGCTGAAGGCGCCGGCAGGCCGAATGTTGGTGTCGTAACCCTCCTCCGCCAGGGAGCGGGCCTCCCGGCGGGCGTCGTCCGGGTCAAAGTAGCCCTTGTAGGGCATCCGGCCCACGAACGGGAACCACCAGGTATAGGGCTCGAAAGAGGTCTTAGGCACGGCGGTGAGCACGTGCAGCAGCACGCGCTGGTCGACGTAGGAGTAGGCGGAATAGCTGCCGCCGACGTTGAGCCGCAGCCGGTCCGCCGCGAAATCCCGGACGTCCAGCACCATCCGGAGCTTGCGGCGGACGTCCGGCCCGAGCCCGTCCTCGGCCAGCATCTCGGTGATGGGGGTGCGGCGCCAGAGGATGCGGCCCTCCTCGTAGGCGGCGCGGATGTAGTACTCCGCCGAGCAGCCCCACAGGGTCAGGAGCAGCAGGCAGCCCGAAAGGAATGTCTTGAGGGTAACCGGCACCTTCGTTCCGGACAGGACCCTACGGGTCCGTGGCGGCATCCAGGGCATCCGGCGGGGCCGTATCGCCGCCCTCTTCCTGAAACTGCAACTGGTGAAGACGGTAGTAGACACCGCCCTTCTCCATCAACTCGGCGTGGGAGCCCATCTCGCGTATCACTCCCCGGTGGAACACGACGATGCGGTCGGCGTTGCGGATGGTGGACAGGCGGTGGGCGATGACCAGGCAGGTGCGGTTGGCCATGATCTTCTCGAAGGCGCCCTGCACCAGGAACTCGGTCTCGGTGTCGACGCTGGAGGTGGCCTCGTCCAGCACCAGGATCTCGGGGTCGACCACGAACATGCGTACCAGCGCCAGGAGCTGCCGCTGGCCCGCCGACAGGTTGTTGCCCCGCTCCCGCACCGGTGCCTGCAGACCGCCCGGTAGGCGCCGGACGAAACCCTCGGCGTTGGCGTTGCGCAGGGCCGCCCGGATCCGGTCCTCGGGGACATCCGGGTTGCCGAGCTTGAGGTTCGAAACGATGTCGCCCGAAAACAGGAAGACGTCCTGGAGTACCACCCCCATGTGCCGCCGCAGGGAATCAAGGTCCCAGTCGCGCACGTCGCGGCCGCCCACGCGCACGACGCCGCTGTCCACGTCGTAGAACCGGCTCATGAGCTTGATGGTGGTGGTCTTGCCGGAACCGGTGGCGCCGATCACCGCCACCCGCTCGCCCGGCTCGATCCTGAACGAGACGCCCTTGAGCACCGGGTCGCCGGGCCGGTAACTGAACCAGACGTCGTCGAACTCCACCGCGCCGCTGGACGGCTCGATGATCGAAGAAGCCACGGCCGCGGGAGCGGTGGCCCGCTGACCTGCGGCGGCGGGCGCGGTGCCTGCCGGCGTAACGCCGGCCGGTGCGGCTGCCGCGGGCGTCGCGGCGGCAACGGGCACGTTGGCGACCGCCGGCGCACGGCCGGGCACCTCCACCGGCGTGTCCAGCAGTTCGAAGATCCGCTCGGCCGCTGTCATGGCCGCCTGGATGACGGCGTACTTGTTGCTGAAGTCGCGCAACGGCACGAACAGGCGGCGGATATACTCGCTGAAGGCCACGAAGGTGCCGATGCCGACGACTCCCTGGAGCACCTCGCCGCCGCCGTACCAGAGCAGCAGGGCAATGCTCAGCGAGCCCGCGGCCTCCACCATGGAGAACAGCGACGCCTCGTAGACGTTGGAGCGCTTGATGGCGTCGCGGTGGGCGCGGTTCAGGTCGTCGAACTCCTCGAAGCTCCGGTCCTGCCGGTTGAAGAGCTGTATGACGGCCATGCCCGGAATGGCTTCGCCGAGATAGGCGTTGACGCGGGCGATGCGGGTGCGGATCAGGCGGTAGGTCTGCCGCGCCTTGATGCGGAAGACGTTGATGCCCAGCAGGAGGAACGGGATCAGCGCCAGCGAAACCAGCGCCATCTCCAGGTGGAGCGAGATCATGATGCCCACGATGGCGACGATGAGCACGAGGTCGGCCACCAGGTTCATGGCCCCGGCGGAGAACATCTCCTGGAGCACGTCCACGTCGGTGGTCATGCGGGTCATGACCCGGCCCACGGGGTTGCGGTCGAAGTAGCTCATGGGCAGGCGCTGCACGTGGGAGAAAAGCGCCACGCGCATGTCGGCGAGACACCGTTGCGCCACCAGCATGGCCAGGTAGTACTGCAGGAAGAACGTCCCGGCTTCCGCCAGCAACGCCACCCCGAACAGCACGCCGGTCGTAAGCAGCGTGAAGCCGTCGCCCGCGCTGACCGCGTCGATGCCGTATTTCAACAGCAAGGGCTGGGCCAGGTTGAAGCACTGGTGCACCGGCAGGAGCAGCAGCGACAGGAAGAACACCTTCCGGTGCGGCCGCAGGAACCGCCAGAGACGCCGGGCCAGCTCTACGTCGTAGGCCTTGCCGGAGACGTTTTCCTGCTCTTCCGTTGCATCCACCGGAACCACGGCGCTACATCTCGTCCAGCTCGTCCGACATCTGCTGACGGCGGTACATCCGCGCGTAGACCCCATCGGCGCGGAACAGCGTGTCATGGTCTCCGCGCTCGACGATGCGGCCATCCTCCAGCACCAGGATCTCGTCGGCTTCCTTGATCACCGCCATCCGGTGGGAGACGATGATGCAGGTCTTGCCCTTGAGGGCGCTCTCGAAGCCGTGAAGTATCCGCCGTTCGGTCTGGGAATCCACGCTCGAGAGGCAGTCGTCCAGGATCAGGACCTCGGGGTCCGCCAGGATCGCCCGGGCCAGGGTGGCCCGCTGCTTCTGGCCGCCCGACAGGGTGATGCCACGCTCCCCCACGCGCGTGTCGAGGCCCTCCGGGAACACCTCCACCTCGCTCTCCAGATCGGCCACGTCCAGCACGCGGCGCACCTCCTGCTCGGTGGCGCCGGCGTCGCCGAACTTCACGTTCTCCTGGATGGAGGTCGAGAACAGGAACGGGTCCTGGGGCGCGTAGCCGATGAGCCCGCGCAGTTCTTCCAGGGACAGCGAACGGATGTCGACGCCGCCGATGCGGATCACGCCGGTAGTGACGTCGTGGAGCCGCGGGATCAGGTGCGTCAGCGTGCTCTTGCCCGAGCCCGTGCGTCCGACGATGGCCACCTTGCGGCCGGGCGGCACCTCGAAGCTGATGTCCCGGAGCACCGACTCGCCGTCGCCGTCGTAGGCGAACGACACGTGCTCGAACTCAAGGCCCCGTTCCTCGTCCGCCAGCGCCACCGGTCTCTCCGGATCGGTGATGGACGGCTCCACCGCGAAGATCTCCTCCAGCCGCTCCATGGCGGCGCGGCCACGCTCGAGCAGCGAGATCATCCAGCCGAAGGCCGCCATGGGCCACGCGAGCACGTTGAGGTACAGGATGAACGCCACCAGGTCGGCGACCCCGGTCTGCTCCCTCATGATCAGCCAGCCGCCGTACCACAGCACCACCAGCATCGTGAAGCCGTGCAGCGCCACCATCATGGGATTGATCAGGCCGCGGACCCGGGCCAGGTCCATGCTGCGCGTCTGGTACTCGCCGTTGAGGTCGGTAAACCGGGCGGTCTGGGGCTGCGCCTGCACGTACGCCTTCACCACGTGCATGCCGCTCAGGTTCTCCTGGACATGGGCGCTCATGCGCGACATCTGCCGCTGGACCCTGAGCGACGCCCGCCGGATCCGGCCGCGAAAGCGCCCGAAGACCACCGCCAGCAACATCAGGCAGACCCCCACCGCCAGCGTCAACCGCACGTTCATGGCGAGCATGAACACCGCCGCGTAGACCAGGTAGAGGGGAGTGTTGACCAGGTTCAGGAAGCCGGGGCCCAGGAGCATGCGGATCGCGTTGATGTCGTTCACCGCCCGTGACATGAGGTCGCCGGTGCGCTGCGACTGGTAGTAGCCGAGGGGAAGCTTCTCGAGATGGGCGAAGAGGTCGTTCCGGATGTCGTACTCGATGTTCCGGCCGGCGTTGAAGATAATGGACCGGGAAACCCCGCGCAGGAGTCCGCCACCGGCCGCCGCCAGCGCGATCAGCAGCACGTAGCCGCCGAGCTCCGAATCGGGATCACCCCGCTCGATGACGTCGATGGCGCCGCGGACCCACCACGGAACCACCATCAGCAGGCTCGTGGTGGCCACCAGACACAGCCCGCCCAGCAGGTAACGCCGCCGATACTTCCAGAGATATTCGATCAACCGTGCGAAGCCGGCCATGACGAGTAGAAGCGGAACCCCTTGTAAAAGCGGATAGTTGGGAGCCTCACGGGGGTGCACACACCGGAAGGCGGCCTGCTTTCAATTTAGCCAAGAAGCCGGCGGATTACCAACCGCTCGGTTCCCCGCCTCGCGGCCCGCAACTTGACAAGAAAACCCCCAATTGATACTTGATTTGACATAGTTCTGTCGGTTTTCCTTGCAACAGACATCGTTGCCGAGATCATCCAAAGACGACACCTGACGGGGTCTGTATGTCGCGAACAGGCGCACGCAAGAACATGGCAGAGTTGGGAGCCCACGAGAGCAAGCTCTACTCCGACCTGGCGCCACTCTACGACAAGACGTTCGCGAAGTTCTTCTACTCCCGCGAACGGACGGTGATCCAGGATCTGAACCTGCCGTCCGGGGCGCAGATCCTGGAGGTGGGCGTCGGCACCGGCACCTCGTTTCCCGCCTATCCGCGCAACTGCCACGTCGTCGGCGTCGACATGGCGCCCAAGATGCTCTCCCACGCCCAGGAGAAGATCGCCAAGAACGATTGGCGCCACCTGGAGGTCCGGGAGATGGACGCCCTGAACCTCACCTTTGCCGACGATGCCTTCGACTACGTGATGGCGTTCCACGTGGTGTCGGTGGTGCCCGATCCCGTCCGCATGATGGCCGAGATGCAACGCGTCTGCCGTCCCGGCGGAACCATTGTCATCGTCAACCACTTCACCACCGAGTCACGCTTCTGGGGCGCGCTGACGCGATCCCTCGATCCCATCACCCGCCGGCTCGGCTGGAGCACCAACCTCAGGCTCAAGCCGTTCCTGGAAGAGACGGCGTTCACCGGCAGCAAACACTACCGGTACTCGCGCTTCTCGCTCTACACCGTGGTGGTGGGAACCAACGACAAAGAGTAGCCGCACGGGACCCTGATCAGGCCGTCCGGCATGGGCTGCACGAGAAGGGGCTTGACGATGCGGGTTGGTCTGCTGGCGGTTGTCGTTGTAGCCGTGCTGACCGCTGCCGGCATCAGTGCGCGGTATTGGGTGAATGGACACCTGAATGCCATCTATTGTGCGCTAAGCCTCTTTTTCTCGGTCAATCTACTGATTTGCTATTGGGAAGTCTGTCTCTTCCGGCAGCAGGACCTCATTCGGCAACGCGCCGAGTACTGGCGCCGGCGGCGAGAGGACACCGGCCTGACGCCGGCCGTTGAGTTCCTGGCGACGGAAATACCCCTTACACGGTGCCTGTCCCCCTCGGTGGGGGCTGATCTGTGGGCGATCTACTCCCTGTACGATGGGTCCTACACCGATCGGCGCTCGTACGGCTTCAATATCGATATTGCCAACGGCTTCTTCACGGCGGTTCCGACGCTGGTTCTGTATGCGGCCTTCACGGTCGGTTTCTTGCCCGCGGTCGTCGCGGGCATTCTCGGCGTGATGCTGTTCTGGCAATGGGCGTACGCTACCTCCGTGTACCTGGCGAGCTTTTTTGTCGCAGGGCGGCACAAGCTGATCAGCAGGGCCGAAGTGTCCATCTATATCTGGGGAGCCAATTCGGGCTGGGTGGTATGCGGGTTGCTCGGACTGTATGCCTCCATTCGATTGATCGTCGACGGCGACTATACGGTGCTGGGCTACCGGTAGCCCAACCTTTGGCCAGTTCCACTGCCGATTCCCGCGTACCGGGCAATTCACCGAAGCTCGGCGACGGGACTTCAAAAGTGTCCTCACGGTTGCGCACGTCGCAAAGTCATGGGTCAGGCCGGGTTCCGCCCGATGTCGGCCAGTCCGATGGCGGTCACGCGCTCCGCCAGTGGGAACCGATTCTCCCCAGGGTAGACGATGAACAGATGGTCGAGCTTGAGGTCGGCCATCACCACGTGCATTGACTTCGTCATTCTCGGGCTGTCCGTCAGCTTGCATTCGTAGCCGATGCGTTGGCCGCGGTCGAGCACCAACACGTCCAGTTCCGCTCCCCCGTGGGTTGCCCAGAACCAGCAGCGGCGCTCACCGTGGACGGCGATGATCTCCTCGACGCACAGCCCCTCCCACGAAGCGCCGTGCCCGGGATGGGACTCGACATCGCGTTGACGTTCCAGGCCCAGCAGCGCATGCAGCAGACCGCTGTCCCGGACGTAGACCTTCGGTGACTTGACCAGCCGCTTGCCGACGTTCTCGAACCACGGATGCAGTTGACGAGCAAGGTAGGCGCCCGAGAGCAGGTCCAGATATCGCCGCACCGTATTCTGCGATATGGCAAGCGAGGAACCCACGGCCGAAGCGTTCCATCGCTGTCCGTGAAGATGGGCCAACATCGTCAGAAAGCGGCGCATCGCGGCGGGTGCCATCTCGAAACCCAGCCGACGGAGATCCCGCTCGACGAAGGTCTGTATGAAGCTCTCTCGCCAAGCGAAGCTGTCCTCGTCGGAATCGGCGAGGAACGACGGCGGGAAGCCGCCGCGCAGCCACAGTCTGTCGCGGCCGGCAAAGCCGACCTCGGCCAGACGGAACCCCGCCATGGCGACCATCTCGACCCTGCCCGCGAGGGTCTCGGAAGCGCCCCGCACGATTTCAGGCGCCGCGCTTCCCAGCAACAAAAACCTGGCCGGAAGCGGCTGACGGTCCAGAAGCACCCGCAGCAAGGGCAGGAGATCCACGCGTAGCTGAATTTCGTCCAGGATAACGAGACCCCGCGCGCGTTCCAGCACCAGTTTGGGGGCCGCCAGCCGTGCCACGTCGGAGGGGTCCTCAAGGTCGAAATACTCGGCCTGCTGGTGGCTGGCGATGCGGCGCGCGATGGTAGTCTTGCCCGACTGGCGCGGCCCCAACAACACCACACCTCTGCTGCGTTCCAAAGCTCGTGAGACCTGGGACTCGACTGCTTCTCGCTCAATGAAGGTCATCTCCTTGAATATTACGCTTTGGACACGCAATTTTCAAGGAACTTAGGTGGAAACTGACCTGCGAAGGAAATTAAAAGGCCCGGTCTCTTCGGCTCCAAGTTTCTCGCCCGAGCCGCGGTCCACGAAAACCTCACTGACCGAAAAGACCGCCAACCGATCACCCGGTCCAAACAAAAGACGTTCCCATACGCCTGGGCGCACGGAACAAAGGTCGATCCCAAACTACGTCCTGCGTCGAAACAATTTTGGGCAGACCTCACACGCATGACTATCGCCAGAGCTCCGCTTCGCCCACCTCGGCACGATGTTGGAGAAAACTCTTCATGGCCGCCGAAGACAGCGAGAGTTCCGTCATCTTGTATTCCAGGCCCAGCGACGTGTCCTGAGCGATTTCCGCGTAGGTCATTCCGACCGCTTTCCCCGACGGGTCATCCGGAACAAACACCGTGTCCCAATAAAACTCGCGGCTACCCCGCGGTGCCTCCGCAATGCTTCCCTTTCTTTCCCCGACAAACGTCATCACGGTCATTCCATCACAGTACGCTACAACTGCCCGTGCTATCGCTCTTCTATTCGTGGAATTAGTCTCAGCGACGAAACGCTCTCTGAGCGTATCCCACATCGGTTTCGTCAGCCCGCCCGGATAAGACTCATCAACATACTCCTCAAATATGAGACCCGCATGCTCCACGATGCAGGGCACCTTCAACTGACTGTACGCGCTGACAACCTCCGCCGCGACCATCACCTTAAGATCCACGTTCAGGATCTCCTGTATAGGCACCGGCCTAATGTCAAACTCGAAGAGATCTCGTATTGGCGTCCCATCGTCTAACTTGCAGTGTTCCACGAACACCGCGTTCTCTTCCCGCTTGTATGCGCTACTGGTAACGTAAACAACACGCATTTTCTGTCTTCTCGCCATTGTCCTAGCTTCGAATCTCCCTCAACAACGCCGCTACCTGTGTGCTGAACCGCCCCGGGTTTACCGGAGTGTTGGTGTCAGTCGTAAATGTCCCATTCGTGTCAACCGAAAATGGCACACTTTGAAGTTGCTGGAGGGGGTGCGGCGTTCCAGGCTGTTGGCGAAGTCAACAGGAACGGAGCGGCGTACGGATGCACGGATGGGAGACGAGGATGCTTCTTAGGCACTACCTGGAACAGGGTGTATCGAAGGCGGAGCTGTCGCGGCGGTTCGGGGTGGGGCGTCGATCGATCCACCGGTGGGTTGAGGTGGGGCAGTTGGATCGGGACCTTGAGGGAGGCGGGACGCAGTACAGCATGCGGCCAGCGGTGGGGCACAAGCTGGATCCGTACAAGGGGATCATCGAGGCGCGACTGGAGGAGTTCCCCCGGTTGTCGGCGAAGCGGCTTTACGACGAGGTTCAGGCGGCGGGCTACACGGGCGGATATGGCCGTGTGAGGGACTACGTGCGGGCGGTGCGGCCGCGGGAGCCTGAGGAGGCGCTGGTGCGGTTCGAGACGCCGGCGGGACGGCAGGGGCAGGTGGACTTTGCGACGTTCACGCTTCCCTGGGGGCGGCGGCACGCGCTGGTGATGGTTCTGAGCCACTCGCGGCTGTTGTGGCTGCGCTTCTACCGCCGGCAGACGATGGCGGTGCTGATCGAAGGGCTTGAGAGCGCCTTCGGGTGGTTCGGCGGGGTGCCGCAAGAGTTGTTGTTCGATCAGATGCGGGCGGTGGTGCTGTCGGACGGCCGCGTGGGCGGGGGCCAGCTGGTGTTGAACGCGGACTTCCTGCGGTTCGCCGCGCACTGGGGGTTCCGGCCGCGGTCGTGCCGGCCGTACCGCGCCCGTACCAAGGGCTAGGCTTCATATTGCACCTCATCTGGACGTTGCGTTACAAGCTCGCGGGAAGGAGTTCGCTTCGTGAACTTCCGGCCCTGCTGCTTGACGGGCGGCTGGTCACCGGGAGGCTCGTAAAGCCACTCGTTCTTGTCGTTGTAGCGGTAGGCTCGAAGCAGGCCATGGCGGCGCCATTGTTTGACGGTGTGGGTCGAGACGTCGAGCATGGCAGCAGCTTCGCTGACGGTCAACAGGCCGCGGACACGCAGGCGCTTGTACCGGGAGGCCAAGCGGTACTCTTTGCGTATGGCCTGTACGCGCTGCGGCCGGAAGACGACGCCGTGGCCGGTGCGCAGTCCGCTTTCGTTCAGCAAGGCGGCGATCTCCGCGTCGGTGTGGCTGTCGAGCAGGTTGTCGATCTGCGCGACGACGCCGTCAGGGGTCCGGTACCGTTGCCCTGCGGGAAGTTCGGGAGCCAGCCGTAGCGTCCGCGTCGCCCCGCCGCGCAGGCGCACGCCAAGAGCGATCTCGGCGCCTCGCGTGATGGTGACGTCGTCGATCAGCAGCCTTGCCATGCGCTTGCGCTCGCGGTCCGGCGTCGCCGGATCCTTCCACAGGCGCGGGAAGTCGGTAGCCAGGGCTAGGACGCGTTGACGCTGGGCGTCGTCGAGTCGTCCAGTATCCTCGGCACGCCGCTGCTCGAGTTCGCGGCGAGCCTCGTCCAGAGCGCGCAACCTGGCGTTCCACTCGGCCTCCAGGACATCGGCCACGAGCCGGTTGTCGGGATGGGCCTGCATGAAGCGTTGCCGCGCCAGTTCCGCCTCCTCGCGGGCCCTCTCGACGGTCTGGGCGCGCCAGGCATCGACCTCGTCGGCACGTGCCGCCAGTTCGTCCTGGACCTTGAGCGCCACGGTCAACGTGACGGGCGTCATCAGTTCCACCAGCAACGCGCCCACGGCGCGGTCGATGCCGGCGCCGGGTATGGACTGGCACTTGGCGTCCGCGCTCTGGATGCCGGCGCGCTGGCAGACGTAGTCTGGAACCCGCCGATCCCGGCGGGTGTGATAGCGGACCGTCATGCCCTGCCCGCACACGCCGCACAGGGCAAGACCCTGCAACAGCGCCGGCCCCTCGCGGGCTGGACCGCGGCGACGGTCCGCGCCGTGGGCCAGCGCGTTGTCGCGCAGATGCCGTTGATTGGCCTCGAAGCGATCCCATGCGATGTAGCCGGGATGCGCGTCCCGCAGCAGGACCGTCCACTCGTCGAGGGGCACGCGGCGCCACTCGACGACGCCGCCCGGGCGGCGCCGCTGCCGGCTGCGCCCGAACGCGTAGGCTCCGGCATAGCGCGGATTGTGCAGTACCTGCAGGACGCGCGAGTGGTCCAGCGGCCGCCAGTGCAGTTCGCCCTTGTGCCCCCCGCTGCGGAGGCGGCGGGGGAAGAGCAGGCCCGCGTCGCGGAAGTGGCGAACCGTGGCGGTCGCAGAGCCGGTGCGGTCGAAGGTGTCGAACATCAGCCGCAAGGACCGCTGCACCTGGGCGTCCGGATCGAGTGCGACCCGGTCCAGCGGATCGTAGACCAGTCCCACCGGCAGCGGCACCTTCAGGGCCCCGCGCCGCGCCTGATTCAGCAGGCCGCCGCGCAGCCGGGCGTGGAGCATGTGCAACTCCGCCTCGCTCATGGTGCCCTTGAGGCCGAGCAGCAGCCGGTCGTTGAAGTCGCCGGGATCGTAGACGCCGTCCTCGTCGAGGATCAGCGTGTCGCTCAACGCGGAGATCTCCAGCAGGCGGTGCCAGTCGGTGGAGTTGCGCGCCAGCCGCGACACCTCGAGCCCGAGCACGATTCCGGCCCGGCCCATGCCGACCTCCGCGACCAGGCGCTGGAACCCGTCGCGATCCCGGTCGGCGCCCGACTGGCCGAGATCGGTGTCGATCACCACCACGCGCTCGGCCGGCCAGCCAAGCGCCACCGCCCGTTCGCGCAGGGCGTACTGGCGGCGCGTGCTCTCCGTGTTCTCGTAGACCTGGCGCACCGTGGACTGACGCACGTAGAGATAGGCGTCACGGCTCAGATGGTCGGCGCTCACCTTGCGATGGACTTCGTTCATGCCATCCTCCGCGCCATGTGCGGGCGGATCATCGTCAACAGGATGTCGACCGTGCTCGTTTCCACGTCCGCCGGCAACGGCTCCGAGAGACGCGGCGTGGCGGTGACCGCCGCCTCGGGCAGGGTGGCCAGAACATCCAGCCAGCCTGCGATACCCCGTTGCGCCAGAACCGCGAGTCCCTCCCGGTCCCGCACGGGGCCGGCGTTCACGGCCTGACCGCGCAATCGTTCGTAACTGGTCGCGAAGCGCGCCGGCGGCGCCGAGCCGTTGTGATGGCGCGCGCCGTTCACGGGCGTTTTTTTTGCCACGCCAGAACACGGTCGATGCTGCGCCGGTGCACGGAGAGCCCGAACCGCTCGCGCACCAGCTCCACCAAGTCGCGGGAACTCGGCGATGGCCGCTGCTCCCGCGCCGCGCGGATCGCCTCGACCACCTCCGCGCCGAGCTTGTGCGCTCGCCGAGGCCCGGGACGCGCCGGCACCAGCGCCGGCAATCCGCCCGTCTCGTAGGCGCGTTGCACCGTGTAGAACGTCGGCCGCGAGAGGCCGAAGCGCGTCGCGGCTGCGCTGACCGACTCGCCCTCTTCGTGAACCCGGCGCAGCATCTCGTACTTGACCTGCAGCAGGTCGCGCGGGTCGAAGAAGGGGTTGGAGAGAAACAGCTCGTCGCGCACCTGCTCGGGGTGGGCGTTGAGGCAGCCGCGTTCCCTGAGGGTGCGCGTCTTGTCGTCGATGGGCTGTCTTGCCATGGGGATGCCTCCGGTATCGGGCGCTAGTGTATGTAAATCTATTTATGACCATATTGGTAGGGATGTCAAGGTCATTATGCGCGTCAACAGGGCTATGGCACGGCTTGTATATGCCATTGACAGGTATTTCAGCACCACCACAGCATAGCAGCTCCTCCCCCGCCGCTTGTACGCCCTGCGCGTAATCGTGTTGACATATGCGTCATAATCTCCCTTACACCACCCAGTCGATGGCTTCCGCGAGCGCCAACAGGTCCTCCACCCGGAACGCGGAGCGGCCGCGCCCCACGGAGACGAACGGATCCGCCGCCGCCACGCTGGTCCAGCCCACCGGCAGGTGCCGTAGCGCGCCGCCTTCGCCCTCGTAGTAGACCCGGTCGATTCCCCAGCACAGCTTGATCTGGATCAGCTCGAACTCGCGACCACGAAGCGGATGGAAAGGGTGTGTGATCCGGAACCTTCTCGGCGCCTGACCCCTCTCGGGTGCAGTCGACGACTCAGGCCAAGGGCAAGGTGGAGCGGCCGATCCGCTACATCCG